>JADZBU010000430.1 GCA_020851955.1 Chromatiaceae bacterium | reverse complement strand
GCGACCGCGATCGTCAGACCCTGGCCGGAACAGGCCGCGGCCAGGGCCGCGCCCACCATGCCACCCCCGACCACAAGGAGATCACATTCGAGATCCGGTGTTTTCATAGCGGCAGACCTCGGGCCAGCCGGGGCAGATGCCCGGCGGTGCCCATGAAACGCTGGGCAAGGCCATGGCGGGCCCTCGGCAACAGATCCAGGGCCAGCAGACCCAGGTCGCGCCCAAGACGCAGGGGCGGCCAGGGGTTGACGAAGAGATGGGCCAGAAAATCCGTCGCCAGGCCCGTCCGGTCCTGGTCGCCGCCCCGCAAGCCCTGGTAGGCCGCCAGGGCCTCCGGGGTACCGGGATCGGCACCGGCGCGCACCCGGTCGGTGACGATCTCGGCCAGGGCCGCCAGGTCGCGCAGGCCGAGATTGAGGCCCTGGCCCGCCACCGGGTGCAGGGTATGGGCGGCATTGCCGATGAGGACCAGGCGCTGGCGCACCGGGTTTCGGGTCAGCAGCAAGTTGAGAGGGTAGGCCAGCCGTCGGCCGGGGCGGCCTAGGCGACCGAGGCGGTAGCCAAAGCGGGCCTGGAGGCGGTCGAGGAAGGCCTGGTCATCCAGCCCCAGAATCCCCGCCGTCTCGGTCTCCCGCGCCGTCCATACCAGGGAATAGCGGCCCTCGGTCATGGGCAGCAGAGCCAGGGGGCCCGTGTCCGTGAAGCGTTCGAAGGCGACGCCGGGCTGGGGCCGATCCGGGGTGACGGTGGTGATGATGGCGTCATGACCATAGCCGCGCGCCAGGGCCTCGAATCCCAGGCGCTTGCGGATGGCGGAATCGCCGCCGTCCGCCGCCACCAGCAGGGCGGCGCTCAGGAGTTGGGATTCGCCGCCGCTGGCCACCTCCACCTCGACGCGATCCTCCTGGAGATGAAAGCCCAGCAAGCGGGCCGGGCAGAAGACCGCGACGCCGTCCATCCGGGTCTGGATGGCCTGGGCGATGAGCCGGGCCGGGGCCACGTAACCCAGGGCCGGGACCCCCTCCTCGGCCGCGTCCAGGCGGGCAAAGCCGAAGCTGCCCCGATCCGAGACGTGGACGCGGCGAATGGCCTCGGCGCCCGGGGCCAGGCTGGCCCACAGGCCCATGGCCTCCAGGATGCGCCGGCTGCCCCAGGAGAGGGCCAGGACCCGCTCGTCATAGCTGGGCTGGCTCCGTACGGCGCTGGCCAGGGCCTCCACCAGGGCCACCCGCAGACCGGCCCTCCCCAGGGCGCAGGCCAGGCTGCCTCCCACGAGCCCACCGCCGACGATGATCAGATCGTATTGTGTCGCTGACATCTCGCTTACCGATCGCTTTCCTTACCCAGGCCTGAGTCGAGCCGGGCCTAACCGCCCATCCAGGCCTCGATCTCCGCCACCGATTTGGGGGCATCGCGGGACAGGATCTCGTGACCCTCCGCCGTCACCACCAGATCGTCCTCGATGCGGATGCCAATGCCCCGGAAGCGCTTGGGCGCCTCCTGGCGGGTGGGGGCGACATAGAGTCCGGGCTCCACCGTCAGAGCCATGCCGGGCTCGAAACGCCGCCAGTCGCCACCGCGCTTGTAATCGCCGACATCATGCACGTCCATGCCCAGCCAGTGGCCGGTCCGGTGCATGAAGTAGGGCTTGTAGGCCTCCTCGCGGATGAGCTTGGGCACTGCCTTGCGCCCCCCCGCCAGCAGGCCCAGATCCACCAGGCCCCGGGTCAGGGTCTTGACGGCGGCCTCGTGGGGCTCGATCCAGCGATTGCCCGGCACCACCTTGGCGATGGCCGCCGCCTGGGCGGCCAGGACCAGTTCGTACATCTCCCGTTGCGGCGGGCTGAAGCGCCCATTGACGGGGTAGGTGCGGGTGATGTCGGAGGCATAGCCGTCCAGTTCGCCACCGGCATCGATCAGCACCAGGTCGCCGTCCCGCAGGCGTTCGGCGTTGTCCGCGTAGTGGAGGACGCAGGCGTTGGCGCCGCCGCCGACGATGGGCGGATAGGCCTGGAAGCGGGCACCGCCCTCGGCGCAGGCGCGGGTGAATTCGGCCTCCAACTCGAATTCCCAGCGCCCCGGCTGGCAGAAGCGCATCACCCGGCGGTGGGCCGCGGCGGAGACCCGGGCGGCGCGGCGCATCAGCTTGATCTCGGTCTTATCCTTGATGAGGCGCTGCTCGTGGAGCAGGGCCTCGAGACTGACCAGGGCTCGCGGGGCACTGACCCCGGCGCGCGCCTGGGCCCGCAACTGCTGAATCCAGCCCATGACCTTGAGATCCAGGTCGGCGTCCCGGGCCAGGGGATAGTGGAGTTGGTCGCGATCCGCGATCAGGCGGGGCAGCTCCTCGTCCAGGGCGTGAAAAGGATAGGCCTGATCGGCCCCGTAAAATTTGACGGCCCCCTCGACCCCGGCCCGGGCACCCTCCCAGACCTCCTTTTCCGGGTCCCGGGGCCGGCAGAAGAACACCACCTCGCCCTCCTTGCGGCCGGGAATCAGGACCAGGAGGGCCTCGGGCTCGGGAAAGCCCGTCAGGTAGGTAAAATCGCTGGCCTGGCGATAGGGGTAATGGGTGTGACCGTTACGCACCTGCTCCGGGGCCGTGGTCAGGATGGCCACCCCTTCCCGGCCGATGGCGGCGAGCAGGCGGTGACGACGGCGCTGGTATTCCGCCGGAGGGATGGGGGGCGTCAGGGCCGGTGAGGCGGCGGTCGTCGAAGCGGGAGACTTGTCGCTTGCCATGGCTTCAGCCCCTTGGGTGTCCGGTTTCTTCATGGAGCAGGCGGGCGGCGACCCAGAGGAACTCCCGCAGTTCAATGAGGGCGCCCTCCTCCTCGTCCCCGTCCGCGCCGCCTTCCAGACTTTCCAGATCCAGGCGGGTGATCTCCACCAGGTCGCCGAGGACCTCCCGGGCCTGATCCGACAGGGCCTCGGCCTTGAGGCCCGCCAGACCCAGGCCCAGGATGAAGCCCCGGGACCAGTCGTACAGGCCTTCCGCCCGCTCGCGCAGGGGGGCATCCTCCTCCGGCAGCACCAGGGTCAAGGCCAGATCCTCCCCCTCCAACTCGGCGCGGGCCAGGTCAGCCAGGGTCCGCAGCGGCGGCGGCAGCTCCAGCGGCTGGGCGCCCTGCTCGCCCTGGGTGAAGAGTTCGCGGCCCCAGATGGCCTCGGCCTCGGGCGCCCCGGCGCAGAGGAGTCCGCACAGCAGGCCGTGCGCCTCGGCGGGGGAGGCGTTCAGGGTCGATTCCTCGAGCCCCTGGACAAGCTCGCTATAGGCGTAATCCGAGGTGGCGGACATGGGGATGCTGGCGATTTGGGCTAAGGGTGCAAGACGGGCGCATCATATCACGGGCCGGCGGGCCGCTGGCCGGGATCGGGCCCGGAGCTACCACGGCAGGATGCCCGATTGACCCTGGCGGTAGAGCCTTTTATAGTGCGCCGATCATATCTCGGAAGCTGAACCGTGAGCCATTTCGATATCGAAACCCTTGAACGGCAAGTGGATGAACTCATCCAGATCTGTAACCGCTTGCGCGAGGAAAATACCTGGCTGCGTGCCCGTCAGGTCACCCTGGGGGAAGATCGCGCCCAACTCGTCGAGAGGACGGAACTCGCCCGCAGCAAGGTCGAGTCCATCGTCTCTCGCCTCAAAACCATGGAGGAAGATTTGTGAAACAAGAACAAGTCCCGGTCACGGTGCGCATCCTCGACAAGGAGTATCGGGTCGCCTGTAGCCCCCAGGAGGAGGAAGGGCTGCTGGAATCCGCGCGCCTGGTGGATCGCCGCATGCGCGAGATGCGCCAGTCGGGCCGCATCGTGGGCCCCGACCGCATCGCCGTCATGGCCGCCCTCAACATCGCGCATGAGCTGATCCAGTTTCGGCAGCATCAGGCCGTCCCCGGCGCCAACGCCGACACCAGCCGGCTGCAGATCATGCAGCAGCGCCTGGCCGGCACCCTGGATACGCAAAGGGGGCTAGACCTGGAGTCAGAAAGCGTATAGCCTTGTACTCAGACATTCCCTGCGGTGTTCGAAGATGGCCTGGGTATTTTCTTGAGCCTATTCATTACCCTGGGGGCATGACCGCGGAGCCGTTGCGCATGTCCGCCTCGAGCGGGAAGCCTGAAGCAAAGCCGACTGTCCCCACTTGAACCTCCCGGTTCAGGAACAAAGGTCTTGGCGGCACAGGCGGGGAATGTCCCCCTTCACTCCCTCATCATGATGCCCATTCCGGAATTGCGACGGCTCTTGCGAGCCGAGCGTCGCCGTCTCTCGGCCACTACCCAGCGGCATCACGCCCAACAGCTTGCCCGCATCCTGGGCCGACATCTGGTTTTCCTTCGCGCCCGGAACATTGGCGGTTACTGGGCCGCCGATGGCGAAATCGACCCGGGTCCCTTGCGGCAATTAGCCCAGGTCCGTCATAAATCCTACCTCCTGCCGGTGCTCAGGCCCCACCCCCGACGCAAGCTCTGGTTTGTCCGCCATGACGCCGGCGCTCCCTTGCGGGCCAACCGCTACGGTATCCCCGAGCCCAGCCTGCGCAACGGCCGGATCCGCCCCCCCTGGGCCCTCGACCTGCTGCTGCTGCCCCTGGTCGGCTTCGACGCCGACTGCAACCGCCTGGGCATGGGGGGTGGCTACTATGACCGGACCCTCGCCTACCTGAGCAGCCGCACCCACTGGCGCCGTCCCCTCCTGGTGGGCCTGGCTCACGAGTGTCAGCGGGTCGAGCGGCTCGAGGTCCGCCCCTGGGATATTCGGCTGGACATGGTGGTGACGGAGAAACGGATCTACTCCTGGCACTAGCTAATTTTCGGATTCCCGGGCCGGGTGGTGTCTGGCGGGGGACGCCGTGAATACATCCCTGTAGGCTTGGCGACAGCATCCCTGCTGTCGACACCCCCGCCAGCCCCCACCCGACCCTCCTGCGATAGGCCGTCGAGTTGCCAGCGCTGGGTTACATCCCTGTAGGTTGCCCTAAAACATCCTTGTACTTGAGGCTCCGGCAATCGGCCGCCCGCGCCGGGCCCGAGGCCCCCTGCTGGCTGCGCCCCAGGAGGTCAATCTTCGCTGCTGGCCCCCGCGAAGATGCGGCAGGCGGGGTTGTCCGTCTCGTCCCAGTAGCGATAGCCCAGGCCATCCAGCCGCTGGAGGAGTTCGGGACGTTCCGGGGCGGCAACCTGCAACCCCATCAGCACCCGCCCGTAGGCGGCGCCATGATTGCGGTAATGGAAAAGGCTGATGTTCCAGCGCCGTCCCAGACCGGTCAGAAAATTCAGCAGGGCACCGGGGCGCTCGGGGAATTCGAAGCGCACCAGCATCTCGTCGGCGAGGCCCTGGGCATGGCCTCCGACCATGAAGCGGATGTGGAGTTTGGCGGTCTCGTTCTCCGTCATGTCCACCACCCCAAAACCCTTCTCCCCCAGCCGGGCTAGGAGTTCCTTGCGCTCCTCGTCGCCCCGTCCCAACTCGACGCCCACGAAGACCTGGGCCCGCCGCCGGTCGGCATAACGATAGTTGAACTCGGTGATCTGGCGCCTGCCCAAGGCGCGGCAGAATTCCAGGAAGCTGCCGGGCCGCTCCGGGATCTCGACCGCCAGCAGGGCCTCCCGGCGCTCGCCGAGTTCGGCGCGCTCGGCGACGTGGCGTAACCGGTCGAAATTGATATTGGCCCCGCTCTCGATGGCGACCAGGTTCTGGCCCTGGATGCCCGTCGCCTGGACATGGCGCTTGAGCCCCGCCAGGGCCAGGGCCCCGGCGGGCTCGGCGATCCCGCGGGTATCGTCAAAAATATCCTTGATGGCGGCGCAGATCTCGTCCGTGCTGACCAGAATCACCTCATCCACCCGCTCCCGGGCGACGCGGAAGGTCTCCTCGCCGATCAGTCGCACCGCCACGCCGTCGGCGAAGAGCCCCACTTGAGGCAATTCCACCCGGTGGCCGGCGGCCAGGGCGCTATGAAGGGTCGGGGCATCCTCGGGCTCCACGCCAATCACCTTCACCTCGGGCCGCACGTATTTGATGTAGGCCGCTATCCCCGCGATCAGGCCGCCGCCGCCCACCGGCACATAGACGGCATGGAGCGGTTGGGGGTGCTGGCGCAGGATCTCCATGCCAATGGTGCCCTGACCGGCGATGACATCCGGGTCGTCGAAGGGATGGATGAAGGCCAGGTTGCGCTCGGCCGCCCAGATCAGCGCCTGGGCATAGGCCTCGTCGTAGGAATCGCCATGGAGCACTGCCTTGGCACCGAAGCCGCGCACGGCCTGGACCTTGATGGCTGGCGTGGTCCGGGGCATGAGGATGGTGGCCTGGACCCCCAGCCACGCCGCCCCCATGGCGACTCCCTGGGCATGATTGCCTGCCGAGGCGGCGATAACCCCGCGATTCAGGGTCTCTTTGTCCAGGTTGATCAGTTTGTTATAGGCGCCGCGCAGCTTGAAGGAAAAGACCGGTTGCAGGTCCTCGCGCTTCAGCAGCACCTGATTGCCGAAGCGTCGCGAAAGGCCCTCCGCCTTGGTCAGGGGTGTCTCCCGGGCCAGGTCATAGACCCGCGCCCGCAGGATGCGTTCGATATAGTTATCAGCCATCTTGCCATCTTACCCGCAAGCCGACGGCCTGGGGAGGACTTGCTATCATGGCGGGGTTTTCAACGAGCGGACGAGGAGAAAAATGATGACCCAAGACGAGATGAAACGCCTGGCCGCCGAGGCCGCCCTCGATTACGTGGAGGGAGGCCTGGTGGGGGTGGGCACCGGCAGTACGGTGAACCACTTTATTGACTTCCTGGCCAAGATCAAAAATAAGATCGAGGGGGCCGTCTCGAGTTCCGAGGCCTCGACCCAACGCATGGAGGCCCTGGGCATCCGGGTTTTCGATCTTAACGAGGTCGGGGATTTATCCCTCTACGTGGATGGCGCCGACGAGTCCAACCATCACCTGGAACTGATCAAGGGCGGGGGCGGGGCCCTGACGCGGGAAAAGATCGTCGCCGCCGCCAGCGACAAGTTCGTCTGCATCGCCGACGGGAGCAAACTCGTGGAGGTCATGGGCCGCTTCCCCTTGCCGGTGGAGGTCATCCCCATGGCCCGGAGCTACGTCGCCCGGGAATTGGTCAAGCTCGGCGGAACCCCGGTCTGGCGCCAGGGCCTGGTGACCGACAATGGTAACGTCATCCTGGATGTGGAAGGCCTAGCCATCCATCAGCCCCGGGAACTGGAGCAACTCATCAATAACATCCCCGGCGTGGTGACCGTGGGCCTCTTTGCCCTGCGCGGGGCAGACGTCCTGATCCTGGGGACGGCGGCGGGTGCGAGGCGGCTGGAGCCGGTTTAACCCACCCCCCCTTTTTTCAGCCCCACGAAAAACGGGGCCCGAAGGCCCCGTTTATTGATCCCGATGGGATCAAGCCAGGCTTAGAAGCTGTGCATCATGCCAAGCTGGAAGCCGTTCCAGTTGATGCCTTGCTCGCCCGCATAGATGTCATTACGATCCTCGGCGATCCAAACAAGATCGTCGGAGTCGTTAGCGGTGTACAGGGCAAAGGCCTTGGTGCGCTTGCTCAGATTGTAATCGAGCCCAAAGGACCAAGACTTAAAGTTGTAGTCTTCTGGGGTGAAGACCACGTAGTCGGCCCTATCAACACCTACTCCAACACTTCCTCCACCGGCCACCGCGATGATGTCATTTTGAGTGTTACTACCGTAGGCAGCCTTGACCATGAACTGGCCGAAGGTGTAACCCGCTTGGACATTCCAGAGATCAGCTTTTGCGCCATCTAACCACAAGCTATTATCCCAGTTTTCATAAATACCGGTCAGGCTGAAGCCGTTCCAGTCGAGAATGCCCAAGCCAACGCGAAACTTGTTCCATACGGCACCATCATAAGCAGGGGCGTCCATATCTGCATCAGTGTACCCAGCGAGTGCCTCGCCCAAGCCTTCATAGGCCAGACTGGCATACCAAGGGCCGTTCTTATAGATGGCCGCCAGAGAATAGGCTTCCGCTAAGCTGTCGGAATCGCTATTGAACGAACCAGGATAAGTCGCACCACCGCCGGTATGAACCGCACCCGCGAACTGAAAGCCCGAGAAACTGGGGCTGATGTAAGCAACGACATTGTCGGCGCGGATATCCTGGAAGCCAACCGTGTTGTTGTAGTCCGCCATGGTGTCGGCGAAGAGATCCAAGGGGCCCGTGGAGATCTTCAGGGGGGTGTCATGGCGACCCATCAAAACGGTACCGAAGTTGCCGGCCAAACCGACAAAGGTGTTACGCATCGTGATGGTTTCACTGGAATACGCATTAGTAGCTTGGTTATTGCTGTCGGTCAGCGAGAAACCAAGCTCAACCTGGTAGATGGCTTTCAGGCCGTTACCCAGGTCCTCGGAACCCTTGACACCCAAGCGGTTGGCCGGGCCCTGAGGGGTGGTAATGAAGGGGTTGGTCAGATTCCAGTTTTGGTTGGTCCAACCGGACTTTATAGCCTTGTTGTCGCTCATGCCCCAACCCTTAAAGCCATCCTGGCCGCCCATATCCTGATCCATATAGGAGAGGCCGACGTTCAACTTGCCGTACAGGGTGGCATCGGCCATGGCGACGGCGGGCGCGGCCAGAGCGGCGGCGACGGCCAGGGTAACGAGTTTCTTGTTCATGGTGTTCTCCACTGTTGCTGATTTGCCAGTATTGACTGCTGAAAAGCGATACGCGTTATGCGTGTGAGGAGAATGATAGACCACGGAGGGACAGGGCGCAACAGTTTTTTCGAAAAAGATACAGTTCGGGCATCTGTTGCTTTTTTAGCACAATCCCCATGGTCAGATCCCTTAGTGTATTGTTTTAATATTATATTTTACTTAATGACGGACCCCGGACAGGCACCAAAAGAACGCAACAGGGGAAATTTTTTTATCCTTGAGGCCGAAAGTTGGCCCTCGGAGGGGGAAAAATCGCCTTGGGGCGTTGCGTGGACGCCACGACCTCGTTTTTGTCCCTTGGCGCCCACCAGTGCCTCCCAGCGCGGCGAGGACCAAGATGCCGAACCCCCAGACACAAAAAGGCCCGCGAGAAGCGGGCCTGGATTTGGCTGGGGGACGAGGATTTGAACCTCGGTTAACGGAGTCAGAGTCCGCTGTCCTGCCGCTAGACGATCCCCCAAGGGGCGACGGGGATGGCTTGTCTCTAGAAGGCGCAAGCCACCTGGATGGTCGCTAAAACTTAACGCTTGCTGTACTGAGGACGCTTACGCGCCTTGCGCAGGCCCACCTTCTTACGCTCGACCTCGCGGGCATCGCGGGTGAGGAAGCCGGCCTGGCGCAGGGGACGACGCATGTTCTCATCGAAATCGACCAGGGCGCGGGCGATACCATGACGGATGGCGCCTGCCTGCCCGGTGTTACCACCGCCGGTAACGCTGACCTTGACATCGATCCGATTCAGCATGGAGACGGTCTCCAGAGGCTGACGCACCACCATGCGGGAGGTCTCGCGGCCAAAAAAGGTATCGAGCGGGCGGTCGTTAACGGTGATCTTGCCAGAGCCAAGGCTCAGATAGACGCGCGCGGCGGAACTTTTGCGGCGGCCGGTGGCGTAATGAATTTGCGACATGGGCTAATCCTGATCCTTTAGAAGTCGAGCGGCTTGGGCTGCTGAGCGGCATGCGCATGCTCGGGACCCGCATAGACACGGAGCTTAGTGAGCATGGCGCGTCCCAGGGGCCCGCGCGGCATCATGCCCTTGACGGCATGATTAATGACCCGCTCCGGCGCCTTGGCCAGCAACTTTCCAAGATTGATGGACTTGAGGTTGCCGATGTAGCCGGTGTGGTGGTAGTACATCTTGTCCGCGAGTTTGTTACCCGTGACGCGGATCTTCTCGGCGTTGACGACCACGAGGTAGTCACCGGTGTCCACATGGGGGGTGTAGCAAGGCTTATGCTTGCCGCGCAGCCGGCGCGCCAACTCGGTGGCAAGACGCCCGAGGGTCTTGC
>JADZBU010000429.1 GCA_020851955.1 Chromatiaceae bacterium | reverse complement strand
TTGATGAGGACACCACCATGAGCAAAGTCCCCCTCACCGCCAGGGGCGCCGAGAAGCTGCGCGAGGAACTGGAGCGGCTCAAGCGCATCGAGCGTCCGCGCGTCATCCAGGCCATCTCGGAGGCCCGCGCGCACGGTGATCTCAAGGAGAACGCCGAATACCATGCCGCCCGGGAGCAGCAGAGCTTCATCGAGGGCCGCATCAAGGATATCGACGGCAAGCTGTCCCACGCCCATATCATCGATGTCACGCAGCTCTCTACGGATGGCCGCGTCGTCTTCGGCGCCACGGCGATCGTGCTGGAGCTGGACAAGGATGAGACGGAGCACAGCTTCCAGATTGTCGGCGATGACGAGGCCGACCTGGCCCTCGGCATGATCTCCATCAGTTCCCCCATCGCCCGGGCCCTGATTGGCAAGCGCGAGGGCGACACGGCCACCGTGGATGCCCCGGGGGGGCTGCGCGAGTTCGAGATCCTGGAAGTGCGCTACGTCTGACCGGGACCGGCGGACGGGGCATGCTGGGTTTGCGCCCCATCCCAGGCCCCATTATTCTTTTGCGATTCGATTCGTTATGCGCGGAGGCCCCCCATGGCTGCCCAGACCCTTTATGACAAATTGTGGGACGAGCACCTCGTCCGCTATGACGAGGATGGCACGGCGCTCCTCTACATCGACCGCCAGTTGGTCCACGAGGTCACCTCGCCCCAGGCCTTCGCCGGGCTGCGCCTGACCGGGCGTCAGCCCTGGCGGGTCGCGGCCAACCTGGCGGTGCCCGATCACAATGTCCCCACCACGGATCGCGACAAGGGCATCGTCGATCCCGTCTCGCGGCTCCAGGTCGAGACCCTGGGCCGCAACTGCATCGAGTTCGGCATCACCGAGTTCGGCATGGGCGATCCCCGCCAGGGCATCGTCCACGTCATGGGTCCGGAGCAGGGCTTCACCCAGCCGGGCATGACCATCGTCTGTGGCGACTCCCATACCTCGACCCATGGCGCCTTTGGGGCCCTGGCCTTCGGCATCGGCACCTCCGAGGTGGAGCATGTCCTGGCGACCCAGTGCCTGCTGCAGCGCAAGGCCAAGGCCATGCTGGTCAGCGTCGATGGCCAGTTGGGCCGGGGCCTCACCGCCAAGGACATCGTCCTGGGCATCATTGGCGAGATCGGCACCGCGGGCGGCACCGGTTATGTCATCGAGTTCGGAGGCGAGGCCATCCGCGCCCTGTCCATGGAGGGTCGCATGACGGTCTGCAACATGACCATCGAGGCGGGGGCCCGCGCCGGTCTGGTGGCGGTTGACGACAAGACCATCGAGTACGTCCGCGGCCGGCCCTTTGTCGCCCAAGGCGAACTCTTCGAACGGGCGGCCGCCCACTGGCGCACCCTGGTCAGTGACCCGGGCGCCCGGTTCGACCGAGTGGTTCACCTGGACGCGGCGGCCCTCAAGCCCCAGGTCACCTGGGGCACCTCGCCGGAGATGGTGATGGCCATCGACGACCGGGTTCCCAATCCCGCCGCCGAGCCCGATCCGACCAAGGCCGCTGGCATGCGTCGCGCCCTGGAGTACATGGGTCTGGAGGCTGGGACCCCCATCACCGAAATCCGGCCGGACAAGGTCTTCATCGGTTCCTGCACCAATTCCCGCATCGAGGACCTGCGTGCCGCCGCCGAGGTGGTCAAAGGCCGCCAAGTGGCCGCTAGCATCAAGTTGGCCATGGTGGTGCCGGGCTCGGGCCCGGTGAAGGAGCAGGCCGAGGCCGAGGGCCTGGATGCGATCTTCCGCGCCGCGGGCTTCGAGTGGCGGGACCCGGGCTGCTCCATGTGTCTGGCCATGAACGCCGATCGCCTGGAGCCAGGTGAGCGCTGTGCCTCCACCTCCAACCGCAATTTCGAGGGCCGGCAGGGGCAGGGTGGGCGTACCCATCTGGTGAGCCCGGCCATGGCCGCCGCCGCCGCCGTGACCGGCCACTTCGTCGACGTGCGGACGCTTTAAGAGGAGCCTGTCAATGGAAAAATTCGCCGATTTCACGGGCAAGGTCTGCCCCCTCGACCGGGCCAATGTCGATACGGACGCCATCATCCCCAAGCAGTTCCTGAAGAGTATCGAACGGACCGGCTTCGGACCCAACCTGTTCGACGAGTGGCGGTACCTGGATCAGGGCGAGCCCGGCCAGGATTGCACCAACCGTCCGCTGAACATGAACTTCGTCCTCAACGATCCGCGTTACGCCGGGGCCAGCATCCTGCTGGCGTGGGAGAATTTCGGCTGCGGTTCCTCCCGCGAGCATGCCCCCTGGGCCTTGATGGATTACGGCTTCCGCGTCATCCTGGCCCCCAGCTTCGCCGATATTTTCTTCAACAATTGTTTCAAGAACGGCATTCTGCCGATTGTCCTCGACCCGGCCCGGATCGATGGGCTCTTTGCCTTGGCCAAGGGCCCCCAGGCCCTGGAGATCGAGGTGGACCTGCTGGGCCAGACCTTGACGCCAGCGGGAGGCAAGGCCTTCCCCTTTGACATGGACCCCTTCCACAAGGAATGCCTGCACAAGGGTCTGGACGACATCGGCCTGACGCTCAATCATGTGGACGCGATCCGGGCCTACGAGGAACGGCGCCAGCGCGAGGCGCCCTGGTTGTTCGCCTAGGCGCGCACGCCCCTCATCCCCACCGCCTCCGGGCGCTAACTCCATCATTTCACAAGGCAACGAGATACGTGAGCAAGAAGATTCTGATCCTGCCGGGCGACGGCATTGGTCCTGAGATCGTCGCCGAGGCGGTCAAGGTCCTGGCCTGTCTGCGTGACGATTACGGCCTGGACATCCACATGGACGAGGCCCTGGTGGGCGGCGCGGCCATCGACGCCACCGGCGGCCCCCTGCCGGAGGCCACCCTGGAACTGGCCCGGGAGGCCGACGCCGTCCTGCTCGGCGCCGTGGGCGGCCCCAAGTGGGAGCCTCTGCCCATCGCCATCCGGCCGGAAAAGGGCCTGCTGGGCCTGCGCGCGGGGCTCGGCCTCTTCGCCAACCTGCGCCCGGCCATCCTCTACCCCCAATTGGCCGCGGCCTCGTCCCTGCGTCCCGAGGTCGTCTCCGGGCTGGACATCGTCATCGTGCGTGAACTGACCGGCGACATCTATTTTGGGCAACCCCGGGGCACCCATGTCCGCGAAGATGGCGAGCGCGTCGGCGTCAACACCATGATTTACAGCGAGTCGGAGATCCGGCGCATCTGCCGCGTCGCCTTCGACATCGCCCGCCAGCGCGGCAAGCGCCTCTGCTCGGTGGACAAGGCCAATGTGCTGGAATGCACCGAGCTCTGGCGCGAGGTGGCGACCGAGGTCGGCGCCGAGTATCCGGACGTGG
>JADZBU010000428.1 GCA_020851955.1 Chromatiaceae bacterium | reverse complement strand
TTGGTCAGCAACAGCCACCGCAGTGGCGCCTCGCCGGGTGGTGGGTTGATCTCGCTGGCCAGCAGTGCGGTGACGCTCACCTCGGGTAAGGTGCGGTCGGGTCGCGCCGGGGCTTTGAGCGTCACCCTGTTATCCCTCACGCTGATTCGCGTTTCACCGGCCGCCCTGCGTAACACTCTGCCACCGGTGGACGGTTGGCAGGGGTGAGGCAGAGTGGGAGGGCGTTCGCCTGAGGCTTCCCGGGAACGCCACCGGTGAGCAGGGGCGCCTCGGGTACGGCAAAATAACCGGACCTCAGAACAGAAGAAGGCCCGCCACGGTAGCCGCCGTGCGGGCCAGTGGCCGGTGCAACTACGTTTTGCCTGTGCGCTGACCGGCGAGGAGTACGTTAGCCAAGGTGCCTGGCGGAAGGCAAGTCTGCCGCGCTGTCCGCTGCATCCGAAAGGAGGCTGCGGCTTTGCCCGCCACGGGACCTATGTACGCGTCACTCCGCCCGGGACGCAGATCGCCCGCTGGTACTGTCCGACGGGGCATCGCACCTTCAGTCTGCTGCCCGACTGCCTGGCGGCCCGGCTGAAGGGGACCTTGGCGGAGGTCGAGGCCGTGGTGCGCGCCGCCGAGCAGGCGCCGAGCCTGGAGGCGGCCTGTCGGGACCTGCGCCCCGACATCGAACTACCCGGGGTGCTGCGCTGGGCGCGTCGGCGGGTTCAAGCCGTCCATGCCGCGCTGCAGGCGCTCAAGGGGCTGTTGCCCGAGCGCTTCCCCTGTTCGGCCACGCTGGCGGCCTTCGCCACCTGCCTCGGGGTGCTTGAGGTGCTGGTGGCATTGCGGCCCATCGGTGAGCCCTTCCTGGCGAACTTGTCCAGCCCTCTCGGATTTCGCCCCCGGTGTGCGCGGGAGGGCGGGTGCGCGGGGGCCTACCAACAACCCGTGGGGCCGGACCCGCCGCGGGTGGCGGCGTAGGGTCGCGTTGGCAGGCATGGGGCCTGCGTCGCACGGAGACCCGCTGCCATGAACGCTCCCGACACTGATCGCCGACACGACATCGGCCTGTTTCGCTACGGGCTGATCGCCGACCTCTTGCAACTGCCCCCGGGCAGCAAGGGGCTCTACGAGCACCTGGCCGCCAAGGCCGCGCTCGACTACACCATCCCCGGCAGCAGCCGTACCCGGGTGGCCGCCGAGACCCTGCGCGATTGGCTCAAGGCCTATCGCCGCGGCGGCTTTGAGGCGCTGCTACCCAAAGAGCGCGCCGACCGCGGTCAGGTCCGTGCCTTGCCCGCCGCGGTGGCCGAGGCGCTGTTGGCGACCAAGGAGGACAACCCCAGGCTGTCGGTGCAGCTGGTCATCCGCGAGGCGCGCAAGTCCCCCGAGGTGCCCGCGGACCTGCCGCTGCCACCCGCCACCGTGCACCGGCTGCTCGCCCGCCATGGCCTGATGGCCAAGCCCAAGGAGGCCCCGGGTGATCACGACCGGCGCCGCTTCGCCTTCGTCCAGGCCGGGGAGCTGTGGATGAGTGATGTGATGCACGGGCCAAGCGTCGGGGTGGGGGATCGCACCCGGCGCAAGACCTACTTGATCGCCTTCATCGATGACGCCACCCGGGTCGTCCCCTCTGCCGCCTTTGCCCTGTCGGAGAATACCCAGACCTTCCTGCCGGTGCTCCAGCAGGCCATCCTGCGCCGCGGACTACCGCAGCGCCTGTAGGTGGACAATGGGGCCAATTACCGCTCCCAGCAGTTAGCCCTGGTGTGTGCCAAGCTGGGGATCGCCCTGATCCATGCCCGCCCTTACCGACCCCAGGGCAAGGGTAAGATAGAGCGCTTTTTCAGGACCGTACGCGCCCAGGTCCTGACCCGCCTGACGGCGGCGGATACCGCCAGCCTCACGGCGCTCAATCGCCGCCTGGCCGTCTGGATCGAGGGGGAATACCACCACAGCCCCCATCGCGGCCTGGCCGGGCTCACGCCCCTGGAGCAGTGGGCGCAGAACGCCGCGGGGGTGCGCTTTCCCGAGCCCGGGCTGGACCTCACGGATTTGTTCCTGTTCGAGGCCAAGCGTAAGGTCCAGAAGGACCGCACGGTGAGCCTCAACGGGGTGGTCTATGAGGTCGATGCCGCCCTGGTGGGGGAGACGGTGCTGTTGCGCTTCGACCCCGCCGCACCGCCCGAGCGCCCGGTGCAGGTCTGCCACCAGGACCGGCCCGTCGGGCTTGCCCGGGTGGTGCAGACCTATGCCAACTGCTTCGTCAAACGCGAACGGCCCTCGCGGACCCTCAGCGCCGAGGGCCCGGCACCCCAGCCGCCCGCTTCGGCCCTGCGCTTGCGTGAGTTGGATGGGGAGGCGAGCTGATGTACCGCAAGCACTTCGCCCTGACCGCCTTCCCCTTCGATGTGACGCCCCAGCCGGACGCTCTGTTTCCCTCCGCCGCTCTGGGCGAGGCCGAGGCGCGCCTGAAACATCTGCTGGAACTGCGCGCCATCGGTCTGGTGACCGGCGAGGCCGGTTCGGGCAAGACCACCGTGTGCCGCAAGGTCGCCGCCGCCCTGCATCCGGGGCTCTATCGCGTCTTCTCTGTGCCCCTGTCCACCGGCAAGGTGCTGGACATGTACAAATCCGTCGGCTGGGAGTTGGGGTTACCCATCGAGCGCAACCGCGCCGCGGCCTTCCGTGCCATCCGCAGCGAGATCAGCCGCCTGACCCTGGAGGCCCGCCAACGCCCGGTGCTCATCGTCGATGAGGCCCATCACCTGCGCAACGAGGTGCTGGAGGATCTGCGCCTGCTGACCAACTACCAGATGGATTCGGAGAACCGCCTCTGTCTGCTGTTGGTGGGGCTCACCGAGCTGCGCCGCCGTCTGGCCATGGCGGTGCATGAGTCGCTGGCCCAGCGCATCGTGGTCCGTTACCACTTGGCAGGGCTGACCCGCGAGGAACTCCCCGAGTACCTGATCCATCGCCTGCGCCTGGCCGGCTGTGAACTGCCCTTGTTCGAACCGCCCGCCGTCGAGGCCCTGTTCCAGGCCACCCAGGGCATGCCCCGTAAGATCAATCGCCTGGCCCACTACGCGCTCACCAGCGCCGCCCTCGGTCAGGCCCGTACCGTCACTGCCGCACACGTGCAATCCGCCCGTGAGGAGATCGCCCCATGAGCGCACCCGATGAGCGATTCACCATCACGCTGCCCGATACCTGGACCCCGGAGCAGGCACTGGCGATCTTCGAGCTGCTCAACGACCTAACCAACGCCATCTGGCAGAGCTACCGACCCGAGTTGCTTTCCCTCGTCGACCCCAAGTTCCATACCAACCCCGACCGCCAGCCCGACCTGCTCGACCCCGACGCCGCACTGCCATTCTGAGACCACCGCGGCGGGCCCGCGCCCGCCGTGGTGGTATCGCCGCCGCTCCCACCATCGGGGCTTCATCGCCCCCTGCCGCTCCGCCAGCGCACCCTCGCTTCCCGCATTGCTCCGTCTTCCACCTCTATCCCACCGGGGCCCGCAATGCGGGAAATCCACCCGCGCACTCCGTGAAACAGTGTGGGAATTCACCGGTGAAATAATCTGAGAGCTAACAGTCACCCGCACGGCTTTGAGTTGCTGGGTGACCGAACGCGCCGGGCGACCGCTCGCCGCCGGGCGCTTGAAGGTGATCTCGGTGAGCAGCGGTGCCGCGGCGAGTGCGTCTTCTAATTTGCGCCCGT
>JADZBU010000427.1 GCA_020851955.1 Chromatiaceae bacterium | reverse complement strand
GGTTCGGCACCACCAGCAGCAGGATCAGGATGCCCGCGCAGGCCAGCACGGCAATGAACCAGAAGAGGCCCTCCAGCCCCCCCCAATGGGCGACGATGGGACCCAGCACCAGGGCCAGGGCGAAGGAAAGAGCAATGCTGATACCGATGCCCGCCATGGCGCGGGTGCGCACCGCCTCCCGGGTGAGGTCGGCGGTGAGGGCCATGACGGCGGCGGCGATGGCCCCGCTGCCCTGAAGCAAGCGCCCGATGATGACACCATAAATATCGTCCGCCAGGGCCGCCACCACGCTGCCGATGACAAAGATGATCAATCCGCCCAGGATGACCGGCTTGCGGCCAATGCGGTCCGACAACATGCCGAAGGGAATCTGGAGGAGGGCCTGGGTCAGGCCATAGGCGCCGATGGCGATACCGATCAGCAGGGGTGTCGCCCCGGGAACATTTTGGGCCTGAATGGCAAATACCGGCAGGATCAGGAAGAGGCCGAGCATGCGCAGGGCAAAGATACCGGCCAGGCCCGCCGAGGCACGCCGTTCGGCGGAGGTCATGGGGATGGGCGGGGGTCCGGAACGACTCATATCGACTTTGCTTCGGCTGGGAATGGCTGAGCATAATAGCAGGCTTCGCCCCACCCGGTTTAGGCTCATGGATAGCATCCGCATTCGCGGCGCACGAACGCACAATCTCAAGAACGTCGATCTGGAATTGCCCCGGGATCGCCTCATCGTGGTCACCGGCCTCTCGGGGTCGGGCAAGTCCTCCCTGGCCTTCGACACCATCTATGCCGAGGGCCAGCGCCGCTACGTCGAGTCCCTGTCGGCCTACGCCCGCCAGTTCCTGTCGGTCATGGAGAAGCCAGACCTGGACCAGATCGAGGGCCTGTCGCCCGCCATCTCCATCGAGCAGAAGACCACCTCCCACAACCCCCGCAGCACCGTCGGCACCATCACCGAGATCTACGACTATCTGCGCCTCCTCTACGCCCGGGTCGGCACCCCGCGCTGTCCCCAGCACGGCGAGACCCTGGACGCCCAGACCATCAGCCAGATGGTGGACCAGGTGCTGGCCCTGCCGGTGGGCGACAAGCTGATGCTGCTGGCGCCGGTGATTTCCGAGCGCAAGGGCGAGTATCAGCGCCTCTTCGCCGAACTCAATGCCCAGGGCTTCGTCCGCGCCCGGGTGGATGGCGACCTCTTCGAGCTGGACGAGCCACCGGAGCTGGATCTCAAGCGCAAGCACAGCATCGAGGTGGTGGTGGACCGCTTCCGCGTCCGCGACGACCTGCGCCCCCGGCTGGCCGAGTCCCTGGAGACGGCCCTGAACCTGTCCAGCGGCATCGCCCGGATCGCCTGGCTGGACGAGCCCGACAAGCCCGAACTCATCTTCTCGGCCCGCTACGCCTGCCCCATCTGCGGCTACAGCCTGCCGGAACTGGAACCCCGTCTCTTCTCCTTCAACAACCCCGCCGGGGCCTGCCCGAGCTGCGACGGCCTGGGGGTGGAGCAGTATTTCGACGCCGACAAGGTGGTGGTCCACCCGGAACTCAGCCTGGCCGGGGGCGCCGTGCGCGGCTGGGACCGGCGCAACGCCTACTATTTCCAGATGGTCCGCGCCCTGGGCGAGCACTATGGCTTCGATGTCGATGCCCCCTGGCTGGAACTGCCGGAGCCGATTCGCCAGGTCGTCCTCTACGGCAGCGGCAAGGACCGCATCAAGCTCAAGCTGCCCCACGAGCATGGCCCGGGCAAGGTCCGGCCCTTCGAGGGGGTCCTGCGCAACATGGAGCGCCGCTACCGGGAGACGGACTCCGTCACCCTGCGGGAGGAACTGGCCCGCTACCTCTCTCACCAGGACTGCCCCACCTGCAAGGGCACCCGCCTCAACGAGGCGGCCCGGCATGTCTTCGTGGCCGAGCGCGGCCTGGCGGAGATCACCCGCCTGCCCGTGGGCGAGGCCCTGAGTTTCTTCGAGACCCTGGACCTGCCGGGCCAGCGCGGCGAGATCGGGGCCCGCATCATCAAGGAGGTCGCCCAGCGGCTGCATTTCCTGGTGGACGTGGGCCTGGACTATCTGACCCTGGAGCGCAGCGCCGAGACCCTGTCCGGCGGCGAGGCCCAGCGCATCCGGCTCGCCAGTCAGATCGGCGCCGGTTTGGTGGGGGTGATGTACATCCTGGACGAGCCCTCCATCGGCCTGCACCAGCGGGACAACGCCCGCCTGCTGCGAACCCTGAATCACCTGCGCGACATCGGTAACACCGTCATCGTGGTCGAACACGACGAAGAGGCCATCCGCGCCGCCGACCGGGTGGTGGACATGGGCCCCGGAGCGGGGGAGCACGGCGGCGAGATCGTCGCCCAAGGCACCGCCGAGGAGATCGCCGCCTGCCCGGCATCCTTGACCGGGCGCTATCTCTCCGGTCAGTTGCGCATCGCCATCCCGGAACGGCGCACCCCCATCGACCCGACGCGCCAGTTACGCCTGCTCGGCGCCCGGGGCCACAACCTGCGCGGCGTCGATGCCGCCATCCCGGTGGGCACCCTCTGCTGCGTCACCGGCGTCTCGGGCTCCGGCAAATCGACCCTGATCAACGACACCCTCTACCCCCTCGCCGCCCGCCATCTCAACAACTCCAACCTCCAGCCAGCCCCCCACGATCGGGTGGAGGGTCTGGAACACTTCGACAAGGTGGTGGATATCGACCAGAGCCCCATTGGCCGCACCCCGCGCTCCAACCCGGCGACCTATACCGGCCTCTTCAATCTGGTGCGGGAACTCTTCGCCGGCGTGCCCGAGGCGCGCACCCGGGGCTATTCGGTGGGGCGGTTCAGCTTCAACGTCGCCGGTGGGCGCTGCGAGGCCTGCAAGGGCGATGGCCTCATCCGGGTGGAGATGCACTTCCTGCCGGACATCTACGTCCAGTGCGACGTCTGCAAGGGCCGACGCTATAACCGCGAGACCCTGGAGATCCGCTACAAGGGCAAGACCATCGACGAGGTCCTGAACCTGACGGTGGAGCAGGCCCTGGAGTTCTTCGCCCCGGTGCCCACCCTGGCGCGCAAGCTCCAGACCCTCATGGACGTCGGCCTCACCTACGTCCGTCTGGGCCAGAGCGCCACCACCCTCTCCGGCGGCGAGGCCCAGCGGGTCAAGCTCAGCCGCGAGCTGTCCAAGCGCGACACCGGCCGTACCCTCTATTTCCTGGACGAGCCGACCACGGGGCTGCATTTCCACGACGTCAAGCAACTACTGGATGTCCTGCACCGCCTGCGGGATCACGGCAACACGGTGGTGGTCATCGAGCACAACCTGGACGTCATCAAGACCGCGGACTGGGTCATCGACCTGGGACCCGAGGGCGGTCATCGCGGCGGGGCCATCATCGCCACCGGCACCCCGGAGCAGGTGGCCGCCGATCCCGCATCCCATACCGGGCGCTATCTCAAGAGTCTGCTGGAGCGGGGCTGGTAAGGCCGGGAGCCCGGGCCAAACCCCATCCGGCGGGCATCGGCGCCGGTGGGATCAGGCGCGCGGGGACGACTCAATCCCAGTCGCCGCCCTAACCCCCCATGGCAGTCGCCCCGGAAACCCGGCCGAGCAGAGCGGCGGCTACCCCCTCCCCGGCCCGACGACCGGAATTCAGTGCCCACTGGATGGAGGGAGCGGAGGCGTATTCGCCGCAGACCCAGAGCCGCTCCGCAAGCCGCTGCTCCACGCCGCCAGGGTAGGGTACCGGCGGTGCCTGCACCGGCAAGGCCTGGGGTAGCCGATACATCGCCAGGCGCTCCCAACCCTGTACCGGGTCACCGAACCAGGCCGTGAGTTCACGGCGCAGGTCCGTCTCCAGCCTCTCCGGATCATCCAGAACACCCTGGCAATTGACCGTGACCAGGGCTCGGCCCGGCGGGGCATAGTGGTCCGAGAGGGTGCTCGGGCACAGCAGGCTGCTGATCCGCCCCTGGCCCTCGCCGTTGAGCAGCAGATAGGGTCCCTGGACAGGGGCCCGCTCCGCCGCGTAATAGACGCAGGTGGTACCCCGCCCCGCCATCCGTCCCGACACGTCCTCCCGCCCGAGGAGCCGTGCCGCCTCCAAACCCTCGGTGGCGATCACCAGGGCGCGAGCGCTCAGACGCTCCCCGGATACGAGTTGGACCTCGCCGTCACCCAGGCGCTCGACACGGCAGCCCGTGCGAATGCCCTCCCGGGGCAGGCGGGCCGCCAGTTGCGCCGGGATCTCGCCCATGCCCCGGGCCGGCAGGGCCGTGTCGCCCAGGGCGAAGGCGCGGAAGATAAACTCGAAAGTCCGCGAGGAGACGGCCAGCTCGGGTTCAAAGAAGACGCCGCTGAAAAAGGGTTTGAAAAAGCGCTCGATGATCCGGGGGGAAAAGCCGCGATCCCGCAGTCGTGCCAGGGCCAGGCTTTCGGGTCGCCCGTAGAGTTCCTCCAGGCTGCCGCTCAGACAGTCCAGACGCAGCTTGAGCAGGCGCAGCTTATCCCCCAGGGTACCGATCGGCGAGACCAGCATCTCGGGCAGCCGCGCCGGGTGGCGCCAGACGTCACTGACCCGGTGCAAGCGCCCACCGATACGCACCTGGGCGCCGGGGCAGAAGGGCCGCAAGTCGAGCTGTTGGTAATCAAGCCAGCGTTGCGCCTCCGGGTACCAGGTTTGCAGGACCTGAAACCCCCGATCGAGGAGGAAACCCTGGTGCCGGTCGGTGCGCACCCGCCCACCAACACCGTCGGCGGCCTCCAGGATCAGGGGCTCCAGCCCCCGATCGCGCAGGGCCAAGGCGCAGGCCAGTCCGGAGAGACCGGCGCCGATGACGATGACATCCGGCTTCATCATCAGGGGGCACGCATCTCGAGGGCAAAGACCTGTTGCGCCCCCGCCACCGGAGTCCCCCCCTTGTCCAATCCAGTCGCCCTGACGGTGTAGGTCCCTTGCAGGTCATCCAGGGCGAGCTCGTGCTTGAACTCGTACAGCGAGGGCTGCGTATCGTCAGGCTTGTTGACATCGTAGATACGCTTCAGGTCCACGGGCTTTTCCGTCGCGAACCGGATCTCGCCCGTGTCGTCGCCAATCTCGTAGCGAATCGTCTTGATGTGATTGTCGATGCTATAGGTTCTCTCCAATGCCGTGGGGGTGACGGTGGAGGGGATGGGCGTGGCAACGCCAAAGAGTGAGATCACCTCGTTGGCGGAGGCCTGGATGCCGTCATTGAAATCGACATCATAGGACCGCACCACCGAGTGGTTGACGCTATAGCGGTTATCTCCTTCGGCGGCCTCCGGGGACTGCATTTCGGCGCGCAGCATGGCCAGCTTACGGCCTTGGGCCAAGGGCACGAAATCGCCCCACAGCCGGTCTTCACCCCCGGGGGTCGAGAGGGTCAGGGAGGGCTCGCCCACGGAGTAGTAGAGGAAGGTGGTCTGGGGTTTGTCTATGAAATCATGGGTGACGATATTGGCCATTTCGAGGGATTCCGTCGCGCTCCAGGGCGAGACATTGTAGAGGATGACATCGTTGACGGCGTTGATCTCGGGACCGTAGTGGATGCCCGGGGTGATATTGACCACCTCCAGGGCGTTATTGGCGCGCCAGCGGGTCTCGACCTCATAGCCATCGTTACCGGACCAGTTATAGCCGGGAAAGGGGTCCAGAAAGATACGCAGCCCCTGTTTCCGGGCATGGGCCACCAGGCGATCCATATGCTCCTTGGGCTTGAAGCGCCCGAGCAGCTTGTGGTTATGGCCAAAGGTGATTTGCATGGTCCATTCGGTACCCGCGACATCACCGGAGAGCCCCCTGACCCGCAAGGTGTAGGTGCCCGCCACCAGATCCGCCAGGGGCTGGCCCTGGGCATCGCGATAGTCGGTATCGAAATTCTGGGTCACGCCACCCAGGATGATGCCGGCGAAATGATCCTGCGTCACGACCACCTTATTGCCGGGGTAGAGAAATCCGCCCGGTTCCCGCACGATGTCCGGGACCATGACGAGGTTCTTGTCGCCCTTTTTCTGGCCATTGGGGTAGTCGAGGTAGAGGGCGCTGACCGGGGTCAGCCCCGTGGTCGGGTCCACGCTGCTTTGAATCACCCGAATCGGTTCCCCCTCGACCTGGGTGCCCCTGAAGAGCTCGATCCTGACATTGCCCGGCCGGGTAACCCAGGATGCCATGGCACCCTTGATGTAAATATCCCGCGCCTCGCCAAAGTTGGTCTCCGAGATACTCGGGACCTCGATGACGAAGGCATCAGGGGCATCGGGGGCATTGAATTTCTGGCTTTTGGAACTGTCACAGCCAATCATGACCAGCGCCAGCAGCATGACAGACAGGACTTTCAGCTTTCTCATGGCTCGATTCTCCGATTACAAAGCCTGTAGCTGGGGCGCAAAGGCCCCTCCGACCTCGCGAATCCCGGGGTTGGCTGGCAAACGCCAGGCCCCGGGCCGATCATTGTCCGTCAGACGAGGACCCCAGGCCCCGAGTCCTGTCCATGCCGAACATGAAGTGTGTTATCCGGGCCGGGTAGCGGCCCTCCCTCCCGCCACGGGCGGAAGATGGCATGACGCCCGCCCTAACTTTGTTACTCTAGCGCATCCCGAAATACTTGGGTAAAAGTACCCAACCCTCGGGGTTCCGCCCGCGCGGCCCAGGGCTGTTGGGGCCGATTCCGCCCCAGCCATCCGCCCGCGCCCCGCGCGGAACCGCCCCGGCCCCTTGACCCGGATCAAGGTTAGCGCCCCACCGGACGATAGGCTGAAAGACTCCACTTCCCCCTGATAGCGAGGGCCGTATCTTGTCCGCGATTCCCTTATCTCCTCTTGGCAAGCGATCGAGCCTGCTGGCCCTCGGCTTTCGGCCCTTTTTCCTCGCGGCAGCGGCCCTGGCCCTGCTGGCCATGGCCATCTGGCTCGCGCGCCTCTGGGGCCTGCTCCCGGGGGACACCTATCTCGGCGGCACCGCCTGGCACGCTCACGAAATGCTTTTTGGCTATGTCGGGGCCGTCATCGCAGGCTTTCTGCTGACGGCGGCGCGCAACTGGACCGGGATCGACACCCCCACGGGGGGGCGTCTCGGCGCCCTGGTCCTGCTCTGGCTGGCGGCGCGGCTCGGACCCTTGCTGCAACTGCCCCCCACCCTGATCGCGATCCTCGACCTGGCCTTTTTTCCGGCCCTGGCCCTGGCCCTGATCCCGCCGCTCTGGCAGGGGAAGAACAAGACCAACCGGGTCTTCCTGGCCCTCCTGGCCGCCATGACCCTGGCCAATCTGTTGGTTCACGCCCAAGCCCTGGGGCTGCTGGCCAACTCGGCGAGTCGGGGGTCACGCCTCATGCTCGACCTGACCCTGCTGATCCTCCTGATCGTGGCGGGGCGCATCATGCCCTTTTTTACCCAGAGCGCGCTCCCGGGCAGCCAACCCCGCACCCGGCCCTGGGTGGAGGGCGCCACCTTCGCCGTCGCCACCCTCATGGCCCTGGTCAACCTGCTCACGCCGATCCCGGCCTTCGCCGCCGTCCCCATCCTGGCTCTGGCCCTACTCCAGGCGATCCGCCTCGCCGGCTGGCATGACCGGCGCGCCTGGCGTAACCCCATGCTGGCGGTCCTTTATGCCGGCTATCTCTGGATGGTGGTCGGTCTAGCCCTGGACGGCCTCGCCACCCTGGGCTTTCTGCCCCCCTTCCCCGCCCTCCATGCCCTGACGACGGGGGCCATTGGCGTCTTTACCCTGGGCATGGTGACGCGGGTCACCCTGGGGCACACCGGTCGCGATATGCGGGCCGGCCCCGCCACCCTCGTCGCCTTCCTGGCGATCAACCTCGCCGCCGTGACGCGGGTGGTCCCGGCCTTGCTGTGGCCCAGCCAGTATCCCCTCTGGCTGGGGCTATCGGGCGGGCTCTGGATCCTGGCCTTCGGCCTCTTCCTCTGGGTTTACGGGCCCATGCTGATAGGGCCGCGGGTGGATGGCCGACCGGGTTAGGCGCCCTCTACGCAACCCTCCCGGCCTTGCGGCCTTGAGTTCTTCCCATCATTGACTGGCGAAACGCCTGGCGGCTGCAATACTTGACTCAGGTCAAGGCCGGAACCCGCCCAGACCTATAAATTTTTTTAATCGGAGATAGCCACCAGATTGGCGCCCTTTTCCCCCGCGGATACCCGGAGACGAACAAAGGTGGTGGTCAAGATCGAGGAACTACGCCGGGCGCTGTTGCTGTCCCGCTTGTCGGATGAACAACTGGCGAGGGTGGCGCGCCACGCCAACCATGTCCGGCGGGACGAGGGTCAGATGCTCTTTCGTCAGGGCGATCCCGCCGAACGCTTCTATCTGGTGATTTCCGGCCGCCTGCGGCTATTCCGCCTGTCCCCGGACGGAGGCGAGAAGGTCATCGAGATCGTGGTGCCCGGCGAGACCTTCGCCGAGGCCCTGATGTTCCTGGAGGCACCACGCTATCCCGTCTGCGCGGCGGCCCTGGACCCAGTCGAACTGATTAGCATGGATACTCGGGACTTCACCCGCATGTTGCGGGAGTCCTTCGACACCTGTTTCATCCTGCTCGGGGTTCTGAGCCAGCGCCTGCGCGGTCTGGTGCGGGAGATCGACAGTCTGACCCTGCACTCCGCCACCAGCCGCTTCGCCTGTTATCTGCTCGCCAATTGTCCGGACGAGGGCCAGATTCTGAACCTGGGCGCCCGCAAGGGCGTCATCGCCTCGCGCCTTTCCATCAAACCCGAAACCTTCTCCCGCATCGAAAAAGACTTGAGCGAGCGCGGCATCATCCGGGTTCAGGGTCGGCATGTCAGCATCCTGGACCCCGGGGCCCTGGAGGAGATTGCCGCCCAGGGCGACCTGCGTGAATCCGCCTATTTGCCCCGCAGGCCCGTCTTGCCATGTTAGCCAAGGAGTGATTCGGACCCTTTTGCTCAAGATCAAACCGAGGCGGAGCCACCACCCGCATCCTGGCAAGGGCGGCATCAGGCTGCTCGCCCTGCCGCGTTGCGACCTAATCACGGCCTTATCCGCAGAGCCAGTCTTGGCCCGAGGAGCCCTTCACCTTCCCTGCCAAGATCAGTCCTGCATGTCGCCCCAGGCCCCTGTATTCCCCCATGAGGCCCATCCAGTCGGCCAGACGGCGATGGGCCAGCAGGGCCCGACAAGACCCATCGCGACCAGATGAAACTGAACCGAAGGGACGACCCCTGCCCTCTTCCTCCCGCCTGTCCCAGCCTACGGGTAGAATGACGCCATGGAAGACATATCTCACATTCTCGCCCCCCTCAACGAGCCCCAACGCGATGCGGTAACGGCCACCGGCGGCAACCGGCTGGTGTTGGCGGGCGCCGGCAGCGGCAAGACCCGGGTCCTGGTGCATCGTATCGCCTGGCTGATCCAGGTGGAGCATCTGGCGCCCTGGTCCCTGCTGGCGGTCACCTTTACCAACAAGGCGGCGCGGGAGATGCGCAGCCGCATCGAGGAGATCCTCCAGCAGCCCATCGGCGGCATGTGGGTCGGCACCTTCCACGGCCTGGCCCACCGCTTTCTGCGCGCCCATTGGCAGGACGCCAAGCTGCCCCAGCACTTTCAGATCCTGGACGCCGATGATCAGTTGCGCCTGGTCAAGCGGTTGCTTAAGGAGTTGCAGCTTGACGAGTCGCGCTATCCGCCGCGTCAGGTCATGGGCTTCATCAACCGCGAAAAGGACGAGGGTCGCCGGCCGGAGCACCTGGACGATGGCGGCGACTTCTACCAGCGCAAGCTCATCGAGGTCTATCGCGAGTACCAGGCGACCTGCGAGCGCGCCGGCCAGGTCGATTTCGCCGATCTGCTGCTCAAGACCCATGAATTGCTGCGGGACCGCCCGGACATCCGCCACCACTACCAGGAGCGGTTCGCCCACATCCTGGTGGACGAGTTCCAGGACACCAATGCCATCCAATACGCCTGGCTACGGCTGCTAGCCGGGGACCGGGACAATCTCTTCCTGGTGGGCGACGACGATCAGTCCATTTATGGCTGGCGCGGGGCCCGGGTGGAAAATATCCAGAGCTTCCAGCGCGACTACCCCAACACCCAGGTGGTGCGCCTGGAGCAGAATTATCGCTCCACCGGCAATATTCTCCAGGCCGCCAACGCCCTGATCGCGCATAACCCCACGCGCCTGGGTAAGAATCTCTGGACCCAGGATGCCGAGGGCGAGCCCATTCTGCGTTACGCCGCCTTCAACGAGGTGGACGAGGCCCGCTTCGTTGTCGATCGTATCCGCGGCTATGTGACGGAGGAGGGCTACCGCCGCGCCGAATGCGCCATCCTCTATCGCACCACGGCCCAGTCGCGGCTCTTCGAGGAGGCGCTGATCAATGCCCAGATTCCCTATCGGGTCTATGGGGGCCTGCGCTTCTTCGAGCGCGCCGAGATCAAGGACGCCATGGCCTACCTGCGCCTGGTCGCCAACCCCGACGACGACACCGCCTTCGAGCGCGCCGTCAACACCCCCATGCGCGGCATCGGCCCCCGCACCCTGGAAAACCTGCGGGAACAGGCCCGGGAGACGCGGGTCTCGCTCTGGCAAGCCGCGCGGGATCTCCTGGCCTCCGGCAACCTGCCCCCCCGCGCCGCCGGAGCCATTGGCCAGTTCCTGGATCTGATCGACCGCCACCGTCGCGCGGCCCCGGATCTCAACCTGGATGGGCTGGCAAACGACTTGATAGCCGCCGCGGGCCTGGAGGAGCACTACCGCAAGGAGAAGGACGGCAAGGGGCAGGATCGCGTCGAAAACCTGGGGCAGTTGGTCGAGACCGCCGGGCGCTTCCACCTGGAGCTGGGTGACGCTGAAATAGAAGGCGAGAACGACGCCTTGGCCGCCTTCCTGGCCCACGCGGCCCTGGAGTCCGGGGATACCCAGGCCGATGAGTTCGAGGACAGCGTCCAACTCATGACCCTGCACAGCGCCAAGGGCTTGGAGTTCCCGATCGTCTTCCTGGTCGGTGTCGAGGAGGGTCTCTTCCCCCACAGTCTGTCGGCCGACGATCCGCACCGCCTGGAAGAGGAGCGCCGTCTTTGCTATGTCGGCATGACCCGGGCCATGCACCAGCTCTTTGTCAGTCACGCGGAGAGCCGCCGCTTCCGGGGCAGCGAGGATCGCCCCTTCCCCTCCCGCTTCCTGCGCGAGATCCCGGCGGCACTGGTGCGCGAGGTGCGGGCGGGGGGGCTGTCGCGGTCCGCGGCCTGGGGCTCGGCCGCCTCCCTCGCACCCGGCACTCGGCAGGCCGGCGCCTCCTGGGGCGCCGGCGTCCCGGAAGCCGGCCAGGGGGGCGGCTTTCATCTCGGCCAAGGGGTCCGGCATCCCAAATTTGGCGAGGGCGTGGTGCTTAACAGCGAGGGCCGGGGGGCCGCGGCGCGGATTCAGGTCAAATTCCACGGCGAGGGTGCCAAATGGCTGGTCCTCGCCTACGCCAAGTTGGAACCCTTGGGATGAAAAGGCCACCCTGGCCCCAGACCGGGTTGAGCGAGTGCCGTGCCTGTTCGCGATGGCCAGCCCTGGCGTACAAGGGCCCCGTGCCCCAAACCAGCCAAATCGCAGGCGGCCCCCATTAACCCCATGACCGGCGGCGAACACTCCAGTTCAGCCCTCAGCCTCTACATCCACATCCCCTGGTGTGTTCGCAAGTGCCCCTATTGCGACTTCAATTCCCACGCCGCCCGCGAACCCATCCCCGAGGCGGCCTATGTGGCGGCCCTGCTCGGCGATCTCGATCGGGAGCTGACGGGGCTTACTCAGTGGCCGCCGCCCCTGGTCTCCCTCTTCATCGGCGGCGGCACCCCCAGCCTCTTCTCCGGGGACGCCATCGCCCGGCTGCTGGCGGGCATTGGCCAGCGCCTGCCCCTTGACCCGACGACCGAAATCACTCTGGAAGCCAATCCGGGCACGGCGGACGCGGCCAACTTCACGGCCTATCGCGCGGCCGGGGTCAACCGCCTGTCCCTGGGGGTACAAAGCCTGAGCGCGGACCGGCTGCGGGATCTGGGCCGCATCCATGGCCCGGACGAGGCCCGCCACGCCTTCCGTCTCGCGCGGCAGGCGGGGTTCGACAACATCAACCTGGATCTCATGTACGGCCTGCCCCATCAGGGCCTGCCGCAGGCCCGGGAAGACCTAACCCAGGCCCTGGCCCTAGCCCCCGAGCACCTCTCCTATTACCAGCTCACCCTGGAACCCAATACCCCCTTCCACGCCACCCCGCCGCCCCTGCCGGATGATGACCTGGGCGCGGACATGCAACTCCAGGGCCTGGAATTACTCTCGGCCAGCGGCTTTGCCCAGTACGAGGTCTCCGCCCATGCCCAGAGCGGACGCCAGTGCCGGCATAATCTTCATTACTGGACCTTCGGCGACTATCTTGGCATCGGCGCCGGTGCCCATGGCAAACGCCGGGACCCGGCAACGGGGTGTACCTGGCGCCAGGCCAAACCCCGCCAACCCGCAGCCTACCTTCAGGCCCTGGGGAGCCCCGACCCGGTAGGATCGCGCTGGATGCTTCAGGATGAGGATCTGGTTCTGGAGTTCGCCATGAACGCCCTGCGCCTGACGGCGGGTTTCGATCGCCGCCGCTTTACCCAAAGCACCGGGCTGGATCTGGACCGGCTGGCGACCCCCCTGACCAGCGCCGTGGAGGCCGGGCTGCTTGCGATCCGGGGTGATTGGGTCCGGCCCACGGAACGGGGCCGCTGGTTTCTCAATGACCTCCTGGGCCACTTCATGCCGGATTAGGCCCTCTTGGGTGACAGGCAGTCCTGTCACTCGCGCGGCAGCCTTTTGAGCGTCCAAGGCAGGCTGCCCACCACTTAGGGAGGCGTTAGGCCCCCTCTCCCCGGCCCTCCCCCACAAGGGGGGAGGGAACCCGAAAAAACAACCTGTTACCGATACTCCTGGCAGGAGAGGGTCTGAAGGGTCGCGCGGTAATAGGCGTCAGGAGAGATCGGCCGTCAGGGATTCGCGCGTGGCGGGGGTCGCATCGACCCGATATTCGTAGTGGGGGTGGTCGATGCCCAGGGCCAGGCCGGCGCCAGCCTTGAGGGCGGCGGCCATGGCATCGGTCAGCTCAAACCGCAAAAAGTGGACCGAGGAGGTCTTGGTCGCGTCGTCGCGCTCCAGATCCTCGTCGGCGATGGCGTATTGGGGCTCATGGCCCGCAACCTGGACCCAGACCTTATCCTCGATGCCAATCAGCTTGGCCAGGGCCTGCTTGCGCTCCTCGCTGTCGGCGAATTCAACCATGAAGGTGGCCTTCAGGTTGCGGCCATCCGGAACCAGGGGATTGTAGGCGTCCAGCTCTTCTCGAATGCCGTCCTCCTCGAAGATCCGCTCGATGCGCAGCATCTCCTGGATCTGATACTGCATGGTCAG
>JADZBU010000426.1 GCA_020851955.1 Chromatiaceae bacterium | reverse complement strand
GAATGGTCGGGGATCACCATCGACCGCAAGACCCCCATGTGGAATACCGGCATCACCGGCCTCTCGGTTGCCCATCTCCCCCGGGTCAAGAAATCCCTGGCGGTCTGTGACGCCATCCTGGCCACGGGCGTCCTGCACCGGCTGACCGAACAGATCGCCATGAGCGCGGCCATGACCGCCAATAACCAGGAGATTCGCGAAGTCAATCCGGACGGACAGGAGCCCTACTTCACCCACTACTGGGCCAACAAGCGCGGCTGGCGGGAGGCCATCACCAGTCACCTGGCAACCATTCATCACCGGGGCCTGTCCGTACCCCAGGCCGTGCAATTCTTTCTGGAAAACCCCATCGATCGACCGGCCAAGGTCAATAGAACCCGCAAATGGCATCGCTTCCTCGGGGTGCAGCCGGTCCGCTAACGGCCTTCCATCACTCGCCCGCGGGCAGCCCCGCGGGCCTATCAGACCTGAATTCCATGTTCACCGACAGTTCCATACTCATCACGGGCGGCACCGGCTCCTTTGGCAAGGCCTTCGTCAAGACGGTACTGGATGCTCACCCCAGAACCCGACGACTGGTCATCTTTAGTCGCGATGAACTCAAACAGTATGAGATGTCGCAGGTCTTCGATCCGGCCATCTATCCCAACCTGCGCTATTTCATCGGCGACGTCCGCGATTACAACCGCCTGAAGCGCGCCCTCGAAGGCATCGATACCGTCATCCATGCCGCCGCCCTGAAACAGGTGCCGGCCGCCGAGTTCAATCCCTCGGAGTTCATCAAGACCAACATTCTGGGCGCCCAGAATCTGGTCGATGCCTGCCTGGAATGCAACGTCAAGCGGGTCATCGCCCTCTCCACCGACAAGGCCGCCGCCCCCATCAATCTTTACGGCGCCACCAAGCTCTGTTCCGACAAACTCTTCACCGCCGCCAACAATATCCGCGGCCAGCGCGATATCCGTTTCGCCGTGGTGCGTTATGGCAACGTCCTGGGCAGCCGGGGCTCCGTCGTCCCCTTCTTCCTCGCTCGCCGCAAAACCGGCATTCTGCCCATCACGGACCCCGAGATGACCCGATTCAACATCTGCCTGCAGGAGGGGGTGGACATGGTCCTCTGGGCCCTGGAGAACGCCCACGGCGGCGAGATCCTGGTCCCCAAGATCCCCAGTTATCGCATCACGGACCTGGCCCAGGCCATCGGCCCCGACTGCGAGCACCCCGTCGTCGGCATCCGCCCCGGCGAGAAGCTCCACGAGGAGATGATTACCGCCAGCGACAGCTTCAACACCGTCGATCTGGGACGCTACTTCGCCATTCTGCCCATGGCGGCCAAATACAGCGTTGATCAGTATTGCGAGCGCCAGGGCTGCCCCGCGGTCGAACCCGGCTATGCCTACAACAGCGGCACCAATCCGCACTTTCTCACCGTCGAGCAGTTACGCCTCATGGTTCAGCAAGAAATGAACGTGACCCTATGAGGCCGGGGACCGCCAGCATGATCCCCTATGGCCGCCAGGAGATCACCGCCGCCGACATCGCCGCCGTCACGGCGGTGCTGGATTCCGACTTCCTCACCCAGGGTCCGGCGATCCCGCGCTTCGAGCAGGCCATCGCCGACTATTGCGGTGCCGCCCACGGCGTGGCGGTCAATTCCGCCACCAGCGCCCTGCATATCGCCTGTCTGGCCCTCGACCTCGGCCCCGGCGACTGGCTCTGGACCACGCCCAACACCTTCGTCGCCTCCGCCAATTGCGGGCGCTATTGCGGTGCCGCGGTGGATTTCGTCGATATCGACCCAGACACCTACAATCTGAGCCCCCGGGCCCTGGCCGCCAAGCTGGAAGTGGCCGCGGCCAGCGGCCGGCTGCCCAAGATCCTGGTCCCGATCCACTTCGCCGGCCAGCCCTGCGACCTGGAGGCCATCGCCGCCCTGGGCCAGCGCTACGGCTTTCGCATCATCGAAGACGCCTCCCACGCCATCGGCGGACGCTATCGAGGGGAGGCCATCGGCAACTGCCGCTACAGCGACATCACCGTCTTCAGCTTCCACCCCGTCAAGATCATCACCACCGGCGAGGGCGGCCTGGCCACCACCAACGACCCCGCCCTGGCCGAGCGCATGGCCCGTCTGCGCAGTCACGGCATCACCCGCGACCCGGCCGGGATGCGGAGAGCAGCCGAGGGCCCCTGGTATTACCAGCAGATCGAGTTGGGCTTCAACTATCGCATCACCGACATCCAGGCCGCCCTGGGCCAGAGCCAACTGCAACGGGTCGATGACTATGTCGCGCGCCGCCAGCGCCTGGCCGCGCGCTATGACCGGGGCCTCGCCGACCTGCCCCTGCGCCTGCCCTATCGCGATCCGGCGCATCAGTCGGCGCTGCACCTCTACCCCATCCAGGTCCCGGGGGATCGGGGCCGGGTCTTCGCGGCCCTGCGCGCGGCCGGGATCGGGGTCAATGTCCACTACATCCCGGTGCATACCCAGCCGGACTACGCGCGCTTCGGCTTCAAGCACGGCGACTTTCCCCAGGCCGAGGCCTACTATGCGAACGCCATCAGCCTGCCGCTCTTCCCCACCATGACCGAGGCCGAGCAGGACCGGGTGATGGCGGAGTTGGCCGCCGCCCTGGCCTGAAGGGCGCGGGCCACCAGCAAGCCACCGCCCCCAACCAACTTGACAGGCCCAGACCCCATGGCGAACCGCACCCTCATCATCGCCGCCCACCCCGATGACGAAGTCCTCGGTTGTGGCGGCGCCATCCTTAAGCTCACGCGGGCGGGCACCGAGGTGCATTTGGCCTTCCTGGCCGACGGCATCGGGGCGCGCAATCCTGACCCCGGCCAGCGGCGGGCGGAACTGGCGCAAAGGCGCGCCGCCGCCGAGGCCGCCGCCCGTATCCTGGGTGTTGCCTCCCTGAGCTTCGACGACCTGCCCGACAACCGGCTGGACAGCATCCCCCTGCTGGACATCACCCAGAAGGTAGAGGCCCTGATCGACCAGCATCGCCCCACCACCCTCTTCACCCACCATGCCGGTGATCTCAACATCGACCACCGCCGCACCCATCAGGCCGTCATCACCGCCTGTCGGCCCCAGCGCGGGCACCCCGTCCGTACCCTCCTCTGTTTTGAGCAACCCTCCAGCACCGAGTGGCAGCCCCCCGGCTCCGGCCCGGCCTTCACGCCCCATTGGTTCGTGGACATCAGCGCCACCCTGGCGGGCAAACTCGCGGCCCTGGAGGCCTATGCCGCCGAGTTGCG
>JADZBU010000425.1 GCA_020851955.1 Chromatiaceae bacterium | reverse complement strand
TCCCCGCCACCACCGTCTCCGCCACCGAATTGCCGCCCAGGCGGTTGAAGCCGTGCAGGTCCCAGCAGGCCACCTCGCCGCAGGCAAAGAGACCCCGCAGCCAGGGGCTCTGGCCCTGGTGATCGGTACGGATGCCGCCCATGGAATAATGCTGGGTCGGCCGCACCGGGATGAAATCCACCGTCGGATCTATCCCCAGGAAGTACCGGCAGATGTCCCTGACCTCGCGCAGGTTCTTCTCAATGTGGGCGCGGCCGAGCAACGTGATGTCCAGCCAGAGAAAATCCCCAAAGGGACCCTTGACCCCCTTGCCCTTGCGCATATGCTCCGCCATGCGCCGGGACACTACGTCGCGGGAGGCCAGTTCCTTCTTCTCGGGCTCGTAGTCCGGCATGAAGCGATGACCATCCAGGTCCCGCAGCAGGCCACCGTCGCCACGGCAGCCCTCGGTCACCAGGATGCCGGCGGGGACTATGGCCGTGGGGTGGAATTGCACCGCCTCCAGGTTGGCCAGCCGCGCTACCCCCGTTTCCAGGGCAAGGGCCTGGCCTATGCCTTCGTTGATGATGGCGTTGGTGGAGACGCCCCAGATGCGCCCGAAACCCCCGGTGGCCACGACCGTCGCCCGCGCCAGATAGGCGCGGAGTTCCCCCGTGATCAGGTCGCGGACCACGGCGCCCAGGCAGCGGGCGCCGTCGTGGATGAGGGCCATGGCCTCCTGGCGTTCGTGTACCGGGATGGCGGCGGCGATGGCCTGATCCGACACGGCATAGAGCATGGCGTGACCGGTGCCGTCGGAGGTGTAGCAGGTGCGCCACTTCTTGGTGCCGCCGAAGTCCCGGGCGGCAATCAGGCCATGAACGGCGGCGGGGGTCCGCAGGCTGATCGCCTCGCCGTTGATGATGACCTGGCGCTCCCCCTGCTGTTCCCGGCTCCAGGGCACGCCCCAGGCGGCCAACTCGCGCACCGCCTTGGGGGCCATGTGGGTGAAAAGGCGCGCCACCCGCTGATCGCAACCCCAGTCGCTGCCGCGCACCGTGTCGTGGAAGTGGGTCTCCTCGTTGTCGCCGGCGCCCTTCAGCGCATTCGCGAGGCTCGCCTGCATGCCGCCCTGGGCCGCCGCGGAGTGGGAGCGCTTGGGCGGGATCAGGGACAGGATCAGGGTGTCCAGCCCTCGCCGCTTGACCCCCACCGCAGTCCGCAGTCCGGCCAGGCCGCCGCCGATAACCAACACCTCCGTATAGAGGATTTTCATCGCCCTGTCTCCGCCCAGATCGGGGTGTAGCGTTCGCCCGCGTGGGGGGCGTGATCCATGCCGATGACCATATAAGCCGCCAGGGACAGGAGCCCGAGGCTGATCAGGAAGGTCGTCAGGGCCCACTTGGCCCGCCGGAGCCGCTGGCGGGTGAGCGCCGGGTCCTTGCCCTCGAACCAGCCCCACTTCAAGGCCAGGCGATAGAGGCCAACGCCGCCATGCACCTCCACCGCGAAGAGGAGCAGGAGATAGAGGGGCCAGAACCGTCCGCTCCAGACCCGGTCGGCGGAGGCGAAGGGACCGATCAGGTCCGGGTGCGCCATCATCTGGTAGAGATGGACCGGGGCCAGGAAGAAGAGGGCAAAGCCGGTGAGTACCTGGACCAGCCAGAGGCGGGTATCACCATGGGGAAAGCGGCCGGCATGGTGCCAGAAGGTCCGGTATTGGCGCCAGTCGGCGGGAAACTTGCGCAGGGCCAGGACGGCGTGCAGGACGAAAAGCGCCAGGATGGCGGTGGCGAAGAGGGTCACCAGGATGGGAAAGCCCCGACCGAAGAGGAAGTAGCCCTCGAAAAAGCGCGCCACCGTCCAGAAGACGTCCTTGCCCAGGAGGATGGAGGAGACGAAGACCATGTGCAGCCACATGAAGAGGGCCAGGACCAGGCCCGAGGCGCTTTGCAGCAGGTCCAGCCGGGCGGGGCAGAAGGAGGCCGAGGGGGGAGAAGCAATTTTCATCGAGTGCTCACCGGGAAGGGCAGGGGGATCGGGAAGGGCTTGCCCCCGCCGCGCGGGCGGAGGACCTGGGGGGGTCGTGAAAGCGAAGCCGGGGATGCGGGCTATTCGATCCAGTCAATGAGGTGGTGGACCAGGGGTCCGGCCTCGGCGGCAGGGATGACCCGACCGGCGACGCACTGGCCCGCGCGGCTCACGGAGATGGGGTCACCGCTGAGAAGGGGGTGCCATCGGGGCAGGGATCTGCCCTCGCGTAGGCGGCGGTAGGCGCAGGTGGTGGGGAGCCAGCGGGGGTTGGCGACGGTGGCCGGCGTGAGTTCGATACAATCATGCACCAGGCGGGAACGATGCGGATAGTCGCCGCAAGCGCCGGTGGCGGGGTCGAGCAGCTTGCAGGCAACGTTGGTGTAGAAGATGCGACCCGTCTCCTCTTCCTCCAGTTTCTCCAGGCAACACTTGCCACAGCGGTCGCAGAGGGCCTCCCACTGGACGCTGCTCATGGCGTCCAGGGGGGTGGTTTCCCAGAAGGGGGCTTGGGGGTTGTTCACGGCTGGGCCGAGGGTGCCTCATGGGTGTTGTTAAGAGGGCACATTGTACTAAATTTCCTGGCTTGGGGCGGTTGGCCGGGATTTTGGCCGGGACCGAGTGTCGGGTTGCCCGGGTCGGGTGGTGGCGGGTGACGGGCGGGGGGCGCCGTGAATACGTCCCTGTAGGCTTGGCGACAGCATCCCTGCTGTCGACACCCCCC
>JADZBU010000424.1 GCA_020851955.1 Chromatiaceae bacterium | reverse complement strand
TCCTCGCCATGGCGCCGGCGGTGCTGATCCTGGACGAGCCGACCGCGAACCTCGACCCCCGCTCCCGGCGGGCCATGATCGAATTACTCGCGGGGCTCGCCGTGACCCTCATCGTCGCCACCCACGACATGGACCTCGCCTGGAGCCTCTGCGAACGGGCGGTGGTGCTCGATAAGGGGGATCTGGTCGCCGATGGTCCCGCGCGGACCCTCATGGTCGACGAGGTCCTGATGCACCGGCACGGCCTGGAGGTCCCTCACTTGGCCCCGCGCCCGATCGCCGCCCCAGGGCTCCTCCCGGGACCGGGGCCTGGCTAAAGGCGGGATGGGTGTCGGGGACACCGCCGCGCCTCCATGGCCGAGGGCGGCCTTACAGAAAGTAACCGTTCAGACCCCCTCTCCCCAACCCTCCCCCGCAAGGGGGGAGGGAGCCAGAGAATCAGTGGTTTGAGCTATCGAACCCAACCCATGCAGCCGAGGGGTCTGAACGGTTACTACAGAAATTGGTTCGCGCAGGGAGCGGAGGGGGTGGATTTCGGGTGTTGATGGTCTGGGTCGGGACACCCCCTAGCCTCGTCCGTGGGCGGGTCTTCCAGTTCCGATGAGAGGTGGCGAGCGTTCCGGGAGGCGGCGGAACTACCGAAGCGGCCGCGATAGCTGCTCGGGGGGGCCGGTTCCGCCCGCTCGATCCCGGCCGCCTGCTTCGGCGCTTGGAGCGTAGCGGCCTCGGTGGGCGTATCGGCCATGGCGGTCAGGGCAAACAGGGCCAGCAGCAGGGCAAGGGTCATCTTCATGAGTAGCAGCCTCTCGACAAGGGTTGTTGTAACCTAGTCTGACAGGAAAACCTTAAGACTGGCTTAAAGGACCGCGACCTGATGCCTGTATTTCCGAGTGGCCAACACCGGCGCCAGCGAGTTGGACCGGCGCTACTGGCCGCCCTCCTCCCGATGCCGCTCGTCCTTCTGGCGACTACCCCGGCACGGGCCCTCGCCGAGCCTTCCGCCCCTGGCCAGACCGCGACCGCCGCGCCGGCCGCAGCCCCGGCCGATCACGCCGCCCAGGCCCAGCAAGGATTCGGCACGGACCCCAAGCATGACCGCCCCTTTGACCGGGAGGGCGAATCGCTACCCCTGGCCTTCCCGACCGAGGGCGATCCGACCGCCGAGACCCCGAGCTACCCAGCACTCGAGCTGAATGGCTTGATCGAGGGCGGCTGGGTCCGTCTTGATCCCTTCGCGGGCCCGCCCCAGAGCGAATGGATCCTCTACACCTTCGAGCTCATGCTGACCCTCAAGCCGCATCCCTGGATCACCGCCCAGGTCAGCGCGGACTACGAGGCCAACGGCCGCGCGCCACCCTACCTGGACGTGGCCCACCTCCTCATTGGCCCACCCCAAGGCGCCTGGTTCATCGATGCCGGCCAGGTGTACCTGCCCTTTGGCCGCTATGAAACCCACATGGTGTCCGATCCGCTCACCCTGGTCCTCGGCGAGACCCGCGACATCACCGCCGCGCTGGGCTTCGAGGGCACGGGCCTCTTCGGGGCGGCCTATGCCTTCAGCCACCAAGACCTGAGCGGTGATACCGGCAAGCTGGATGCCTGGGGCGCGGAACTGGGTTACGCCAGTCGGCCCGGGGGCCAACCCCGGAGGCTGACCCTGGGCTACCTCAGCGATCTTGGCAATTCCGACACCCTGCGGTATCTCGTCGCGACGGGTGGCCAGGTGGGCGGCCTCGCCTGCAGCGCCCTCCTCGAGGCCGGGCCCTGGACCTTCATCGGCGAGCTGGTGAGCGCCACCCGCCCCTTTGGGCCCGGCGCCGGCCCGGCCCTGGCGGGTCAAAGCCCCGCGGCCTGGATGCTGGAGGTCGATTACGGTTTCGACTTCCTCGGCAAGGAGGCCCAGTTGGCCCTGGGTTACCAGGGCAGCGCCCAAGCCCTGGCCCTGAAACTGCCACAAGTCCGGGCCCTGGTGACCTTCAATCTCGGCATTTACCAATACACCACCCTGCAGCTCGAATGGGCCCAGGACCAGGACTACCCCCAGGCCGAGGGCGGCACCGGCCAGGCCGGCAACGGCTTTACGGCCCAGATCGCGATCGAGTTTTGACCAGGCCGGCCGTCAAGACCCAGCCCACCCACGGGGCCCAGCGCGGCCATAAAAAATATTATTGATAAAAATTCACAATTTTGTGATTGCATAGCGGCTAGAGGGGCCATCAAGAGCCCCCAACCACCCAGACCAAAAATAATAATGTCCCGACCCTGTGCAGGTAAGGACCCCCTGCCGCTGGTAACGCCGTATCACCATGCCGGGGTGGGACACCACCAAAGGAGCAAGCGACCCATGTATGGCCAAGAGGACGCGGACCACCCCTTGCGGGGCCTGTGGCGACGCCTGAAGGGCAGGCGGCTGGAACGGCGCGCGGCGCGAGCCTGGGAACAGGAACGGGCCCTGTCCCGCGCCGAGGCGGTCGAGGAGGTCGTCTCGGGAACCGAGCCCAAGCTGCGC
>JADZBU010000423.1 GCA_020851955.1 Chromatiaceae bacterium | reverse complement strand
GCGGCGGCCAGGGCGGCCGGCGGCTTGGAATTGAAATCAGCCAGCAGTCGGTCCAGGTCCTTGTTGCCATGGAAGCTGACTTTTACGACACCTTGCTCAACCGAGTCGAGTTGAAAGGCCTTCTCGCCAAATTTGGCGTTCAGGGGTTTGACTAATACATTGTTGACCAGTTCGGCAAAATTATTATTGTTGCCCGCAAATTCAATCTCATAAAAGGAGATCCCATTAGCGGTGAAGTTGCGGAAATCCACCCTGATCACCGGTCTGAGACCGATAAGCTCTTTTTTAAACAGGACCCCGACATCGTAATTGGGGAGACCCACCACGCGTAGCTCGTAAACCTTGCTGGGGCTCATGAGGCGTTGTTCGAAGAAGTCCTTGGAAAACTCGGAACCGATGAGCTTGCCGATATCCTGAACCGCTTCGTCCTCGCTTGCCCAGCTATTGCGCCGTGGAACCTTATTATTGAAGTAAATCTCCTCGCCAGTATGGTTGTCGACACATTTTACGGTCCAGGAGGTGATGATGTGTTTCTTAACGGTTACCCCCGAAGCCTGTAGGGTAACGGTCCGGATATCGAATTTAACCTTGCCAGAAATGGAAAAATCGGATTCCTTGAGATGGGAAACGGAAATCGTGGTATCGACCTGATTCTCCAGTTCAGAAGTTTCCCTCAATTCCGCCTTGATTTTCTTGGTCATTTCCTCCGACCAGACCCGATAGCCAAAGCTGGAGATATGCTCCTTGAGGATGTTTTCGGCGATTTCCGAACGGCTCTCCCAACTGCCGCGCTCTGCATCCTGGGCAAATACCGCCACGGAAATCTTGGGATCGCCATATTGCCGGATGTAACCGACCCGCGAGGCGCGCGACATTTCCTGGAGGGCTTCTTCGACTCCGGTGACAAACACCTCGGCCTGGATCAGCATGTGCATGAAGCCATCTTCTCCCAGCCAGGGATTGCTCTCCTTGATCACGCGCTTGATGAGTCCGGTGGATTGGCTGAAGACCCGATCCTCCAGCAGCACATAGTTTTCAACCAGGGTAGAACTGTCGATGAAGGCGCCAACGGCCTTTTCGATGACCTGTCGCCGGGCATCCTGGCGCAGGTCATCGATCATTATTCCCTTGTCGCGTTGGTAGGCTTCCGCGTTGGGGTCGGCCAATCCCTCCGCGGTGACGGTAATGGTGTCCGCGGCCAGGACGGCAAAGCTCCAGAGCCCCAACAATAAGAGGGCGAATACGGGGAAAGGCTTAAGGCTGATGTGTCCCATCCGATTCTCTCCATTACCCATGATCGCCTTGAGGCGTCATGCCGCGGCTCAAAATCCGCTGGGTTTGTCTTTTCCCGATGCGCGGCTATTTCCGACCGGCCTCGCCACCGGCCGGAATAGGCGTGATTCCCGGCAAGATGGCTAAACCAGCGGCTCTTGCGTCACTCGGTGTGTTACCGCGGACCCAGGTTGGCCCCACCGCCCTGGGCCTCGGGTGGCATGATCGGGGCCGCATCCGGGCCCACGGGTACATTGATGGTGCCCTCGCGGATCTGGGTACGCCCCGTAAAATTGCCATCCCCACCAAAACTAGCCGGCGCCTGATTGAAGTCGTCATGCTGAGCGCCGATCCCTTCGACCTCAATTACTTCGCCGTCGTATTTCAGGCGCCGACCAACCACATCCTGGATAAAGCCGAACTTCAGGCGCATCTTCACATAGGCGTCACCGTTTTCATCCCAGCGGTAACCCACCAGTTCGGCGCCATAAATCGCCGCCATCATCTTGGCGCGGATGGAGTCGGATTGCAGGATGAAATCCTTGACCGAGGTGTTACTGTCAATCTTGAAGCCAATAATGGTCTTGGCCAATTGCTTGTAGGCGTCCAATTCCGCTGCCCGCAGGGCGCGCAGGGGGCCCGCCATATCGGGGGTGGAGGTCGCGAATCCGACACGCTGAATGGTCTGGCCGCCAAAATCGATGTTCTTGCCGATGATGTTGGTCACCCTTCCCAATTTGATGGAGGCCGTCACCTGGGCAATGTCCTTGTCGGGATCGTAGATGGCCTCGGTGTATTCAATGCCCTTGATGGCCGCCGCGGTCTTGGCATCCACGGTGACCTCTTGCGCGACCAGGTCCTCGACGCTCTCGCGACTGCGCACCTTGAGACCGATTACGCTTTCCACGATGGCCCGCTCGGCCGCGACCTTGGCGGCATTCACGGTCATCAGCTTTTTGTTGCCCGCGATGGCTACTTGACTACCTAGCAGCAAGGCCAGCGCTACCAGGATGAAACGAAAATAAAGGCGAGTCATGGATGATTCCTCGGGGTTATCGGAAAAATTAATTGTTATTGAAGGGCCTGTCCCTACCATGGGCGAGCGGGATCCGCCTCACCAATACAGCAGGGCGGCGCCGCCTCCGATGTCGATGGCTTTCAGGGGTGCTAGTTGCTTGATATCCTCCGGGGTCAGGTCGATCACCTGGATGTTGGGGTGTCTATTGAACAAGACCTCCAGCTTTTGCCGTCCATCCGTCAGGGGTATCGGGAGTGGCGCCGTGGCGAGGCCAGCGGCCGATGGGACACCCGGGGGGCTGGTTCGGTATTCCGCCGGGATGGGTCCGAAGCGGATGCTGGGGGAAGAGTCACCAAAGGGGGCCAGTACCGCCTTGCCGCCGCCAGTGGCCCCGGTCGTCCCCACCTCGACGGGGCGGCTGGTGTCCCCCTGGGGAGCGGGAGGTCCCAACTGCTCGAAGCGATCCACCTTGATGACGCGCTCGCCATTCTGTTCGACGATGCGGGCCATCAGGCGGTATTCGCCGTCCTGGCTACCCGCCTTGAGGCCCTCCAGGACTGCCTGGTTGATGTCGATGAGTTCCTCGGCATTGCGCTCCATCAGGGCGCTGTTGCCAGCCCAGCCGGGGGCTGGCACCGCGACCATCGCCATCAAGAGCAGCGAGCCGTGCGTGATGGCGCCCATGGGGCTTACCACTCGCCTGGCTTGAGCGCCCGGCCGCCACCCATGAATTCCGTGGCCCGTTCGACCTTGGGCGGACGCTGCCCGCCACCGCCGCCACCACAGATCTCACGTTGCGCGCGACGCAGGCCCTCCTGGGCGTCCAACAGCCCGGGGTTGAGCGCGAGCGCCTTCTTGTACATCTCCACGCTGGCCTTGCACTGTCCCTTCATGCGATAAATCTCGCCCAGGTAATAGAAGGGCATGGGTTGGGCGGGCGAATACTGGGTCGCCAGTTTCAAGTGCGTCTCGGCCGGACCGTATTGGTGCATTTTGAAGTAGATGGTGCCGGCGGCGGCCTGAGCCCCGCCATGGCTGGGTTGGACCCGAATGGCGCTCAGATAGGCATCAAGCGCCTGGGATTGCAGGTTGAGGCCCTCGTAGGCCTTGCCCAACCCGTAATAGGCATCGCCAAAGCGGGGGTCCAGGCGCACCGCCTCCTGGAAATTCATCAGGGCGCCATTGTAATCCCCGACATCGTAGGCGGCCCTGCCCTGGTTGTAGAAATCGGTTGCCGT
>JADZBU010000422.1 GCA_020851955.1 Chromatiaceae bacterium | reverse complement strand
CCCGACGTCATGCAACTCAGCAACGTCCAGCACCTCTGGACCCGCATCGTCGCCACCCTGGCCCAACCCACGGACCTCTTCACCCTGGCGGAGCGGCTCCACCCGACCCCGGCCACCAACGGCCAGCCCCGCCGGGAAGCGAGCGCCTGGCTCAGCCTCAGCGACCCCTTCGAGCGTGGCTGGTACACGGGCGCGGCGGGGACCCTTGAGCCGGACCTCAGCGGCGAACTCTGGGTCCTGCTGCGCTGCGCCGACATCCACGAACGTACCGCCGACCTCTATGCCGGCGCCGGCATCGTCGCGGGCTCCGATCCCACCCAGGAGTGGTGGGAGACCGAACACAAACTCGCCGCCATGCTCTCGGCCCTGCGCTTCGCATGACCGCGCCCGCCATCCCGGACCCCGCTATCATCGGCCTGCGCTGGGCCCTGGCCCTCCTCGACGGCCTCCGTGCCGGGGGCGTGCGCCAACTGGTCCTCTCCCCGGGCTCCCGCTCCACACCGGTGATTCTGGCCGCCCAGCAACGGCCGGACCTGACCCTGACGCCCATCCTGGACGAGCGCAGTGCCGCCTTCTTTGCCCTGGGCCTGGCGCGCGCCAGCGGCCGGCCGGTCGCCCTGCTCGCCACCTCCGGCAGCGCCCCGGCCCACTGGTATCCGGCGGTGATGGAGGCGAACGCCGCCGGCATGCCCCTCATCCTCCTCTCCGCCGACCGCCCCCCGGAGGCGCGCGGCTGGGGGGCCAATCAGACCACCGATCAGACCCGGCTCTTCGGCACCCAGGTCCGAGAGTTCCACGACCCCGGGGCGCCGGTGGATGATCCCGCCGTCCTACGAGCCCTGACCGCCCTGGGGCTGCGCGCCGCCACGGTGAGCCAGGGGCGGCGGCCCGGACCGGTGCATATCAACCTGCCCTTTCGCGAACCCCTGGTGCCTCGGGCGGATAGCGGTCTGGAGTTGCCCGGGCCTAACGTCGCCGGAGGGGCCGAGGGGGCCGATGTCGCCGGGATCCCCGAGGTCACCGAGGGGGCTCGGCTCCTACGGCGCGTGGTGGACGTAGGAGCCCGGCCCCCCGGGCGACAAACCCTGATACACCAGGCCGATGTCGCGCCGAATCAGGATGCCGCGTCCAAATCAGCGTCGGTCGCCGAGGGCGCCGAGAGGGCTCGTCTCCTACCGGGCGCCACATTCGGGGTCACCCATGCCGAGTCCTTACCGAGGGGGTCGCTGCCGGGCGAGATGCCCACGGCTACCCTCATCCTGCCGCCCGCCATCCGGGACCGGCTGCGGGGCCGGGGCCTCATCTATTGCGGGCCCGATACCCAGCGGGCCGGCTTCCCGGCGGCCATCCTCGCCGCCGCCGCCGCCCTCGGGGTGCCCCTGCTGGCCGATCCCCTTTCCGAGGTGCGCTTCGGCCATGGCCGAGGGGGGCTCTCGCTCCTGACCGAACCGCCCCCTCTCCCCAGCCCTCCCCCGCAAGGGGGGAGGGAGCAAGAGAAGCAGCGGCTTGGGCTGACAAACCCCGGCCTCGCGGCGGCGGGGGCGCTCCCCAGCCCTCCCCCGCGAGAGGGGAGGGGGCAAGAGGAACCGTGGTTTGGGTCAACGAACCCCAGCCTCGCGGCGGGATGGTCCGATCACCTCGTCTCGCCCCTCGTTAGCCGCTACAAGTCCCTGGTGCGCAACCCTCACGCCGCGCGGGCCCTGCGGCCGGACTGGGTCCTGCGCTTCGGGCGGGCGCCCATCTCCCGGACGGTGCTCGAATGGCTACCCGGTATCCCCCTCATCCTGGTAGACCCGGCAGAGCGCTGGTCAGACCCGGCCCACGACCTGGCCCTGGCGGCGTCGCTCCATCTGGACATGGACCCCGTCGCCTTCTGTACCGCCCTGGCCGCCGACCCGCCCGCCCCCGCGGACCCGGCCTGGCTCGCCCAGTGGGCCCGGGCCGAGGCACGGCTCGCCGCCCTCGCCACCGACTACCTGGCGACGGCCCCCTGGTGCGAGGGGCACCTGATCAGCGACCTGGTGGCCCGACTGCCCGCGGGCGAGGGACTCCTCTGTGCCAACTCCCTGCCCATCCGCCAGTTCGAGACCTGGTCCGGCACCCGGGAGGCCAGCCTGAGGGTCTTCGGCAACCGGGGCCTGAGCGGCATCGACGGCCAGCTCTCCACCCTGGCCGGGCTCAACGCCGCCGGCATCCCCACCACGGGCCTGTTCGGTGACCTGTCATTTCTGCACGATCTGTCGGGCCTCCTGCTCGCCGGGTCACTGCCCCGCCCCTGTATCATTATTAATAACGGCGGCGGCCGGATTTTTGACTACCTGCCCCAGCGGGGCCTGCCGGATTTCGAGCGTCTGTGGCGGACCCCCCAGGCTCTGGATATCGGCGCCCTGGCCGCCACCTTCGGCCTGACCCACCGCCGGGTCAGCGACGCCCAGGGTTGGCAAGCGGCCCTCGCGGCGGGCCTGGCGGGTATGCCGGGCCTCGTCATCGAGGTCATGATGGATGCCCCCTGCAGCCAGGAGATCCACCTCGAATTCCGGCGGCGGGTGGCGGCGGCGGACCTGCTCGGCGCCTGAGGGCGGCCCGGCGGCCCCTCACCACGGCGCGGTCATTGATCGAAATTAATGGAGCCCAGACGCATGCAGCACAGCGCCGATCCCAGGGCCGTCTCATGGGAGACCCCGCCCGGACCCACCTACGAGGATATCCTCTACCAGCACTGGGCGGGGGTGGCCAAGATCACCATCAATCGGCCGGAGGTCCACAATGCCTTCCGCCCGGAGACGGTGCGCGACTTGATCGACGCCTTCCATCGCGCCCGCCTGGACCCTGGGGTCGGCGTCATCATCCTGACGGGGGCCGGTGACCTGGCCTTCTGTTCGGGGGGCGACCAGCGCATTCGCGGCGACCAGGGCTACCGGGACGCCGCCGGCGGCGGCGAGCACCTCAATGTGCTGGAACTGCAACGGGACATCCGCACCCTGCCCAAGCCCGTGGTGGCCATGGTGGCGGGCTATGCCATCGGCGGCGGCCATGTCCTGCACCTCATCTGTGACCTCAGCATCGCCGCCGACAATGCCCGCTTTGGCCAGACGGGCCCCCGGGTCGGCAGCTTCGACGGGGGCTTCGGCGCGGGCCTGCTGGCGCGCACGGTCGGGCTCAAAAAGGCCAAGGAGATCTGGTTCCTGTGCCGCCAGTACGACGCCCAGGAGGCGTTGACGATGGGCCTGGTCAATACCGTGGTCCCCCTGGCGGAACTGGAGACCGTCACCCTGGACTGGTGCCGCCAGATGCTCCGGCTCTCCCCGACCGCCCTGCGGTTGCTGAAATCGGCCTTCAACGCCGAGACCGATGGGCTGGCGGGCATCCAGGAACTGGCCGGCAACGCCACCGGCCTCTTCTACACCACCGACGAAGCCCAGGAGGGCCGGAATGCCTTCCTGGAGAAGCGTGCCCCGGACTTCCGGCGCTTTCCCCAGCGCTCCTGACATGGCCGACCCGCGGCTCAAGCTGTCGCGCTGGATCGCCGCCGGCCGCCCCCGCACCCTGCCGCTGGCGGTGGCGCCGGTGCTGGTGGGCATCGCCCTGGCGGCCTTCGAGACCGGGGGACTCGCGCCGGCGACGGCCCTGGCGACCCTGCTCGCCGCCGTGGCCATCCAGGTCGGCACCAATCTGCATAACGACGCCAGCGACTTCGAACGCGGCACCGACACCCAGGACCGCCTGGGGCCCGAGCGGGCGGCGGCCCAAGGCTGGTTCACGGCGCGGCAGGTCAAGCGCGCGGCCCATCTCGCCTTCCTGACCGCCCTGCTGCTGGGCATCCTGCTCACCCTGCGCGGCGGCTGGCCCATCCTCCTGCTGGGCACCGCCTCCCTGGTCGCGGGTTATGCCTACACCGGCGGCCCGCGCCCCATCGCCTACGGCCCCTTCGGCGAGCTCTTCGTCCTGCTCTTCTTCGGGGTCGCGGCCGTGACGGGGAGCTACTACCTCCAGACCCTGGCCTTTGCCCCGACCGCCCTGGCCCTGGGCGTGGCACTCGGTCTGCCGGCGGCCGCCGTCCTCACCCTCAACAACTACCGCGACCGAGAGACGGATCGGGTGGCCGGGCGCCGGACCCTCTGCCACTACCTGGGCCCCCGGAACACGCGCCTCCTCTATGCCAGCCTGCTGCTGACCCCCTTCCCCCTGCTGTACCTGCTGGACCTCCCCGGCACCCTCTGGCCCCTGGTCGCCGCCCTGCCCTTCGGCGCCTGGCTGATCAGCCGGATCGCGCGGGGGGCGACGGGCGTCGCCCTCAACCCCCTGCTCGGCGCCACCGCCCTCTTTCAATCGGCCCTGGCGGCGCTGCTGATCCTGGGTTTCGCCCTGCCCTCGGCATGATCGAGCGACTGGAGATCCAGCCCTATCGCCTGCCCTTGCGCAAACCCTGGCGCAGCGCCCGCGGCGTCCTCCAGGCGCGTAGCGGCTGGCTCCTGATCGCCCAGGCCGGGGGCCGGCGCGGTTACGGCGACTGCGCCCCCCTGCCGGAGGCGGGCACCGAGAGCCCCGCGGCCGCCCTCGCGGCCCTGGAGGACTGGCGCGTCCGGACCCTCGGCCAGCCCCTGACCCGGGTCCTCGACGCCATCCGGGAGGACCGCTCGCCCGCCCCCGCCGCCCGCTTCGCCCTGGAGTGCGCACTCCTGGACCTGACCGCCCAGGGCGCGGGCTTACCCCTGCGCCAGTGGCTCGACTGCGGAGCCCCGGATGTCGTGGCGGTCAACGCAACCCTGGGCAGCCTGCGGGAGGTGACGCCCGACCTGATCCGGGCCAGGGACCGCGCCGGCTTTCGCGTACTGAAAATCAAGGTCGGACTGGAGCCCCCGGCTGTCGAGTTGAAGCGTCTGACCGCCCTGGCCCGCCAGCTCCCGCCCGAGGTGACCTTGCGCCTCGACGCCAACGGCGCCTGGCGTCATGACCAGGCGGCTCCGCTCCTGGCCGCCTTGAATCACCTGCCCATCGAGTCCCTGGAAGAGCCGCTGCGCGCGCCCAGTCCGGAGCGGTTGCAACGGCTTCAGGGGATTGCCCGCTTTCCCCTCGCCCTGGACGAGAGCCTGCATCGCGGCGCAACGCCCATCGCGCTCGAGGACCTGGGTGTGCGCCGCATCGTCCTCAAGCCCGCCGTCGTCGGCGGTTTGCGCCGCACCCTGGACCTGGCGAACCGTGCCGCCGGGATGGGCATCGAGGTGGTCCTCACCAGCCTGATCGAATCCGCCGCCGGTCTCTGGCCAAGCCTCCAGCTCGCCGCCGCCCTCAAGTCGCCGCTGGCCCAGGGCCTCGCCACCTCCCCCTGGCTGGCCCAGGATCTGGGCCGGGCCCCGGAGGCCGAACGGGGTCATATCCGGCTCGGTCCGGAACCGGGGGGCGGCTTTCAGCCCAGCCCGGCGGGGTCGGGTTCGGGATTGGGAACGAGGTCGGGGGCCGGATCGGGGTCCGGATCGGGGGCGGGGTCGGAGTCATGACGGGAACAGCCGCCACGCAGGGTGAGCAAGGCAAGGTCGAGCCACCGGCCGCCAACCCCTCCCGCTACCGCTTCAGGGTCGCTCTGCACGACATCGACGCGGCGGGCATCCTCTTTTACGGCCACCTCTTCCGTCATGCGCACGATGCCTACGAGGCCTTCATGGCGAGCATCGGCTTTCCCCTGGCCGAGATCATCCGTGCGGGCGACCCCTTGCTGCCCCTGGTCCATGCGGAGGCCGATTACCTCCTGCCGCTGCGCCACGGGGAGGCCATCCAGGTGGAACTTGGGGTCCTCCGCCTGGGTGACGCCGCTTTCACCCTGGGCTATCGCTTTCGCGATGACCAGGGCCAGCTACGCGCCCGGGCCCGCACGGTGCATGTCCGCCTGAGCCCCGATCGGGCCGGCAGCGCACCCCTGCCGCCAGCTCTGGTGGCCGCCTTGCAGGCATGGCGTTGGGAGGATGAAACGCCCTGAGTCCAGCCAGCCTTCCCAGTGTCAAGGCAAGCTGGCCGCCAGGCTGTCCATCGCCCTCATCCTGGCCTGGTTGGGATGAATGTCAACACGACCTGGTAGCCGAGTAGCCCGCGGCAGGTAGTACGCAGGCATCCTCGGGCAGTCCATGACGGGCCCCTTGCATGGCATCGACGCGTCGAAGAGAATCGGAGCCGTGGCCTGGTGCCTGG
>JADZBU010000421.1 GCA_020851955.1 Chromatiaceae bacterium | reverse complement strand
GTCGCCTTCGACATCGCCCGCCAGCGCGGCAAGCGCCTCTGCTCGGTGGACAAGGCCAATGTGCTGGAATGCACCGAGCTCTGGCGCGAGGTGGCGACCGAGGTCGGCGCCGAGTATCCGGACGTGGCCCTGAGCCACATGTACGTCGATAACTGCGCCATGCAACTGGTGCGCAACCCCAAGCAGTTCGATGTCATCGTCACCGGCAACATCTTCGGCGACATCCTCTCGGACGAGGCCTCCATGCTGACGGGCTCCATCGGCATGTTGCCCTCGGCCTCCCTGGACGAGCACGGCAAGGGGATGTACGAGCCCATCCACGGCTCGGCCCCGGACATCGCCGGTCAGGGCGTGGCCAATCCGCTGGCCACCATCCTGTCCCTGGCCATGATGCTGCGTTACTCCCTGGGCGACGAGGCCGGGGCCAAGCGCATCGATCGGGCGGTGACGCAGGTTCTGGATCAGGGGTTGCGGACCGCGGACATTATGTCCACGGGCATGCGGCGGGTCAGTACGTCGGCAATGGGCGACGCCGTCGTGGCGGCCCTGGGTGGGGAGTAAATAGTCATGAATCGAGTTGGTTTTATCGGCTGGCGCGGCATGGTGGGTTCGGTCCTCATGGGCCGGATGCTGGAGGAGAATGACTTCGCGGTCATCCCGGAGCCCATCTTCTTCACCACCTCCCAGGTCGGCCAGCCTGGCCCGGACGTCGGCAAGGGCAGCGTGCCCCTGCGGGACGCCGCGGATCTCGAGGCCCTGGCGGCCATGGACGTCATCGTCACCTGTCAGGGTGGCGACTATACCAAGGCGGTTTATCCCAAGCTGCGCGCCGCCGGCTGGCGGGGCTACTGGATCGACGCCGCCTCCAGCCTGCGCATGGAGCCGGACAGCACCATCATCCTGGACCCGGTGAACCTGGATGTCATCGAGGCGGCGCTGGCGGCGGGCAAGCGCGACTTCATCGGCGGCAACTGCACCGTCAGCCTGATGCTGATGGCCATCGGCGGCCTCTTCCGCCATGACCTGGTGGAGTGGGTCACCTCCATGACCTACCAGGCGGCCTCCGGGGCGGGCGCCAAGAACATGCGCGAACTTCTCTCCCAGATGGGCGCCCTGCACGCCGGCTGTGCCGATCGGCTGGCGGACCCGGCCTCGGCCATTCTGGAGATCGACCGGGTGGTCACCGAGACCATGCGCGGGGGCGACTTCCCGACGGCAAACTTTGGCGCCCCCCTGGCGGGCAGTCTCATCCCCTGGATCGATACCCCGCTGGAGAACGGCCAGAGCCGCGAGGAGTGGAAGGGCCTGGTGGAGACCAACAAGATCCTCGGCCGCCAGGACCAACCCATCCCCATCGACGGCACCTGCGTACGCATCGACGCCATGCGCTGCCATAGCCAGGGCCTGGTCATCAAGCTGAAGCAGAAGGCCCCCCTGGACGAGCTGGTGGAGATGATTGCCGGCGCCAACGACTGGGTGCAGGTCATCCCCAACGAGCGCCCGGCGACGGTCGCTGGTCTGTCCCCCGCCGCCGTCACCGGCACCCTGACGGTACCCGTCGGCCGGCTGCGCAAGATGAACCTGGGCGACGACTATCTGAACGCCTTCACCGTCGGCGACCAGTTGCTCTGGGGCGCCGCCGAGCCGCTGCGCCGCATGCTGCGGCTCCTGCGGCGAGGCTGAGGTCGGTTTGGTCGCGGCTGGCGCGACAGCAGGGACCGGCGGGGTTGCGCGACCCCGCCGGTCTCCGGTTGGTGACTGACGCATGCCCATGCCGCGCCGCCTGAAGGGGGTCTCCGCCCTCGCCCTCGCCCTGGCCCTGCTGCCGGCCCTGGCCGGGGCCCTGGGGTTGGGCGGCATCCGCGGCGACTCGGCCCTCAACGAACCCTTTCTGGCGCGGATCGAGCTCAACGGCGTCGCCCCGGAGGAGTTGGATGGGGTCAAGGTGATCCTGGCCTCCGAGGCCGAGTTCACCAAGGCCGGCTCCCCCCGGTCCGACTTTCTGACCGGCCTGGTCTTTGTCCCCGAGGTCTCCCCGGAGGGCAAGGTCCAGGTGCGGGTCACCAGTACCAAGCCCATTCGCGAGCCCTACCTGGACTTTCTGGTCGAGGTCACCTGGCCCAAGGGCCGCCTGGTCAAGGGCTATACGGTCCTGCTCGATCCCCCCACGACCCTGAATCGGCCGGCGCCCAGGGTCGCGCCTCCCAAGGCCTCGGCCTCGGCCTCGGGGCCGGCATCGGCCGCCGCGCCAACCGTCGCCCCGTCCGGGCCTGCCAGCTTCCCCCCGGTCAGTTCCTCGACTCCCGCCGCGCCCACCACCGGACCCGCGTCCCCGGCCCCCACGGCCCAAACCCCCGGACCAGCTTCACCGGCCCCGACGTCGCCAAGGGCCGGTTCGCCGGTCCCGGCATCGGTGCCTGCCCCAGTCCCGAACCTGCCCCCCCCCGCCGGCTATCCCCTGCGTTATGGCCCCGTTCCCGCCGGCGGCAACCTGACCAGCGTGGCCCGGCGCATGGCCCCCGAGGGCGCGAGCCAGGCCCAGACCGCCCTGGCCATCTATCGCGCCAACCCCCAGGCCTTCGGTGGCGGGAATATCAATAAGATCAAGGCGGGCGCGCGTCTGGAGATACCACATCCTCATCTGATTTTTGCCTTTGACGCCCAGACCGCCAAACAACAATACCTGGCCGCTCAGCGCGGCCAGCCGTTGCCCCCCCTGCCGGCGCTTATGCCGGGCGAGGCCTCGGGCCCGGGTCTGGAACCCAGCCGGGATCGGCTGGAGATCGCCCGGCGCGAGCCGGAACCGGCCGGCGCGGGTCAGGCTACCGCCCAGGTCCCGGCCCAGGCGCCGGCGTCGCCGACCGTCGGGACCTCGGCCGTGGCCCCCTCGCCAGCCCCGCCGGATGCCAGCCTACCGGCCGCTTTGGGTCCCGAACTTGCCCTGGTCGAGCGGGAGATGCTGCTGGTGCGGGAGATGGCCGAGACCGGTCGTCAGGAGACGGCGGACCTGCGGGGGCGCATCAGTCGGCTGGAAGACCACCTCGCGGATATCAAGCGGCTGTTGGAACTGAGCAATGCCCAACTGGCCCAGCTGCAGGGCCCCGGGGCCCGGGGTGAACCTGCGGCGCCTGGCGCAAGCGACCGGACGCCCCGGCTGCCTGGCGCAAGCGACCGGATGCCCCGGCCGCCTGGGACGAGTTCCGCGGCTCAAGCCACTGATGCTCTTACTCCCTCCCCCCTTGCGGGGGAGGGCTGGGGAGTGGGGGCTGAAGGGTCACCGCCTGGCCAGGACCCGGCGATAGGTGGGCGTGACCGGCTACCGGCACCCGGTCCGGAACCTGGGAGCCCGGCCCCGACCCAGGTGCCGGAACAGCAGCTCGCGGCCCTGGTCGAGGCCCCCCGGGTGTCGCCCCTTGACCAGGCGCCGCCGGTGGCCACGCCGTCCACGCCGGGCCCTAGCCCGGCGCCAGCCCCTGGCCACGATCAAGCCGGGACCGAGATGCTAGCCCAGGTGGCGGGAGCCGAGACGGCCGTCATCGCCGGCCAGTCACCCGCGGGCTCCGCGTCGGCGCCCCCCCCGGTGGTGCCTAAGCCGGAGGCTCCGCCTAAGTCGGAGGCTCTAGCCAAGCCAGAGTCCTTGCTTGAGACGGAGTCCCAGCCTAAACCCGAGTCCTGGTCCAAGCCGGAAGCTCAGCCCAAGCCGGAATCCGCGCCCACACCGGAAGCTCAGCCCAAGCCGGAATCCGCGCCCAGACCGGAATCCCAACCTAAGCTGGAATTCCTGCCTAGGTCGGACGCTCAACCCAAGCCGGAACCTCAGGCCAGGTCGGAAGCTCAACCCACGCCGGAGACTCAGCCCAGGCCGGAGACTCAGCCCAGGCCGGAGTCCCAGCCCGCCCCCGAGCCAGCACCCAATAAAGCCTCGCCGCCGCGCCTGGCCCAAGAGTCTCCGCCTCCCGAGCCTTCCTTCCTCGATGACCTTGGAAGCTGGGCCCTGGTGGCCGGGGGTCCCCTCCTTATTCTGCTGCTGGGTCTGCTGTTCCTGGTGAGGCGGCAAAATCAGGCCAAGGAGGCGGCGGGCGTGACGGAGGAGGCGCTGGCCGAGAACCCGCCCGCCCCCAACCTGCCGCCAGCACCCGACGCGGGTCAGCCAAACCGCTTCTCGGCCCTGATAACTCAGGCCCGCGGGTGGGCCGCCCAGGCTGCCCAGGTCGCCAGCCGATCAAAGGCGCCAGAGGCTTTACCGCCGCCGTCTCGGGGGGCGCCGGGCCCGACGGCGGTGGCCGTGACCGAAGGTGGGACGGCCCGGGGCGAAGGGGCGGTGGCCTTGGTCGAGCTACCGCCCGCCTCCGTCAGGGAGCCCGAACGAGATGTCTCCAAGCCAAACAGGTTGTCGGCCATGATCACCAAGGTCCGCGCCTGGGCCGCCCAGGCCACCAGAAAGTCCCAAACGCCCGAGGCCGCGCCCCCGGCCTTCGCCAGTTTGCTAAAACCCGCGCCAGAACCGGTCATGCCCCCGAGTCCGGCATCCCTGCCCCCAGCCCAGGGATCCCTTAAGGTCCCGCCGCTAGCCGCGGGTCCCGGTGCGATGCCCGCGCCCGGCCCGGCGGCTGCGTCGGTGGTTGCGGCCATCACGCCGCGCGAGGAACCCCAAGAATCCCAGCCGCTGGCCCTAAAGCCACTGACGGTTCCGGCTACCGCCGCAAGAGAAATCCTCCCGGAGGGCGTGGCAAAGGCAGAAACGGGGGCAGGGGCAGAGATAGCGCCAGGGGCAGGGACAGGTGTGGTGACACGACCAGGGACAGGACCAGGACCAGGAACAGGGACTGTGGCAGGGACTGTGGCAGGGACTGTGGCAGGGACAGCTACAGGGGCGGCGACAGCGGTAGGAGCAGGGACAGGTGCAGGCGCAGGCGCGGGGATAAGGGCAGGAGCAGGGATGGTGGCAGGGATAGGGACAGCGGCTGCCGTGGAGGCAGAGGCGGAGTCAGCGTCAGAGGCCGGGGAGTCCTTGACGCTGGCGACCCTGGGGGCCACCCCCTTGGCGCCCCCGCCGGCAGCCCCGGCGCGGCCCGAAAGCCCAGACCTGGATTTGTCCCTGGAACTCTCGCTGGAGACCTTGGCCCAGCCGTCGCCATCGGCACCCGCCCAGGCCAGGGAGGAACCCTACGAGCTGGACCTTTCGGATCTGGAGGGCTGGGATCTGGGCGTCTCCTTGACGCCAGAGCCACCCGCGCCAGCGCCGACCGCCCCCGCGCTCCCAGAGCCTCTTGATCTCATGACCCCAACCCTGGGCAACCTGGTGCTCGCCCCGCCGGAGTCCGAGTCCGAGCCCGAGCCCGAGCCCGAGCCCGAACCGGTCCTGGATCTGACGGCTGGGGACTTTGACCTGGATCTCGAAAGCCTGGGCAAGCAGGAGGCGGCCCAGGAACCCGCCGCGGACCATCCGCCCGGGGAACCCCTGGAGGATCTCGATCTGGATCTGGACGATCTCATGGATCTGGACCTCTCGGCCTTCACCCGCGCGGACACGCCGGCCGAGCAACCCCAGGCGGCACCGAGCCAGGCTCTCCCGGACTGGGGGGCGCTGGGGATCGAACTCGAACCGGAGGAACCCCTGCCAGAGGATCAACCCGGAGCCTCCGCCGATAGCGATTTCCCCGCGGACTTCACTCTGGACACCGGCCATTGGGACGAGGTGGGGATCAAGCTGGACCTGGCTCGCGCCTATCTGCAGATGGATGACCCGGAGGCGGCTCGCGCCATCCTGGTTGAGGTCATCGCCGAGGGCACCGGCGATCAGATTGGCGAGGCCAAGGCCATGCTGGCGCGGCTGGAGTGATGGCGGAGGCCAGGGGCGGCGCCCCCCTGGGTTCCGATAGCCCCGCCGGGGCGGGGCTGATCCGGATCGCCATGGGGGTCGAATACGATGGCAGTGCCTTCCATGGCTGGCAGCTTCAGGACAGGGCCCGCTCCGTCCAGGGCGAGGTGGAGGCGGCGGTGTCGCGGGTCGCCGATCAGCCCATCCGGGTCCATTGCGCGGGGCGCACGGACCGGGGCGTTCATGCCCTGGAGCAGGTGATCCACTTCGACACCCAGGCCCAGCGGCCCGCGCGGTCCTGGGTCCTGGGGACCAATGTCAACCTGCCCCCGGAGGTGGCCGTGGCCTGGGCCCGGCCCGTGGACCCGGCCTTCCACGCCCGTTTCAGCGCCATCGCCCGCCACTACCGCTACCGCCTCCTGTGCCGGCGGACGCGCTCGCCCCTGGACCGGGATCGGGCGGTCTGGCTGCACCAGGAACTGGATCTGGACCGGATGCGGGAAGCGGCCTTGCCCCTGGTCGGCGAGCATGATTTCTCCAGCTTTCGCGCCCAGGCCTGTCAGGCCAAGAGCCCCGTGCGCCAGGTTCATTATTGCGACCTGGAGCGGGAGGGCGAGCGCCTTGAGCTGAGGATCGGCGCCAATGGCTTCCTGCACCACATGGTGCGCAACATCGTCGGTGTCCTGGTGACCATCGGCCGGGGCGAGGCGCAAGTCGGCTGGGTGGAGGAACTGCTGGCGATTCGCGACCGCGCCCGGGGCGGGGTCACGGCGCCCCCCCAGGGTCTCTATTTCGTTCGGGCGGATTACCCGGCGGAGTTTGATCTGCCCCAGCGGTTTATGAGTTGACGGCCTTGGCGATCTGGGACAAGGGGATGAAGAGGCACAAGGGATCATCCCGAGTAGCTTCGAAACCGAAGCGGCGATAAAAACCGGCCGCTATTTCATGCTTGGCTTCCACAATGACGGCATAGATGCCGACCTGGGCGGAGAAGCCCAGGGCGAGACGCAGGGCAAATGCCAGCAAATCATGCCCTACACCCTGGCCTTGCCGGTTGGTGGCGACAGCCAACCGACTGATACGCAGCACGGGTATGGGATAGCGAGGCAGTTTCAGTGCCGGCGGCATGGCCACCGCGGCCACCTGACCCACGCTGAGGGTGATGAATCCCGCTAACTCCAGGTCATCATCCGCCACCGCCACATAGGTCTTGCTCAAGCCCCTACGCTGCTGTTGGCCGGCCAGGCGGATCAGAAAGTCGTTGAGCTGGCCATCTCCGCAATCAAAACCGGCGCGGCGATGCCGGCCTTCCAAGAGCTCAATGCGGATAGCCATCTAACGGGCCATGAGGGTGCGCAGGGCCTCGTTCGGTTCGGAGGGCTGTTCACAGGCGGCGACAAAGGCCTCGAAGGCTTGTTGAGACAGGATCAGGGTGTCGTTATCCGCAACCACCTGGCGAGCGGCCTCATAGGCATGTTGCAGCATAAAGGCGGAAACCGTGGTACCCACCAAGGCAGCGGCCCGCTCGATCAAGGCCTTTGCCTCGGGACTGGTGCGCAGATTGATGCGGGCACCTTCGGGAGCAGGGAGGCTGGCGGTAGGCGTGGACATGGCGGCGGTTTACGCGATCAGGACTAAAGCTATTATTGTACGTCATGCCGACTTACGGATGACCCGCCCCGGCCTAGTCGTCATTGGTGATAGTCCCCTTGCCCTGACTGTCGATGAGCCTGGCGCCCGTGGGGGAGCGGAGGTTGACCAGGAAGGTTTCATGGCCCTCCTTGAGGGTATCCCCCTTGACGCGGATGCCGATAGTCTTTTGGGTCTCATTGGGACCAAAGGTCAGGGTGCCATAACTGGCGAGGTAGTCAGCGCTGGCCTGGGCGGTGCCATTGGCGGTGGCGTAATTGACCTTGACGCTACCGCTACCCAGACCGCTGAGGCTCACCCTAAAGGTGAAGGTCTTCAGGCCGCTTTGGCCCTCGGTCAGGGTGATGTCGTTGATTTTGATCGTGAGGGGGACGAAGTTGGCGGTCACGCTTCTCGCCGTGGTCATGGCGAGGGTACAGGTCCTGGCCTGGCCGGAACAGGCGCCACTCCAGCCCGCGAAGCCCGAGCCGGTGGCGGGGGTCGCCGTCAGGGTGACGCTCCGGCCCAGCGGGTAGATGTCGCCGCAGTCGGTGCCACAATTAATGCCCGCCGGGTTCGAGGTGACCTTGCCGACCCCCGTGCCCGACCGCGCCAGGGTCAATTTGGCCCCCGCTTCCAGGAAGCCGGACTGGCGCCCCAGCCAATAGGCCAGCAGGTAATCGACGCCGGGATAGACGAGGTTGGGGGTGCCCGCCGCGAAGCGCACCCAGGGCTGACGTTCCCAGATGAAGGTAGCCGCGGGTCGGTCCGCCACATCCGTGGCGGTCGCCGCCAGACCCGGGCACCGGGGATCTTCAGGATACTTCCACCGCACATCGAGGGGCAGGGCGCGTTGGGGGGCGTCGGGAAAGCCGCCGAGTTGCGCCAGATGGGTCGCGATGACCTCATCCACCGCGTCTTCCGGCGCGGCCTGGGCGGCATAGATGAAGGCGAACAGGACATTATTGTGGTCCGCGACCTCCGCCCACAGCGCATCCCGCAGCACGGCCTCCTGGAGCCGGGCCCGGCGTGTCGGGTCCTGCTCCAGCCGGATCCAGTTGTACAGCGGCATGAAGGCGGTGTTGAGGCCATGGTAACTACCACCGCAGGTGTTGGTATTTTCCCAGCCCGAGGCGATGTCGAACCAGGCGTCGAAATGCTCCTCGTAGTGGGCGCGCAGGGCGGCATGGCGGGCCTCGTAGCCCGGGACCCCCGCCGTGACCTGCATGGCTACCTGAAAGGCCGAGGCCAGTTGGATGGCCTGGGCGGGTACCGGGACATCGGGCAGTCCGCCCAGACCCGGAATCTGGCGCAAGGCCTCGCTGGTATTGGGCCAGAACACCAGCATTCCCGAGCCCTCGGCCGCCAAGGGGTTGGTGCGGATGTTGAGGATGGGTAGGCCGTCCGGGGTCTCGTCGTCGCTGTAAACGACATGCTGGAGCGAGAGGTTCAGGGTGAAACCCCGGGCACCGTTGATGACCACCTTCACGCGCCGGGATTCCCGTCGCATGAGCTGCTCGGCAAAGCGGGTGACATTCTCGCGGATCATGTGACGAATCGCGGGGTCCGAAGTCGCCTCGTAGGCCAGCGACATGCCCAGCAGGACCCCCTGATATTGATCGCGACTGACACGTCCCCGCCAGTGCCAGACTTGGTTGTTGAAGGGGACGTTGCGGATGACCTCCGGGTCGCTGGCAGGCAGGGTGTCCAGGATGGCGGACGGACTGTTGGCGGGGGCGGCGAAACGGGCGAGATAGCCGGGATCGCCCGAGATGCGCCACCAGCGATCGAGCACCTGCACGGTTTGATGGACCTGCGTCCGGGCATCCGCCGCGCCCGTCGCCTTGAGCCGCAGGGCCTGGGCCGCCAGATAGGCGCCGGTCCAGATGGCGGGATCTCGGCGGCCGTCGTAGCCTTGCACCTGGCCGAGGCTGGCATCGGTAAAGTAGGCTGGCATGACACCGCCGGCGGGCATGAGGTGCTGGCGCATCCAGAGATCGTGGCCCGTCGCGCGGTCGAAGAGGGCTTGGGCGCTTTGACCCGCCGCGAGGTCCCAGGTCCCCGGGGCCTGGTCTTGGGCTGCCAGCGCGCAGCCCTCGGCCGCGTCGGCCAGGCCCGGCGGGCAGGCGAGGGCGGCACTGGTCGGGGGCTCGTCGGCGCCCGCAATGCTGATCAAGAAGAGACTGGCGGCGATCAAAAGGGGGCTGACAGCTAACTTCACCGGGGGGCTCCTGGAATCCGCGATCGATAATGGTGGGGGTGGGCGGCGGGTGGAATCCGTGGCTGGGTCGGGCGTGACCTTGCCAACCTGGCTTGCCTCTCTATTCGAGCATCTCCGACCCGGTCCGGACCGGCAAAGTTCCCGCCTGGGGGCGGTGAAAGGGGCCTGGCACCCGGAACCCGCCGGCTCGAGGGGGCGCGTCACCCCCGAATCCGATATATTCACCGCGCCATGGTCGCCACCTGTCGCGATCCAAGGACGCTAACCCGTGCCGGGCAAACCCGGCTCGGAGTGGGAGGGCCGGGTGGCGGCGGGTGGGGATGTCGACAGTCGGGCGCTTATCTTCTGGCGCTCCGGGAGTATTGACGGCGTCCCCCACCGGCCGTCATCCGACCCCGGAAACCCAAAAATCACCTTTTCTTGAGTATAAAAGGCTTAGTCAAGTTGCGAACACGGGTTAAAATCTGCGGGCTTACCCGCGAGGTCGATCTGAGGGCGGCGGCGGAATTGGGGGCCGATGCCATTGGACTCGTCTTTCATGCCCCCAGTCCCCGGGGCGTGGAAATCGACCAGGCCCGGGCCCTGGGCGCCTGCCTGCCCCCCTTCGTCACCCGCGTCGGTCTCTTCGTGGACGCGGAGCCCGAGCGGGTGCGGGCGACGCTGGAAGGAGTCGCCCTTGATCTGCTGCAATTTCATGGCGATGAGCCGCCGGAATACTGCGCCGCCTTCGGGCGGCCCTGGATCAAGGCCATCCGGATGCGACCCGGCGCGGACTTGCGGGCCTTGCGCCGGCGCTACGGCGCCGCCGCCGGCTTGTTGCTGGATGCCTACGACCCGGTCCGGGCTGGCGGAACCGGTCAATGCTTTGACTGGGACCTTGTCCCGGCGGACCTGGCGCCGCATATCGTGCTCGCCGGTGGCCTGGACCCGACGAACGTGGCCGAGGCCATCCGCCGCCTGCGCCCTTACGCGGTCGATGTGAGCGGCGGGGTCGAGGCCGGCAAGGGGATCAAGGATCGCCACAAGATGGCGGATTTCATGAAAGGTGTAAACGATGGCGACCAATCGCGCTGAGGCCTACCACTGGCCGGATGCCCGGGGACATTTTGGCCCCTACGGCGGGCTCTTTGTCCCGGAGACCCTGATGCGGCCCCTGGACGAACTCCGCCAGGCCTATGAGCATTATCTCCAGCAACCGGAATTCCTCGCCGAGTTGGACGCGGACCTGCGCGACTACGTGGGCCGCCCCTCGCCCATCTACCACGCCGAGCGCTGGAGCCGGGAACTGGGCGGGGCCCAGATTTACCTCAAGCGCGAGGACCTGAATCACACCGGCGCTCACAAGGTCAACAACACCATCGGCCAGGCCCTGCTCGCCAAGCGCATGGGCAAGACCCGCATCATCGCCGAGACCGGCGCCGGTCAGCACGGCGTGGCCAGCGCCACCGTGGCCGCCCGCCTGGGGCTGGAGTGCGTGGTCTATATGGGCGAGATCGACGTCGCCCGCCAGGAGGCCAATGTCTATCGCATGCGCCTCCTGGGCGCCGAGGTGGTGTCCGTCAAGTCCGGCTCCCGCACACTTAAAGATGCCCTCAACGAGGCCATGCGCGACTGGGTCACCAACGTCGATAACACCTTCTACATCATCGGCACGGTCGCGGGGCCCCATCCCTACCCGGCCATGGTGCGCGACTTTCAGGCCGTGATCGGGCGCGAGTCCCGCGCCCAGATGCTGGAGCGCGTGGGCCGGCTGCCGGATGCCCTGGTGGCCTGCGTCGGCGGTGGCAGCAACGCCATCGGCCTCTTTTACCCCTTCCTCGACGACCGGGAGGTGGCGCTGATCGGCGTCGAGGCGGCGGGGGAGGGCATCGAAACCGGCCACCACGCGGCGCCTCTGTGCGCGGGCCGGCCCGGGGTGCTGCACGGTAGCCGCACCTACCTGATGGAGGACCCGGACGGCCAGATCATCGAGACCCACTCCGTCTCCGCCGGCCTCGACTACCCAGGCGTCGGCCCCGAGCATGCCTGGCTCAAGGACAGCGGCCGCGCCCAGTATGTCTCCGTCACCGACGCCGAGGCCCTGGCCGCCTTCCATGTCCTGACCCGCACCGAGGGCATCATCCCGGCGCTGGAGTCCAGCCATGCCCTGGCCCAGGTCATCAAGTTGGCGCCCACCCTGCGTCCGGACCAGCTCATCCTCGTCAATCTTTCGGGCCGTGGCGACAAGGACATGCACACGGTCGCCGCCCAGGAGGGCCTCCAGCTATGAGCCGCATCGCCGCCCGTTTTGCCGATCTGGCCGCCCGGGGTCGCACCGCCCTCATTCCCTTCGTCACGGCGGGCGATCCGGACCTGGCGACCACGGTCCCCTTGATGCATGCCATGGTGGCGGCCGGCGCCGACCTCATCGAGCTGGGGGTGCCCTTTTCCGACCCCATGGCCGACGGCCCCGTCATCCAGCGCGCTAGCGAGCGCGCCCTGGCCCACCACACCCGGCTGCGGGACGTCCTCGATCTGGTCCGCCAGTTCCGGGCCCGGGACGCGGCCACTCCGGTCATCCTCATGGGCTACCTCAATCCCGTCGAAAGCATGGGCTATGCCGGCTTTGCCGAGGCGGCCAGCGCGGCGGGGGTGGACGGCATCCTACTGGTCGATGCCCCCCCCGAGGAAAGCGGCGAACTGGTGACCCTGCTGCGCCAGGCCGGCATCGACCTGGTCTACCTCCTGGCCCCCACCTCGGACGAGGATCGCATCCGCAAGATCGGCGCCGTGGCCAGTGGCTTCGTCTATTACGTGGCGGTCAAGGGCGTCACCGGCGCGGGTCATCTGGACCTGGCGGACGTCAACGCCAAGCTGACGGCGATCCGCCGCCTGATCCCGCTCCCGGTGGGCGTCGGCTTCGGTATCAAGGACGCGGAGACCGCCGGCCAGGTGGCGGCAATGGCGGATGCCGTCATCGTCGGCAGCGCCATCGTCGGCCGTATCGAGGCCCTGACCATGAAGCCGGAGCATATTCCGGGGGCCATCGGTGACTTCCTCGCCGGACTGCGCGCCGCCATCGACGCCACGGACCGGGCCCGGGGCCTTAAGTAGTTGCCAGCGGAGAGTGCGGCACCCATGAACTGGTTCGAAAAACTGATGCCTAGCCGCATCCGCACGGAACCCAACAGCAAGCGGGCGGTGCCCGAGGGCATCTGGGCCAAGTGTCCCGGTTGCGCGGCCGTCCTCTACCGGGCGGAGCTGGAGCGGAACCTGGAGGTCTGCCCCAAGTGCGGCCACCACAACCGCCTGAGTGCCCGGCGCCGGCTGGACCACTTCCTCGATCCCGAGGGCCGCGAGGAAATCGGCGGGGAGCTGGAGTCCCTGGACCCGCTCAAGTTCAAGGATCTCAAGAAGTATAAGGACCGCCTGGCTCAGGCCCAGAAGGATACCAACGAGAAGGAGGCCCTGGTGGTGATGCGCGGCCGGCTCCGGGGCCTGGACCTCATCGCCGCCGCCTTTGAATTCGAGTTCATGGGCGGTTCCATGGGCTCGGTGGTGGGCGAGCGCTTTACCCGCGGGGTGGACGCGGCCCTGGCCAATGGCGCGGCCATGGTCTGCTTCGCCGCCAGCGGCGGGGCCCGCATGCAGGAGTCTCTCTTTTCGCTGATGCAGATGGCCAAGACCAGCGCCGCTATCGGCCGGCTGCGGCAGCGGGGCCTGCCCTTCATCTCGGTCATGACGGACCCGACCATGGGCGGCGTCTCCGCCAGCCTGGCCATGCTGGGCGATATCAACATCGCCGAACCCAACGCCCTCATCGGCTTCGCGGGACCCCGCGTCATCGAGCAGACGGTGAGGGAAACCTTGCCCGAGGGCTTCCAGCGCAGCGAGTTCCTGCTGGAGCATGGTGCCCTGGACATGATTCTGACCCGCCGCGAGATGCGCGAGCGCGTCGCCAATCTGATCGCCATCCTCACCCATCGCGGGCCGGTGTGAGCGGCTAATCCTTGCGCCATGCCCACCTTCATGATTGGCTGACCTGGCAAGAGGGCCTGCACCCGGCCGCCATCGCCCTGGGTCTGGACCGGGTGGGGCGCGTCTGGGACCGCCTGGGCCCCCGGGCCCTGCCGTTCCCGGTGATCACGGTGGCGGGGACCAACGGCAAGGGCTCCACGGTCGCTCTGCTGGAGGCCATTTATGGCGCAGCCGGCTATCGCACCGCCGCCTATACCTCGCCGCACCTGCTCCGCTATAACGAACGCATCCGCCTGGATGGCCAGGAAGTCTCGGACGCGGAACTGTGCGCCGCCTTCGCCCGGGTCGATGCCGCCCGGGGCGCGGAATCCCTGACCTATTTCGAATTCGGTACCCTGGCCGCCCTGGATCTCTTCCTGCGCGCCCGTCCCGACCTGGCCATTCTGGAGGTGGGCCTGGG
>JADZBU010000420.1 GCA_020851955.1 Chromatiaceae bacterium | reverse complement strand
CGAATTCCAACACCAGGCGAATCTTCACCTGGCGTTGGGCGGCCACAAGCAAGGCCTCGGCCAGCCGCTTGATTTTCGCTGCGGCAAAGGTCACCAGGAGGATTTCCGTCCTGGCCGTGGCAATCAGGTCGTAGAGTGCCTGATCGATGCGCCGGGCAGGTATCTGGTTGAGGGGCGCAGGACCGGACCAAAGGAGTTCGATGTGCTGCTCCTTACGCCAGTGGCGATAAGCGGCGCCCGTGGTCTGCAGCGTCCAGCCCAAGGCCTCCCAAGACATCATGGCCGAAGCCTGCCGCACAATGTGAGCCAGGAGGAACATCAGATCGGCATTCGGGGAGGCCGGCAATCGCTGGAGAAGGCGTTCAGGTGATGCGTCACTCGGGGCACTCCGGATCGCCTCGCACGCCCCAGTCAGCCATCCTTCGGGCGCCTTGCGCACCAGGCTTTCCACCGCGGTTACGAAATCGCCGGCCATGCCCGTTAGTCGAAGAACGCCGTGCCGCGTACCGAGAAGGTGTTTACCAGCACCGACCGGTCCAGGTAACGGTTGCCGCGCTCGCAGGAGGTCTCCGGCGCAAACTGGCAGGCATGGCAGCAAGCGCCTTGAATGCCGCGACCCAGCGTGTCTGGGCGGTGATCTGCACAGAGGGGGTCGGAGGCACAGAGGCGCATGCTCTCCAGGGCCTGTTGCAGATGGCGGCCAAGGGTCAGCGGATCACCCAATTCGACCAGGCCACCGAGGGTGCCTTCACTGTCGGGGGCGGCGGTGTAGAGCAGGATGCCGGCCATGGGGCCGCCGTCTTCGGTCGGCTGACGGGAATAGAGCCGTTCACGGACACTCGCCGCGCTGTAGCCGCAATCGAGCACGATCTGGCGCATCAGGGCGTGGGCGAGTGAGTGCAGCAGCACCAGCCGGATGCCGGGAAACCCCTCCTCTGGTGGCCTGAGCTTCCTCAGGGTGCGCCAAGCCTTATGCGAATCGAGAAATTCCTTTTGGAGTTGCTGCACGCTACTCCTGGCCTGCCAGGCCGAGAGCTCAGCCTCGCGGACCCGCAGGAAGATGCCCTCGCCCCGCACCTCCGAGGCGGGCAGCCAGGTTGGACTGCCACGACACAAGCGGGTCAGGCGGCCATCCTCCAAAAGAGTGGCCTCGGCAAAATCGGCGTTAGATTCGATGCGGGTGAACCCCATCAGCGCCCGCACTTCCCGGATGCGCTCCACCAGCACCGTGTCCTCGAAGAAGGTCTCGAAGCCCTGCGGGGGTGCGACGCGCTTCAATTCGAAGTCGCGGCTCCTGGCCGCGGTATCGGGAGCGGAGAAGACCTGCCACTCGGGCAACTTGAGATCTTCGGGGGGTGCCATGCCCTGCTGAACACCGCCGCGCTTCCCTGCGATCGCTGCCCAGATGGCGTCGTCATCGAATTGGGCGAACAGCGGAATGAGGGTTTGGAATTTCTGGCGCTTTTTGCGCAGCAGGCGGAGCTCGTCCAGGTCGTCCGTATCCTTCAGCTCGGCCCATTGCTCTTCGATCAGCTTGCCGAGCGTGTCCGTCGCCCGGGGAATCGACAGCGCCGACAAGGCAGTGGGGAACCAACTGTTGGAGGCCCCAAGCAAGATGGCCTTGGCCTGCTCCTGACAGTCATGTTCAACCAGGCGTAGGTGTGGGTGATGTCCCGGGCAGACGAAGTCCGCATCTGGGTCGAAGGCGTCAGACATGCGCCGCTCGGAAAGGCAGGTCTGGCACTTGATAATGATGTCCGAGGCATCGCCCGAGGCCCCGAACTCGCGTAGGGTCAGAGTCGCTGGCCGGCACGGGACATTGCCCTTGTGCACGAATGCCAGCCAGGGGAAATCCGTCAGATGCCCCTCGCGACAGGCCAGCAGAAAGCGCACCGACAAGGCTGAGGGCGCTCTGCCGCCCAGACCCTTGAGACAACCCTGATGAACGTATTCGGTCCGATCGGGGCGATAGGGATCCTGGATCAGCTTGAACACTCCGGACTCCACCGTCGCCAGGGTGTCGCACAGCGAGCAACGCATCCACCGGGGAAAGGGCGCCACCGGCACCCCGATTGCCGGCGCCGCGGGGTCCTTGTCCATGCTATCCAGCTTGATGGGGGGCAGATAGAGCCTGTTCATCTGGGCGCCGAGTCGCTTCTGCACGGCGACCACCAAGCGGTCCTCCTCCACCTCCCGGCAATAGCGGGTGTCCCAATCGTCAAGGCCCAACACGATCGCCGACAGATTGGGCAGGTCCACCAGGGAGCCGATGCCGAAGGTAAAGATCAACTGGCTGGGGCGCAGCGTGCCAAGCTCATTCATGTTCTATTCCTCAATCGACCCGCAAGCCGGTCGGACGTGAATCCAGGACCAAATCGACCGTTCCTTCCACATCCCGCAGGGAATTCAGGCAGGTGAATAGCTCCCAATCCTGTTCATCGGGATACTCCAGCAACCCAACCGTAGGGCCGCCTTCCGACTTATAGCAAAGCTTGTGATCCACCTGGTTGTGCACCCGGCTCAGCCAGGCATCCCGGCGCCGGTCAAGCATGTCCTTGATGCGCGTCGCCACGGCAGGGTCATGGGTTGCGTTCATGCCGCGTTCGCTGAGCAGGTCGCAGACCTTCGCCCACACCCCGTCGGTATCGGCGACCTCGCCGGCCTTCGGGTTAGCGTTCAGGTGCTCGTCCAGCAGGCGCATCAAGCCGACCATCACCCCCGACAGGCCGCGGTCGAGAGCACGCGCCGAGAAGGGCGTGACCGACAGCGCCTCCACATGCTGATAGAAGGTCTCGTGGTAATGCTCGAAGCGCTCGTAGTGTGAGAGATCGCGCGGTCGGGCCCAGTTGAACAGGGTGCCGACCAGACCTGGGCCCTCCGCCGAGCGGCCGACGCGGCTGGTGGCCTGGATGTATTCCGAGGTGTTTTTGGGCTGGCCGGCCACCAGCATGAGCCCAAGCCGGTCGATGTCCACGCCGACGGAGATCATATTGGTCGCGAGGATGACGTCGTAGGGAACTGCGGACGTGACCGGCTGGCCGGCTTTGCGCTCCGCGGCCCGTTGCGCCTCCAGCCCCTTGTCGAACACCGCCTCCAGCCGCTCCAGGATCTTGGGGATGTCGGTTCCGGATTTGCGCGAGGTCAATTCCTCCAGGGCGCGGACGCGGCGTTTGGCCAGCCCGCGCTGATCGGCATCCCGAAGCCGGGCGCGGATATCGTCTTCCACCAATCGACGGGTGCCGGCCAGTTCACGGATCGAGTTGAAATAGCCTGCCAAGGTCATCCAGGGATCGGCCAGACGGCCGTAACGGTCGTAAAGCACCTGGGCCGCGGCCATGTGGGCAACATAGCTGCGGATCATCGCCACCGGATAACGCCGGCCAAAGGCACACAGGCCGAGATAGCGCCGGCCCGGATACTTCGGCCCAACCGGACGTTGGATGGCGAAAAAGCTGTCACGGATGCTGGTCCCTTGGGGCGGAAATACCTCCAGCTTGCGCACGAAGAGCTTCTG
>JADZBU010000419.1 GCA_020851955.1 Chromatiaceae bacterium | reverse complement strand
CGGGGCTGGCGCTGCTGCTCTGGACCCTGGATCGCGCCGGGGCCTGGGTCCTGGCCGCCGGGGCCTTGCGTTACCTCTTTGTGGCGGCGGGCGCCTTCTGGCCCTGGCTGCGCCAGCCCCTGCCGCCAAGCCGGCGCCGCCAGGCCGTCTGCGTGGCTCAGGTCCTGACGCTCACCCTTGCCCTGGCGCCCATCCTGCCCGCGACCTGGGCCGGGGCCGTGGCGGCCAGCGGGCTGGTGCTCCTCTGCTACTCCTTCGCCGTGGATATCGTCTGGCTCACCCGGCGGCCGGCCCCCCTGGTCGTCGCGGGTTCCCAGGTCCGCGCCCCTGGCGTCCCGGGCGAGGCCCAGGGGCGTCATCCTGACCCGTCGCGGGAAGCGGCCGAGGGTGAAGCGGGGTGCATGGGTGGCCAGGCCCCGTCCCTCCACCCTGGCCAGTGCCTGGATCGGGAGCGGGTGCTCGGCGCCCCCCTGGGCGAGGGCGCTGGCGCCGCCGATGGCTCGACCTGGACGGCCTGGCGCCCCTGGCTGGGGCTGGCCGCCGCTCTCTGGTTGCTCAACGCGGCCCTGAGCTTTCAGGGACGCTGGCCGACCCTCGGGGTGGAGTGGCGCTGGGAACTGGCCCCGGAGATTGCCTTCCTGGTCCTGGCCTTGGGCCTGGTCGCGGGGATCTGGGGAGGGCGGCCGTCGCGGGGTCTGCTGGCTGGTCTCGCCGGGCTGCTGACCCTGCTAGTCCTGGGTCGCTACCTGGCGGTGATGGCCCCGGCCTTCTACGGGCGGCCCATCGACCTGATCGCCGATGCCCGCTATCTGCCCGAGGTGATCCCCATGCTAGCCCAGGCGGTGCCCTGGCCCCTGCTGATAGGCCTGCCGCTGGCGTTGCTGCTCCTGCTGGGAATCATTTTTGCCGCCCTGCGCTGGGCCTTGGGGCGGGTGGCGGCGTGCCTGGAGGCGGTTGCCCCCCGCCGGGTGCTGACACTGCTCGGCGGGGCCGTGTTCACCGCCTACCTGGCGGGGCTGGCGAGTCCAGACCGGGCCTGGGGGCCGGGGTTTTCGCGCCCGGTAAGCCTGGCCCTGGCGGAACAACTCCGCCTCATCCCCCAAGCCTCGGAGGCCCAAGGCTTGGACGCCCAAGCGCCGGATGCTCAAGCCTCGGATACAGATACCGCGAACCCTCATACCTCGGACGCCCAGGCCCCGCAGGCCCAGGCCCGGGCCGGCGCGCCGGGGCCGCCGCCGAGCCCCCGGCTCGATTCCGACCTCGGCCGGGTGCGGGGGGCCCATGTCGTCATCCTCTTCGCCGAGTCCTATGGGGCGGCGACCTTCGACCAGCCCCACCTGGGGGCGGCTCTGGCCCCCGCCCGCGCCGACCTGGCCGCAGCCCTGGCCGAGACCGGGCGCGAGGTGGTCTCGGCCAGGGTGCGGTCACCGACCTTCGCCGGCGGCTCCTGGCTCGCCCACGCCAGCCTCCTGGCCGGGGTGGAGGTGCGGGGGGACGACGACTACAACCGCTTGCTGACGCAGTCGCGGGAGACCCTGGTCCAGCCCTTCGCCCGGGCCGGGTATCGCACCCTGGGGGTGATGCCGGGCCTGAGGTACGCCTGGCCCGAGGGTGCCTTCTATGGCTACGACGCCATCCTGAACGCCCCGGCCCTCGATTACCCCGGCCCGGCCCTGGGCTGGTGGCGTATCCCGGACCAGTTCGCCCTGGCCCGGCTGGACGCGACGGAGTTGAGGGCGGGGGATGGCCAGCCGCGGCTGGCCGTCTTTCCCACCATCAGCTCCCATGCCCCCTTTCGGCCCACGCCGCCTTACCAGCCGGACTGGTGCCGCATCCTCACCGCGGATCCCTTCGACCTGGCGGAGATCAAGCAGGAACTCACCCCGGCGGGGGGCGAGGGGTGGGTCTTGTCGGACCTCGGGCCCGCCTATGGGGACGCGGTGGCCTATCTGTTGCGGGTCGTCGCCGGCTGGCTGCGGCTCCGGCCCGACCTGGATCTGGTGCTGCTGGTGCTCGGGGACCACCAGCCCCTGGCCGCCGTCAGCGGGGAGGGGGCCTCCTGGGAGGTCCCGGTCCACCTCATCACCCAGCGGGCGGCGGTCCGGGAGGCCTTCCTGGCGGAGGGCTTCGTGCCGGGCCTGGTCCCGCGGCGCCCGGCCCTGGGCGGCATGGCGGACCTCACCCAGGCCCTGCTGCGGGCCTTCGGCTCAGGCCCCGCCGGCGACATCCGCGCGCCAGGCGTAAACGTCCCCGGAACCCTGGGTCAGGCGGGCGAGGGCGGCCCGCATCCCGGCGGCGTCCAGCCAGCGGGCCCCGGCTAGCCGGTGGCTCTCGCCGGGGGAGCTGTTGTAGCGATACTCCCCCAGGGCCTCCAGCCGGTCCACGCAGGCCAGGGCCCGGTCCCGGGCCGCGGCCAGGTATTCGAAGGAGAGGGCGGGCGGGGGCCGGGAGAGGCCGGCGAGGACCTCCCCCTCCAGGCCCTCCACGTCGATCTTGACGAAGTCCGGCATGCCGAAGCGCCCGATCAGCGCGTCCAGGGTTGTCACCCGCACCTCCCCGGCCTGGCGCCAGCGCACGCCGCGAAAGTCGGGCCCCCGGCCAACCTCCTCGGCCCAGGCGGCGGAGAGGGTGGTGACGGTGGGGTGGCGATCGCTCACCCAGAGGGGCGCCTGCCCCGGCCGGGCGCCGATCGCCTCCGGGACCAGGGTCACCGCCGGGTCGCGGCCATAGAGGAGGGACAGGACCCGCAGCAGGTCCGGCTGGGGCTCCACCGCGACGACCCGGGCGCCCAGGGCGCGCCAGCACTTCACCCGGTTGCCCACATGGGCACCGATGTCGAAGCCCAGGGCGTCGGGCCCCAGGAAGGGGGCGTAGAGGCGGGCCAGCCGCCGGTTGCGCAGGGGATTGCCGTAGTAGAGGCCCAGGGAACGGGCCAGGCCGAGGGCGCGGGCGATGCGGTGGGTGCTGGCCATGGGTGT
>JADZBU010000418.1 GCA_020851955.1 Chromatiaceae bacterium | reverse complement strand
ATGCTGTCGCCAAGCCTACAGGGACGTATTCACGGCGTCCCCCGCCCGCCGCCACCCGGCCCGGGAAACGAAAACCTAAAGGGTGTTGGGTGTACATAGCCAACCCCTATCGCCAGAATCGTAACAATCAATTGGCGACCGAGCCGACGGCTCTCTACCATGCACCCATCGCTTCTGATTAACCCCTCACTCACAGGTAGCCGCCATGCACTCCCTCATCAATACCGAAGTCCAGCCCTTCAACGCCACCGCCTTCCATCAGGGCAAGTTCGTCGCCGTCAGCGACGCCGACCTGCGCGGCAAGTGGTCCGTGGTCTTCTTTTACCCGGCCGACTTCACCTTCGTCTGCCCCACCGAACTGGGTGACCTGGCCGACCATTACGCCACCTTCCAGCAGTTGGGGGTGGAGATCTACGCCGTCTCCACCGACACCCATTTCACCCATAAGGCCTGGCACGACAGTTCCGAGACCATCGGCAAGATCAACTACCCCATGGTTGGCGATCCCACCGGGGTCATCACCCGCAACTTCGGGGTCATGATCGAGGCGGCGGGCCTGGCGGAGCGCGGCACCTTCGTCATCGATCCCCAGGGCAAGATCCAGATCATCGAGATCAACGCCGGCGGCATCGGGCGTGACGCCGCCGAGTTGCTGCGCAAGATCAAGGCCGCCCAGTACGTCGCGGCGCACCCGGGCGAGGTCTGCCCCGCCAAGTGGAAGGAAGGCGATGCCACCCTGGCGCCGTCCCTTGACCTGGTGGGTAAGATCTAAGCCTGGCAGTAACTAAGACCCCGGCCCCTCCGCAGCCCTCGGTACCGAGGGGCCAGGGGTAACGCGTAACCCCGCTCTCTTGGGAAGAAGTCAATGCTCGACGCCAACATCCAAACCCAGCTCAAGGCCTATCTTGAGCGCCTGCAACAACCGATCGAACTTGTCGCCTCCCTCGACGACAGCCCCAAGTCGCAAGAGATGCGAGCGCTGCTGGAAGACATAGGGCCCCTGTCCTCGCTCGTCAGTATTCGTTACGACGGGCAGGATGCGTGCCGGCCCTCCTTCGCTGTCGGTCGCCCGGGTGAAACGGCGCGGATTCAGTTCGCCGGCATTCCCATGGGGCACGAGTTTACCTCCCTGGTCCTGGCCCTGCTCCAGACCGGCGGTCACCCGCCCAAGGTCGAGCCCGCCGTCATCGAGCAGATGCGCGCCCTGCCGGGGACTTTCCGATTCGAGACCTTTATCTCTCTCTCCTGTCATAACTGCCCGGATGTGGTGCAGGCCTTCAATCTGATGGCGGTGGTCAATCCCGGTATTAGCCACACCATGATCGATGGCGCCCTCTTCCAGCAGGAGGTCGATGACCGCCAGATCATGGCCGTGCCCACCGTCTTCCTGAATGGTGAGCCCTTTGGTCAGGGCCGCATGACCCTGGAGGAGATCCTGGCCAAGCTGGACACCGGCGCCGCCGCCCGCGACGCCGAGATGCTAGCGGCCAAGCCGGCCTTCGACGTCCTCATCGTCGGGGGCGGCCCCGCCGGCGCCGCCGCCGCCATCTATGCGGCGCGCAAGGGCATCCGGACCGGGATTGTCGCCGAACGCTTTGGTGGCCAGGTGCTCGATACCCTGGCGATCGAAAACTTTGTCTCGGTCAAGGAAACCGATGGCCCCAAGCTGGTGGCCGGCCTGGAGCAGCACGTCCGCGAGTACGAAGTGGACATCATGAACCTGCAGCGCGCCGAGGCCATGACGACCGGCCCCGATGGCCTGGCCGAGGTGCGGCTGGCCAGCGGCGCGACCCTCAAGAGTAAGACCATCATCCTTTCCACGGGCGCGCGCTGGCGGGAGATGAATGTCCCGGGCGAGCTGGAATATCGCGGGCGGGGCGTGGCCTACTGTCCCCATTGCGATGGTCCTCTGTTCAAGGGCAAGCGGGTGGCGGTGATCGGGGGCGGCAATTCCGGCGTGGAGGCCGCCATCGACCTGGCGGGCATCGTCGGCCACGTCACCCTCATTGAATTCGACCCGACCCTGCGTGCCGATGCCGTTTTGCAGAAGAAGCTGCGCAGCATGACCAATGTCACCATCGTCACCCAGGCCCTGACCACCGAAGTGACCGGCGATGGTGAAAGGGTCAACGGCCTGGTCTATCAGGACCGGGCCAGCGGCGATGCGCACCGGCTGGATCTGGAGGGCGTCTTCGTGCAGATTGGCCTGCTGCCGAACACCGACTGGCTCAAGGGTACCCTCCAGCTCTCGCCGCGGGGCGAGATCGAGATCGACAACCGGGGCCAGACCTCGCTACCTGGGGTCTTCGCGGCGGGCGACTGCACCACGGTGCCCTTCAAGCAGATCATCATCGCCATGGGCGATGGCGCCAAGGCCTCCCTGGCGGCCTTCGACTACCTGATCCGCGGCTCGGCGCCCGCCTGATGGGCTGGGGTGCTGGCTGATGCCGCGCTGGAGGGCCGGTCGGGAAAGGGTTATGTTGGGGGCGGCGGCGACCGACCCCCGCTGCCTTAAGGGCCGCCCCTGACATCCCCCAGGACCCTCATGAAATTCATCCACACCGCCGACATCCACCTGGACAGCCCCCTCACCGGGCTGTCGGCCTATCCGGACGCCCCCGCGGACCGGCTGCGCACTGTCACCCGCGATGCCTTTGCCAGGCTGGTGGATCTGGCCCTGGACGAGGCCGTGGATTTCATGGTCATCGCCGGCGATCTCTACGACGGCAACTGGAAGGACGCCAATACCGGTCACTACTTTTGCCGGGAGATGGGGCGGCTGAACCGGGCCGGCATTCCCGTTTATCTGCTCCATGGCAATCACGATGCCGAGAGCGAGATGACCCGGCGGCTGACCCTGCCGGACAATGTCCACCTCTTTGACAGCCGCAAGGCCAGCAGCTTCCGGCTCGACACCCTTAAGGTGGCCCTCCATGGTCGTGGTTATCGCGAGGCGGCGACCCTGGAAAACCTGGCCGCGAGCTATCCCCCCCCGGTGGCCGGTTGGCTCAATATCGGCGTCCTGCACACGGCCCTGGAGGGCTACGCCAGTCATGCCCGCTATGCCCCCTGTACCCTGGCCGAACTTACCGCCAAGGGTTATGACTACTGGGCCCTCGGCCATGTGCACGAGTTCGCCATCCTGCACCGCGACCCCTGGGTGGCGTTTCCCGGCAATCTCCAGGGGCGCCATAGCCGGGAGCTCGGAGAGCGCGGCGCCCTCCTGGTCACCGCCGACGAGGCGGGCATCCAGACGGTCGAGCGGCTGGCGGTGGCGGTGCTGCGCTGGGAACGGCTCGAGGTGGATGTGGCGGCGGACGCCACCCTGGAGGCGGTGGTCCGCCGGGTGGGCCGGGCCTTCGAGAGCCTCGTCGCCGCCACCCCGGAGCCCCTCTATCTGGCCGTCCGCCTGGTCCTGCGGGGCCAGACCGCCGCCCATGGCGAGCTGTTCGGTCTGGCCACCCAGTTGCGGGAGGAAATTCTGGGCCAGGCGGCGGCCCAGGGCCTGGACCGGCTCTGGGTCGAAAAGGTGTGCGTCGAGACCCGGCCCCCCGGGGACGCGGCCCTCCTGAGCGCCCGGGGCGATGCCATCGCCGACCTCCAGGCCTTTCTCGCCGCGGCCCCGGAGGACCCGGATCTCCTCAAGGCCCTCCTGGACGACCTGCGCCCCCTGGTGGACAAGGCCCCCCGGGAGCTTGTCGCGGCCCTGCCGGAACTGGAAGCCATCCGCCAGGGCGAGGTGGCGGATCTCATCCGGGCGGTGACACCCGATCTCCTGGCCCATCTGGGCCGGGCCCACTGAGGCCGACCATGCGCATCGCCCGCTTCGATCTCCTGCGTTACGGCAAATTCACGGACCGGTCCCTGACCCTGCCGCGGACCGACCAGGATTTTCACTTTATCGTCGGGCCCAACGAGGCCGGCAAGTCCACCCTGCGCGCGGCCATTCAGGACCTGCTGTTCGGCATCGAGACCCGTTCGCGCTACAACTTTCTGCACCCGCATCATGAGATGCGCCTGGGGGCCCGCCTGGAGCGGGACGGCGACCAGGACGCCGGGCCCCTGGATTTCATTCGCCTCAAGGCGCGCAACAACACCCTCAAGACTCCCGAGGGCGCCACCCTGGCGGAGGATGCCCTGATCCCCTTCCTCGGGCAGGTGGATCGCCATTTCTTCGACCAGATGTTCGGCCTCGATCATCAGCGGCTGGTGGCGGGCGGGGAACAGATCCTCAATGCCGCCAACGACATCGGCCGCATCCTCTTTCAGGCGGCGGCAGGGATCGGGGGCCTGGGGGAGATTCGGGAGCAACTGGAACAGGAGGCCGACCGGCTCTGGAGCAAGCGCAAATCCGATAACCGCGAGTATTACCAGGCCAGCGCCCAACTGGAGCAGGCCAAGGCGGATCTGGACCGCGCCACGGTGCGCGCCAAGGACTGGCTGGCGGCGCGGGAGCGGGTGGCGGACCTGCGGGCGGACCTGGAACGGGCGGGCGCCGGTTGCCAGATCCTGGAGCAAGAACGCGACCGCCTGCAACGGGTGTGGCGCATCGCCACGCCCCTGGCCAACCTCCGGGACCGGGAGGCGCGGTTGGCGGTCCTCGGCGCGGTCCCGACCCTGCCGGAGGAGGCCGGCGCTCAACTGGCCCAGGCCGAACGGGAGATCGCCCTGGCCAGCCAGTCTTTGCAACTCCACGAGGCGCAAGTGGCGGACCTGACGGCGCGGCGGGATGCCTTGCACCCGGACCCGGCCATCCTGGAACGTGCCGCCGAGATCGAGGCCCTCGTCGAGCAGCGCCAGCGCCTGGGCAACCATGAGCGGGATATCGGCCGGCGGCTCGAGGAGGTCCGGGTGCTGTGGCAGCAGGTCCAGGACGGCGCCCGGCAACTGGGCTGGCCGGACGAGGAGGAGGCCGCTCTGGTGCAACGCCTGCCGGGCCGGCTGGTGCGCTCGGCCATCAGGGACCTGCTGCGTCGTCAGGAGGCCCTGGCCCAGACCCTCGCCAGCGCCGAGGAGACGATTCTCGCGCGCGAGGGCGAGCTCCAGGGGATCGATGCCGACCTGGCCGATTTGCCCGTCACCCAACCCCCGCCGGCCTTGGCCGAGGCCCTGACGACGGCCCGCGACCTGGGCGATACCCGTCGCCAGCAACAGCAATTGGACGTCCAGGTGGAGCGCTTGACCCGTGACCTGGACCGGGCCCTGCTGGCCTTGGGGGAGGGGCATCCCAGCCTGGAGCGCCTGCATGGCCTGGCGCTCCCCGCCCCCCCGGAGATCGCCGACTTGCTCCACCGGGGCGCCATCCTGGCGGCCACCGCTGCCAAGCTGGCGGATGATCTCCGGGACCTCCGGGCCGAGGAGGGCCGGTTGGAGCTGGCCAGCCGCCAGTACCGGGCGGCCCACCGACCCGTCACCCTGGCTGAGGTGCGGGAGCGCCGCGCCGAGCGGGATGCCACCTGGGAGGGCATCAAGGCCGGGGACCTGGCCCTGGCGGAGACCGCCGATCGCTTCGAGCAGGACATGGCCAGCGCCGATGCCCTGGCGGACCAGCGTCACGATAAGGCCCAGCAGGCCGCCGAGCTGCAAGCCCGGCTCGACCGCCTGGAGCAATGCCAGCAAGAGGCGCGGGAACTCGAGGCCCGGGCCCAGGAGCATGACCGGGCCCTGGCGGGTCACCGCCAGGACTGGGAGGAGCAGAGCGCTCGGCTGGGCCTGGCCGGGCTGCCCCTGGGGCGCGTCGAGGCCTGGCGGGCGGCGCGGGAGGGGGTCCTGCGGGCGGCGGAGGCCCTAGAGGAGGCCGGTGCCCGCCGTGATGACTTCGCGCGGCGGGTCGCCGCGGCCAACCTGGCCCTCGCGGAGGCGCTGGGCCCCCTGGCCGCGGCGGGGGAGGCCCCCGACCTGGCCGCCCTGCTGCGTCTCGCGGAGGCCGTGGTGACCAGCGCCCACCAGGCCGCGGAGAGGCGCCAGTTGCTCGTCAAGCAGAAGGTCCGCGCCGAGGCCACCCTGGTCGAAAACCGTCGGCGGCGTGCGGAGGCGGACCAGGCCCTGGCCGCCTGGGGGACTGAGTTGCGGCACAACCTGGCCCTCGCCCACCTGCCCGCCGCTACCAGCCCGGGCGCCTTGCAAGAGGCGCTGGACCTCTTCGAGGAGATGCACGGGAATCTCGAAAAGATCCGCGAGCTGCGCCGCAACCGCATCGACATGATGCGCCGGGACCTGGCGGACTTTGCCGAGGCGGCGCGGGCCCTGGCCGCGGGCCTGGACCCCTCCCGGGTCCCGGAACTCCCCGACGCCCTTGCTCTGGACCTGGGGCGCCGCCTCAAGCAGGAGGCCGAGGTGGCTCAGGAGCGGGCCCGACTCGTGGCGGCCCTGACCGAGGCGACCGAGGCTGCCCAGGCCGATCGCGCCCGCATCGCCCTCGCCGAGGCGAGCCTGGATCCCCTGTGTCGGCGCCTGCCAGCCGGGGCCGACCTGGAGGCTATGCGGGAGGCCATCCAACGCTCGGATCTCCGGCGCCAGCTCGGCGCGGAACGTGAGCAGTTCCTGGCGCAGCTCCTGAAGGATGGGGATGGGCTGGACCCGGGCGCCCTGGAGACGGAACGGGCCGGCATTGACATCCTGGCCATTCCGGCCCGCCTGTCGGCACTCCGGGCGGAAATCGACCAATTGGTCGGCCAACGGAATCAGTGGACCGCGGATCTAAGGGTCGCCGAGGCCAACCTGGAGCGGATCGCAGGCCAGGACGAGGCGGCCCAGGCCGAAGCCCGGCGGCAGGAGGCCCTGGCGCGCATGGGCAACGCCGTGGAGCGCTTCATCCGCGTCCATACCGCCGCCAAGCTGCTGCGCTGGTCCATCGAACGCTTCCGGGAACACAAGCAGGGACCCCTGCTGGCCCGGGCCAGCGACATCTTTCGGGGCCTGACCGCCGGGGCCCTGGAAAGACTCCAGGTGGACTATGACACCCAGCCCCCAACCCTCTTCGGTCAACGCTCCAATGGGCTCCGGGTCCACATCCAGGGCATGAGCGAGGGCACCCGCGACCAGCTCTATCTCGCCCTGCGCCTGGCCGCCCTGGAACTGCATCTGCGACAGACCCCGGCCCTGCCCTTCATCGCCGACGACCTCTTCATCAACTACGACAATGGCCGGGCCCGCGCCGGCTTCGCCGCCCTGGCCGACCTGTCCCGCCTGACCCAGGTCATCTTCCTCAGTCACCACCACCACCTGGTGGACCTGGCCAGCGACGTCTTCGGGGGGAGCTTGAATGTCCT
>JADZBU010000417.1 GCA_020851955.1 Chromatiaceae bacterium | reverse complement strand
TCTCCAAGGCGTCGAGCACGGCGCGCATACCGACATTGTCCGATACGCCGCCGTCAACCAGATGCAGGTACGGCCGACGGACGCTGTCGCGGAAGCTTTGCTCGGCCCTGAGGGAGCGGATGGCGCGGGCGGCGGGCCGCGGCGGGTTGTCGGTGTCGAGGAAGGGCTTGATCCAGGGGGGCGTTTCCGCTGAGCAGGTGCCGCCATAATTATTGATCGTGACTGGCGAAAGCACCACGGGCACTGCCGAGGAGGCGGCCGCGGCGCGGGAGAGGGGGACGGCATTGAGATCCGAGCAGACGACATCGAAGATGCGCTGGTTGAAAACGAAACGGGAGCCGGTCGAGATGTCGGTGGCCGACGCCAGGATCAGGGGGCCCTGGCCGCGGTCGAGATCACCGAAGGTGGCGCCGTTGAAGAGGATTTCGTCGTAGATCTCGGCCGCCAATTCGGAGCGACCCCAGCCGGTGGACCCCAGCCTGCCCCAATTGGTCGGACTCAGGGTGCGCGCGACGATCTCGCCCTGGACATCGCGCTTCAGGAAGCGTTGTTCGTAGTCGTCAAACAACTTGTCGCCGTAGAGACCATAGGCGAGGGCCGTGAAGCTGCCGCCGGACACGCCGGTGATGACGTCCACCGCGTCCAGCAGGCGGATCTTGTTACCTTGCGGTCCAACCACCTCGGTGCGTCGCAGGTACTCGAGGACGCCGTAGGAGAAGGCGGCGGCGCGGGTGCCTCCGCCCGAGAAGGCGAGGATGACCAGATTCTCCGGGTTTCTGTCCCGCGCCAGGCGCGTCTCGAAACGGTAGCCGGCGCTCGGGTCGACCTGGCTGATCGGCGGATTGATCGGCCGGGTGGCGCAACCGCCTAGCAGCAGCAATGAAGTCAGCACCCACAAAGATGGTAGCGGTAACCCAGACATGATTTCCTCCAAAATACTCAAGCAGGCTGGCGGCGGTCGCGGCGGGAACCTATTATACTCCGCCATCCATTTCACCTAGTCCCGGTCCCACGCCATGGCAGCCTCCTTGCATCCCCTAACCCTCCTGGTCCGCCGCGCCGGAACCCTCCTGGTCCTGCTTGCCCTCTGCGGGGTGGCCGCCCAGGCCGAGGACAAGGCCCCCGCCGCCCCGGAAAAGGCTCCCCTGCCCTCGGTGGTGGTCGCGGCGATCGAGGAAGGGCTGGTGGACAAGCAGGATCGTTTTATCGGCACTATCAAGGCCATCCAATCGGTGGAACTGAAGGCGCGGGTCGAGGGCTTTCTGACCCAACTGGCCTTCCAGCAGGGGGCCATGGTGACCGAGAACGAGTTGCTCTATCAAATCGAGCAGGCGCCCTTCCTGGCCTCCCTGGAGAGCGCCAAGGCCGACCTGGCGGTCGCCCAGGCGGATCAGGCGGCGGCCGAGGCCGACTTGTTGAACAAGCAGCTCGACCTGGATCGTCAGGATGCCCTGATCAAGAAGGGCGATACCTCCCAGGCCGCGCGCGACAAGGCCAAGGCCCAACGCGACGAGTCCGCGGCGGCGGTGGCCAAGACCAAGGCCAGTGTGCTGGTGGCCAAGGCGTCCATCGACACGGCCCAGATCAATCTGGGCTACACCACCATGACCAGCCCCATCGCCGGGCGTATTGGTCCGACCAAGTTCACCGAGGGCAATCTGGTCAACACCAGCAGCGGCACCCTGGCGACCGTGGTGCAACTCGATCCCATCCGCGCCGTCTTTTCGATACCCAGCGCCAGCTTTGTCCGGGTCGCGGAGCTGTCCAGCAAGGAGGGGACGGACGCGGTGCGCGAGAAATATGTCCCCCAACTGATCCTGCCCACCGGCGAGACCTACCCGCACGAGGGCAAGATCGCCTTTATCGATAATCAGGTCGATGCCCGTACCGGCACCATCGCTATCTATGCCGACTTCTCCAATCCGGAACACATGCTGCTGCCGGGCCAGTTTATCTCGGCGGTACTCCATCGGGCCGAGCAGACGCGCCTGCCCCTGGTTCCCGCCTCGGCGATTCAGCGCACCCGGGACGGTGAACAGGTCTATGTGGTCGGCTCGGGGAATCGCGTGGAGGTACGCGATATCAAGACCTCGACCCAAGTCGGCACCTTTTACGCGGTCACCTCGGGCTTGCAAATCGGAGACATTGTCATCGTGACCGGCGAGCAGAAGGTGAAGGCAGGCATGGTGGTGAATCCGGTCAAGCAAAGCGCGGCGACGTCCCCGACGCCCGCCCAGGGCGGCGCCAAGACGCCGGCCCCCGCCGCCGCGGGCGCCAAGCCGGAGAGCCGTCCATGATCTCGAAGGTTTTCGTCGATCGGCCACGGCTGGCGTCCGTGGTCTCCATCGTTCTGGTGGTGGCGGGTTTGCTCGCCATCAAGACGATCCCCGTGGCTCAATATCCCAACATCACGCCGCCGGTGGTCATGGTCAACGCCACCTACCCGGGCGCCGATGCCGAGACCATCGCCAGCACCGTCGGCGGTCCCATCGAGCAACAGGTCAATGGGGTCCAGGACATGCTGTATATGTCCTCGACTTCCTCCGCCGCCGGCACCTATAGCCTGACGGTGACCTTTGCCGTGGGTACGGACCCGGATATCGCCCAGGTCAACACCCAGAATCGCGTCTCCCAGGCCCTGGCTCTCTTGCCCCAGGAGGTGCAGCAGCTCGGCATCACGGTGCAGGCGGAGGCGACCAACCTGCTGCTGGTGATCAATGTTTTTTCGCCCGACAACAGCAAGGATTCCCTCTTCCTGTCCAATTTCGCCACCATCAATGTGCAGAACGAGTTGGCGCGGGTGGCGGGGGTGGGTCAGGCCAACCAGTTCGGGCCCTTGAATTACTCGATGCGCATCTGGATCGAGCCGGAGAAGATGGCGGCCCTGGGTATCTCGCCGCAGGATGTGGTCACCGCCATCGAAAAGCAGAATCTCCAGGCCGCCCTCGGCGCGATCGGCGGGCCGCCCATCGGGGACGATCAGGTCTTCCAGTTGACCATCGTCACGGAGGGCCAGTTGGTCAAACCCGAGGAATTCGGGCAGATCGTGGTGCGCTCCAGCCAGGACGGCGGCATTGTGCGCGTCAAGGACATTGCCCGGGTCGAACTGGGTTCGCAGATCTACAGTTCCTTCGCGAATTTCAATGGCAAGCCAACGGCGGCCATCGGCCTCTATCAAGCCCCGGGCGCCAATGCCCTGCAGGTGGCCACGGACGTGCGCGCCCAGCTCGAGCAGCTCAAGTCGCGGTTCCCCGACGGGGTCGAGGCCGAGGTCATGTATGACTCGACCCTCTTCGTCCAGGCTTCCATCACCGAGATTATCTCCACCCTGGCCATCACGGCGGTGATTGTGCTGCTGGTGGTGTACCTCTTCCTGCAGGATTTGCGGGCGACCATAGTCCCGGCCCTGACCATCCCCGTGTCCCTGATCGGCGTCTTCGCGGTTCTGCTGGCGGCGGGTTTCTCCGCCAACACCATCAGCCTCTTCGCCGTGGTCTTGGCCATCGGTCTGGTGGTGGATGACGCCATCGTGGTGGTCGAAAACGTGCAGCGTCTCATGCTGGAGGAGGGCCTGGCCCGGCGGGACGCGACCTTGAAGGCCATGGACCAGGTCACGGGGCCCATCATCTCGACGACCCTGGTGCTGTTCGCCATCTTCGCCCCGGTGGCCTTTTTGCCGGGCATCACCGGGGGGCTTTTTCAGCAGTTCTCGGTGACCATCGCCACCGCGGTGGCCATCTCCGCCCTGAACGCCCTGACCCTCTCGCCCATGCTCTGCGCCCTGTTTCTCGGGACCCCGAAGGAGGCCAAGCGCGGTCCCTTCGCCTGGTTCAACAAGGGCCTGGATGTCACCCGCAACGGCTATGTGCGCCTGGTGGGCCTCATTGCCCGCCGCTCGATCGTGGCGGGCCTCCTGGTCATCCTCGTCGGTGGGGCCGCGGTCATGATCCTGGGCCGTCTGCCGACGGGCTTTATCCCCAACGAGGACCAGGGCGTCCTCTTCGCCGATATCAAGCTGCCCACGGGCGCGGCCCTGCCGCGCGCCACCCAGGTGCTGGACGAGGTTCAGAAGATCGCCTCCACCACCCCCGGGGTGGCTAGCGTTCTGACCGTTACCGGTTACAGCATGCTGACCGGGGCGGCCTCCTCGAACAGTGGCCTGGGGGTCTTCGTGCTGGACCCCTGGGACCAGCGCAAGACTCCGGAGACTCAGATTCGCGGCCTGATCGCGGCCATGGAGGCCCGCTTCGCCGCCATCGCGGATGCGGAGGTGCTGGTCTTCCCGCCGCCGCCTATCCCGGGTCTCGGCACCGCGGGCGGCTTTACCTTCCAGCTCGAAGGGCTGGGGGGGCAGTCGTCCCGGGAATTGACGCAGGTGCTGAACGGCCTCATCGCCACGGCCCGCCAGGACCCCAGCATCGCCTCGGCCTATTCCACCTTTGACGCCAACGTCCCCCAGCTCTTCCTGGATCTCGACCGCACCCAGGCGGAATATCTGAACGTGCCGGTGGCGGACGTCTTCTCGACCCTGCAATCCGTGTTCGGCAGCACCTTTGTCAATAACTTTACCTATCTGGGCCAGACCTACCAGGTCAATGTCCAGGCCGACAAGGCCGCGCGGTCGCGGGCGGATCAGATCAGCGAGACCTATGTCCGCTCCGCCACCGGCGAGATGGTGCCTGTCGGGGTGCTGGCGGAGGTGCGCGATGATCTGGGCGCCGATCTGGTGTTCCGTTACAACCAGTTCCCCACCGCCGCCATCAACGGCAGTTCGTCCCCGGGCCATACCAGCGGCGAATCCATGGCGGCCATGGCGGAGGCCTCGAAAAAGGCCTTGCCGCAGGGCTTTGGTTTCGAGTGGACCGGCATGTCCTTCCAGGAGGCGCAGCAGAGCGGGGGCACGGAGGCGGCCATCTTCGGCCTGGCTGTGCTCTTTGGTTATCTCTTCCTGGTCGCTCTCTACGAGAGTTGGACGATTCCCTTCTCGGTGCTGGCCTCCGTCTCGGTCGCCATCCTGGGCGCCGCCGCGGGCCTCATGATTGCCCACCTGGAAAACGATCTCTACTCCCAGATCGGGCTGGTGCTGCTCATTGGTCTGGCGGCCAAGAATGCCATCCTCATCGTCGAATTCGCCAAGGAGCAACATGAGTCCGGCAAGAGCCTCTATGACGCGGCCCTGGCGGGTGCCCGGATGCGCTTCCGGGCCGTGCTGATGACGGCCCTGGCCTTCATCATCGGCCTGATGCCTCTGGTGATCGCCACCGGGGCGGGCGCCAATTCCCGGGTTCACCTGGGCACCACGGTGCTGAGCGGCATGCTGGCGGCAACGGTCTTTGGCATCCTCATCATTCCTGGTCTCTACGTCATGTTCCAGGGGATGGCCGAAAAATCGGGTTCCTGGATCAGGGGAATGCGGGGTGATTCTGGTGTGAAAACACCAAAGTGACCGGTGCTTTCCCGGATTGAGCCAGGGGAGGCCTCTCCCTATAATGCGGCGCAAGCGTGGGATACCGGCTTGGTATCCCCATCTCGCGCGACCCGATACCTTCCTCAAGGAACCAAGACCATGCATAGACCTATCCTGACGGCCGTCCTCGCCTTGGGGCTGACCGGTGCTGGTCCGGTCTTCGCCGAGGACCTGATCCAGATCTACGACCTTGCGGTGCTCGGCGACCCCGTCCTCAAAAGGGCCGAACAACAACTGTTGGCGACCCGCGAGGTCAAGCCCCAGGCTTTAGCCCTGCTGTTGCCCAACATTGGTGTCACCGCCTCGGGTCAGTATCAGAACGTCGAGGCCCTGGATGCACCCGACGGCTTGGGTGGCACCCGAACCATCCGGGATAATTACGCTTCTGGCCTGGGTAGCGCCCAGTTGACTCAGACTGTCTATAACCGGGGACAATGGATCGGACTGCAGCGGAGTGCCGATGTCATCTCCCAGGCCGAGGCCGAATACAAGACAAGTCAAATCCTACTGATGTCGCGCACCGCAGTGGCCTATTTCAACGTCCTGCGCGCCGCGGATCTGGTGCGTTCCTCGGAAGCCTTGATGCGGGCCAACGAGCGCCAGTTGGAGCAGTCCAAGCAGCGCTTCGACGTAGGCCTGGTGGCGATCACCGACGTCAACGATAACCAGGCTGCCTACGACCGGTCCCGTGCCACGGTGATCACCAATAAAAATCTGCTCGATAATGCCTGGGAGGCCCTGCGGGTCATCATCGGACCCGTCGATGTGACCCTGGCGCGCCTGGGCGACAATCTGCCTCTCGCGCCACCGGCCCCGAATGACATCAAGGAATGGACCCAGGTGGCCTTGCAGAACAATTACACCATCCAGGCCGCCAGTCAGGCGGTGGCGGGGGCCAAAAAGCAGGTCGAGATCGAGCGTTCCGGCCACTATCCGACCCTGGGCCTGCAGGCGGGTTATCAACTGGATCGCAGTGGCTCCGAGGAATTGGGGGGGTTGGACACCAACGGCTCCTACATCGGCCTTAATTTGAATATCCCCATCTATCAGGGGGGCGCCGTCTCCTCCCGGACCCGGCAGGCCGGTCACAACCTGGGGGCGACGCAGGAGCAACTGGATGCCGTTCGCCGTCAGGTGAGCCAGGAGGTCACGGATAGTTTTCGCGGGGTCATCTCCAGTATCAGCGAGGTAGAGGCACGCAAGGCGGCGATCGTATCCGCTACCAGCACCCTGGAATCCACGGAGGCCGGGCTTGAGGTCGGCACCCGGACCCAGGTCGATGTCCTCAATGCCCAGAGACAGCTGTATGAAAATGAATATCTGTATCTTTCGGCTCGGTACGATTACATCATTTTCGGCTTGAGACTCTACCAGGCCACCAGTGGCCTGAACCGGGACGTCATCGATCGGGCCAACAGCTGGTTGAATCCGAGCGAGCTCTTGACTCCGAACAGCTTCTAAGCGACCGAGGCCTCTCTCCAGCCCATGTCAGGCAACAGCTTCGGTAAATCCTTCGTGACCACCAGCTTCGGCGAGAGTCACGGCCCGGCCATTGGCGGCATTGTCGATGGCTGTCCGCCGGGGCTGGAACTCACCGAGGCGGATCTGCAAGTCGATTTGGATCGGCGCCGCCCCGGCCAGTCCCGCCACACTACCCAGCGGCGGGAATCGGACCAGGTGCATATCCTCTCCGGTGTCTTCGAGGGCCGGACCACCGGTGCCCCCATCGGCCTGGTGATCTACAACGAGGATCAGCGCTCCAAGGACTACGCCGAGATCGCCGAAAAATTTCGCCCCGGCCACGCCGACTTTACCTACAGCTACAAATACGGCCACCGGGATTATCGTGGCGGCGGCCGTTCCTCGGCCCGCGAGACGGCGATCCGCGTCGCCGCCGGGGGGATCGCCAAGAAGTACCTGCGGGATCGGCTGGGGGTGCGGGTGCGGGGCTATCTCTCCCAACTCGGACCCCTGCGGCCCCAGGGCTTCGATTGGGATCAGGTGGAACTCAATCCCTTTTTCTGTCCGGATGCCGCCGCCGTGCCGGAACTGGAGGCCTATATGGACGCCCTGCGCAAATCGGGCGACTCCATTGGCGCCGAGGTGACGGTGGTGGCCGAGGGTGTGCCACCGGGGCTCGGCGAGCCCATCTTCGATCGCCTGGATGCCGATATCGCCCATGCTCTCATGTGCATCAATGCCGTCAAGGGGGTGGAGATCGGCGCGGGTTTCGGCTGCGTGACCCAGAAGGGCAGCGAGCACCGGGATCTCATGACCCCGGAGGGCTTCCTCAGCAATCACGCGGGCGGCGTCCTGGGCGGTATCTCCACTGGCCAGGATATCGTCGCCCGGCTCGCCCTCAAACCCACCTCGAGTATCCGTCTGCCGGGCCAAACGGTGGACCGCTGGGGACAGCCCGCCGAGATCGTGACCAAGGGCCGCCACGACCCCTGCGTGGGCATCCGCGCCACGCCTATCGCCGAGGCCATGCTGGCCCTGGTGCTGTTGGACCACTGGTTGCGGCACCGGGGACAGAATGCGGATGTGACCCCCGCCGCGCCGAGCATCCCCGCCAGGACCGGCACCTGACCGCTTGAGTCCGGGCGGTTCCCGGAACCCGCCTTCCGCGCCGGGCTCGACGGGCGGGGCCGGGTTGGCCGGTCCCTAGTCCGGATTCATGGCTTGCCATCCTTGGCCCCCTCCATGCCTTATTGGCGACTTTCCAGCTTTTACCTCTTCTATTTTGCCTCCCTGGGCGCCCTCTTGCCCTTCTGGGGGGTGTATCTCCAGGATCAGGGTTTCACGGCCCTAGCGATCGGCCAGTTGATGGCCATTCTCCAGGCGACCAAGATCGTTGCCCCCAACGTCTGGGGCTGGCTGGCGGATCGGACGGGGCGGACCCTCATGATCATTCGGCTGGCCTCGCTCTTGACCTGGCTCGCCTTCCTGGGCATCTTCGCGGTGCGGGGCTTCTGGGGCATGGCCCTGGTCATGATTATCTTCAGCTTTTTCTGGAATGCTTCCCTGCCGCAGATGGAGGTGGTGACCATCAACCATCTGGGCGCCCGGATGCGGCGTTACGCGGGTATCCGCCTCTGGGGGTCGGTCGGTTTCATCCTGGCGGTCATGGTCCTGGGGGTCCTGGTGGAGCGCCAGGGTAGTGGCGTGGTACCGCTCATGGCCCTGGCCTTACAGGTCGGCATCTGGATCACCAGCCTGCTGGTCGTCGAACGGCCAGTGGAAGCCCGCCCGGCGGTGGAGGGGATCTCCATCCTGAGTCTGGTGCGCCGCCCCGAGGTCGCAGCCTTCCTGCTCTGCGGCTTCTTCATGCAGGTTAGCCACGGGGTTTACTACGCCTTCTACTCGATCTATCTGACCGAGGCCGGCTATGCCAGCGGGACCATTGGCGCCTTCTGGGCCTGGGGCGTGGTGGTGGAGGTGCTGGTCTTCGCCATCATGCACCATCTGCTGGAGCGTTTCGGCGCGCGGCGCGTCTTGTTGACCAGTCTGGGCCTGGCGGTGGTGCGCTGGCTCCTGATTGGAACCTTCGTCGGCGAGCCGGTTATCCTGGTCCTGGCCCAGGCCCTCCATGCCGCCACCTTTGGCGCCTTCCATGCCGGGGCCATCCATCTCACGCACCATTATTTTACTGGCCGCCTCCAGGGCCGGGGTCAGGCCCTGTTCGGCAGCCTCGTCTATGGGGCCGGTGGCGCCGTTGGCAGTTTGGCGAGTGGCATCCTGTGGACTGGCGCGGGACCCCAGGCGACCTTCGTCGCCTCTTCCCTGGTGGCCGCCCTCGGCTTCACCATTGCCTGGCTCTGGGTGGACCGGGAGCGCAGGTTTTAGTCATTGCGGGTTCGGCCAGGGCTCCCCGCTCTCCATTTCCCAGCCGGGTTCCGATATCCTCGCCCAGGGCGCCTCTTCCGGCACCATGCTGCGGCCATTGCTCGCCAGGAAGGCGCGACGCGCGCGCAAACGATGATTGACGCAGTCCGTCGGGTCCGCGGCGTTGTTCACATCCAGGCCCGCGCAGGTGGGGGGTGGCACATACTTGGCTTCGAAGGCATCCTCCAGTTCGTAGATGGAGCGGTAAAGTTCCACCGGCTGTTGCTGTGCCAAGGCGGGCAGGGCCTCGGGCGGGACGCTCTGACCAAAGTCGAATTGGCCGATGGGAGGGAGATTCTTGCCGGGGGCACTGGCCACGGCCCCGTTCAGGGCTGGCGTTGCCTCCAGGCGCGCGCTGCCCAACCGGACCCAGGGGGATTGGTCCGGGACTTGGGGCAGGGCGACGAAGGCGCGGTAGGCGATCCAGAACAGCAGAAAGGCCAGGCTCATGCCGACCAGGTCCAGCAGGCGCCGAAAGCTCAGCCAGGGGGACGGGTAGGCGTGTTCGGTGGTCGGATGGCGTGCAAATCCCTCCGCCCATAAGTCCGGCGCGGGCGGGGCCGGCAGGGGGCTGGCGACCGCGCTGATCGGTGCCGACGTCACGGCGGCGGGGGCATCCTCACGGATCAGGGCCCCCAGCGATTGGGCCAGCAGACGCGCCTCCTCCTCGGGATCGCTCGGCGCGAGTGGGGCTGGAGAGGGGGCCTGGGGCGCGGGTGCCGCCAGCCAGGGTTCCGGCCTGTCATCTCCCAGTTCAGCGGGGCTCAGGGTACCGATGACGGGTTCTTGGTAGCTCATAAGGGCAAGCCGATGATCCTTAGCATTAAACAGGTTCGAGCGGACTCATGGGCCCAGGACCCAGGGCGTTGGCCAATTGACGGAAGATCTCGCCGACGCAGACCGGGTGATCAAGGGTCGGGGGAGGAGCCATCAAGTAGGCCTGTCCGTCGATCAGTTCATAATGGACATCCTCCGGCCAGCGAAGATAGTCGCCATAGGTGTGGTATTCAGGGTCGCGAAGGGCTAGAGCCATGGCATGAGCGTGACGAAATCACAGGGGTTTAGGGCATTGACATGATAGCTCAAGGTGGCGACCGCTGGCGCGGTCCGACCCTCAAGCCAACGCCTGGCCAGGTAGGGCCAGATGGCCGCGAGTTTATAAGGGGCTGGGCGTTGACAAGCCGAAGGCGCTGTATTAATAAAACTGCATAGCAAACCTTTTACATAACCTTCGACCAAAGGGGCGGGAGATGAGCGCGAAGGCCTTGGCCTTGCCCGGGTGGCTTATCCTGGGCGGCTTGCTGTTACTGCTGCCGGGTTGCGGCAGTATTGGCGACAAGTACGGGATCAAGATTCCTTCCGGGCCGCGGGGCAAGGCGGTCACGGCGGCCCTGGAAGAGATCGGGACGCCCTATGTCTATGGGGGTACCAAGCCCGGAAAAGGTCTGGATTGCAGTGGCTTGACCCAGCATTCCTACAAGAAGGCGGGACTCAGGATTCCGCGCGTATCCACCGACCAGAAGGCCGAGGCCAAGCCCGTTAAGTTAACGAAGGTCAAGCCGGGGGACCTCATCTTCTTCCGCGTCAAGGGCGATAGCCACGTCGGCCTGGTGGTCGATCCCACCCGTTTCGTCCATGCCTCCTCCGGCGCCGACGAGGTCAAGTTGGCCACTTTCACCGATGCCTTCTGGCGCAGCCACACGACTGGAGCTGGTACCTATTTCCGCTGAGGCCTCCGGCGGACGGCCTGTGGCCCTGCCGCCACCGGATTTCACACTATTGCCATAAAGAGGGGTGGAGTTCCACCCGCGCATGGTGCAAAATTCTCATTAGACCCCTGACTTCAGGCCGGCGGGTCCTACATCAGATCCCTACAATCCCAAAGAGGAGACGACAGCAATGTCCGAGTTGAACAAGAGCCGCCGCGATGCCGTTAAGCTGATGCTCGCCGGCCTGGCCGCCGTGCCCGTCCTGAACCTGGTCGGTATGGCTAACGCGCAGGCCGCCGAACTGCCCCATTTGGACGAAAACGATCCGACCGCCAAGGCCCTGAAGTATGTCAGCGATGCCACCAAGGCTGCCCGCGTTGACAAAGCCGGTACCCCGGCCGCCAATCAGCACTGCGCCAACTGCCAATTCATTCAGGCCGCCGAGGGTGACTGGCGTCCCTGCACGCTCTTCGCTGGCAAGGCGGTGAACGTTAACGGCTGGTGCGCCTCCTGGACCCTGAAGGCTGGCTAAACCCAACCGCATCAGGTGACAAAACGGGGCCCGCGGGCCCCGTTTTCGTTGTGGGCACCCGGCGTCCCGGGTGGCACCCTCCGCCCCAATCGAGGATGTGGAACCCGACCGGCATCTCCGGAACTTGGGTTATTAAGCAAATACTGATAATACCGGTTGCCTGTTCCTGGGTGCCGGTGGAAAATAGCGGCTTCCGACGAAACCTGGCGTCACCCCGGCGCCCGACTGCTGTAACTGTTCGGTAGCTCCATGCCCACCACCCTAGCCGCCTCGCGGACATCCCTGGTCTTTGTCCGGGGACTCGTCTGGGCCATCATCGGCCTCATCTATGCCCCGCTCTTCACCGCCCTCTTTGTCCTCTTTCAGGCCATGGGGCTAGGGCACTGGGCCTTCGCGCCCGCCGCCGCCATTGCCGGCGCGGTCGGAGCCGCCTTCTACAGCGCCCGCGAGGTCGCCCTGATCGGAGCCGTCATTGGTCTGGTAACGACCACTCTGCTCTTCATGCTGATGCCGGGTACCGTCGCCCTCTGGCAGGTGGCCCTGGCGGCGGTCGTGGCGGGCGCCGTGCTGGGGAGGCTGACGCGCTTTCCCGACCAGTGCGCCTTGCAGGCGCCGGGCAAGGCCGTGGCGGGTTTGATGAGCGGTCTGGCCTGTGGGGCCCTGCTGGGATTGGTGGAGACCCTCCACCCCGTCAACTTCAATGTCACCGCCATCGTGGCCTTTCTGGTGTCGGTCAACGGCACCTGCTACTCGGCGACCGTCGGCTGGTGGCTGCGTCAGGCCAAGGTCAAGGGCGGCAAGCCTTGCCAGGTCATCGAGGCCATGGTCATCGGCATGGTCGCCACCGTGGCGGCGGGCAGTCTCTGGGTATTCGGCGGCCCTCTGATTGGCGCCGTCGATGGGGGCTACTACGCGCTGCTGGATTCCATCATGACCTTCATGCCTGGGGCCATGTTTGGCGGCCTGGTCGCGGGCGCCGTCACCGGCGCCTTGTTGGAGGCCTTCGAGTTCGAGTGGGTGGTGTGAGTGGGCGCAGGGCAGGAGGCCAGGCGAGCCATGACCAGAAGGTGGGCATGATAGCTTTGGCTTTGGACTTGTCACTCCACCCTAGACCGAAGCGGAAACGCGCTTACCTCGTTCGTCGAACTCCCTGACCCACAAGGCCGTGGCGCCCGCCACGGCGCTGGGCATGGCAATGAAATTGACCAGGGGAATCATGGTCAGCCCCACGGTCGCCGCGCCAAAACCCAGGCTCAAAACGGGGCGTCCCCGGAGCCGTCGCCGAATCTCCCGAGCGCCGAGGCCCTGGTTACCCATGGGGTAATCGAGATATTCCAG
>JADZBU010000416.1 GCA_020851955.1 Chromatiaceae bacterium | reverse complement strand
CTGGCCCGAGGTCTGCCGCTATGAAAACACCGGATCTCGAATGTGATCTCCTTGTGGTCGGGGGTGGCATGGTGGGCGCGGCCCTGGCCGCGGCCTGTTCCGGCCAGGGTCTGACGATCGCGGTCGCGGAGGGGCGGGAGCCCTGCCGCGACTGGCCACCGGGGGACCTGGACCTGCGGGTCTCCGCTCTGAGCCGCGCCAGCCAGCGTCTCCTGGAACGCCTGGGGCAGGGCCCCACGGTCTGGGAACGCGTCCAGACCCTGGGCGCCAGCCCCTACCGGGAGATGCGGGTCTGGGACGCCGTGGGCGGCGCCAGTATCCATTTCGACAGCGCCAATTTTGGCGAGCCGGATCTGGGCCACATCGTCGAGAATCGCGTCACCCAGCTCGCCCTCTGGGAGCGGCTGGAGGCGGCGCCGGATGTCCAGCTGCTCTGCCCAGCTCGCGGCCTCCGGTTGATCCTGACCCCGGACCGGGCCCTGCTCGATCTGACCGACGGCCGTCGCGTCGCCGCCCGCCTGTTGGTGGGCGCGGACGGGCGCGACTCCTGGGTGCGCGCCCGGGCGGGCATCACGACCTCGGGCTGGGATTACGACCAAGAGGCCATCGTCGCCAACGTCCGGGTCACCAAGCCCCATGGCGAGACGGCCTGGCAACGCTTCCTGCCCACCGGACCCCTGGCCTTCCTGCCCCTGGCGGATGGGCGCTGCTCCATCGTCTGGTCGGCGACCGAGGTGCTAGCGCGCCAACTCATGGCGCTGGACGATAGCGCCTTTCGGGAGGAGCTGGAGACCGCCTTCGAGAGTCGGTTGGGCGCCGTCACCGCCATTGGCCAGCGCGCGGCCTTCCCCCTGCGCCTCCAGCACGCGGACCAGTATGTCCGGCCCCGCCTCGCCCTCATCGGCGACGCCGCCCATGCCCTTCATCCCCTGGCGGGCCAGGGCGTGAATCTCGGCTTTCTGGATGCCGCCCAATTGGCGGACAATCTCGCCGAGGCCCTGGCCAAGGGCCGGGATATCGGCGGTCTCTGGACCCTGCGCCGCTATGAACGTGCCCGCCGGGGCGAGAATATGCGCATGCTGGGGGTCATGGAGGCCTTCAAGCGGCTCTTCGGCAACCGTAATCCCCTGCTGGTGGCGGCCCGCGGCGTGGGCATGGCCGTCGCCGACCACTCGCCCTTCCTCAAACGGGCCTTCATCGAGCAGGCCCTGGGTCTGAGGGCGGACTTGCCGCGGTTGGCGCGGCGCTGATCGCGGAGGCTGGCATGATCAGGAGATTCCATTCCGGCATCCAAGTTTTGGATTGGGAGCCCTGGCCCGCTTCCGGTAATCTTTGAACTCATTGGCACGGAAACTACGCTTATGGCCGAGATCCCCGATATCACCGAATCCGAACGCTGGATGGTCCAGACCACGCTGCGGGAGCGCTATGGCCGCGAGATGGAGATCAAGATGGCGGATGCCGAGATTCGCCTCCATGCCTCGGACCGCGAGCTGACCTCCTGTCCGGTCATGTTCTGGAACACGGATGACGGCTGCAATTTCGTCATCTTTAAATCCGGTGATCGCCGCTACCGATGCCAGTTTTTCTACCGGGTCCACCAGCAGATGGGTACGGGGGTGGACGAGTACGACGACCTGTCCGAATGCGCCGTCTCCCTGCTCCAGGCCCAGGCGGATTACACCGCCGAGCAACGGGGGGACCTGCCCGGTCAGTCGCCATCCGGCCGCCGCCGCTGACGCCGGCCCGGCAGGCGGGGCCGATAATTTTCATTGCCCCGCGTCCCGACGAGGGGCAAGTTCATAACGAGACGAGCAATAACGAGGGGAAATCATGACCGCGAAGAATGCCTTTTATGCCCAGTCCGGTGGCGTCACCGCCGTAATCAATGCCTCGGCCTGTGGGGTGATCGAGACGGCACGCCAGCACCCGGACAAGATCGCCAATGTTTATGCCGGTCGCAATGGCATTATCGGCGCCCTGACGGAGGATCTGATCGACACCGGCAAGGAGTCCGCCGCGAACATCGCCGCCCTGCGCCACACGCCCTCCGGCGGCTTTGGTTCCTGCCGCTACAAGCTCAAGAGCCTGGAGGCCAACAAGCGCGAGTACGATCGCCTCATCGAGGTCTTCAAGGCCCACAACATCGGCTACTTCTTCTATAACGGCGGTGGCGACTCCGCGGACACCTGCTACAAGGTCTCCCAACTCTCCGAGGCCCTGGGCTATCCGGTCCAGGCTATCCACGTCCCCAAGACCGTGGACAACGACCTGCCGATCACCGACAACTGCCCGGGCTTCGGCTCGGTGGCCAAGTACATCGCCACCTCCACCCTGGAGGCCTCCTTCGATGTGCGCTCCATGTGCGCCACCTCCACCAAGGTCTTCGTCATCGAGGTGATGGGGCGTCACGCGGGCTGGATCGCCGCGGCCGGTGCCCTGGTGGCGGATCAGGGCATACCCGTCATCACCCTCTTCCCCGAGGTGGAGTTCGACCAGGATCGATTCCTGGCGGCGGTCAAGGCCAACGTCGAGCGGTATGGCTATTGCACCATCTGCGTCTCCGAGGGTTGCCATTGGCCCGATGGCCGCTTCCTGGCCGAGCAGGGGACCCGCGATGCCTTCGGTCACGCCCAACTCGGCGGCGCCGCTCCGGTGGTGGCTAACCTGGTCAAGGACGCCCTCGGGTACAAGTTCCACTGGGCGGTGGCGGATTATCTGCAACGCGCCGCCCGCCACCTGGGCGCCAAGTCCGACGTGGAGCAGGCCTATGCCCTGGGCAAGGCGGGTGTCGAGTACGCTATCGCCGGCCACAGCGCCATCATGCCGACCGTAGTGCGTAAGTCCTCCTCGCCCTACGTCTGGGAGATCGGCATGGCGCCCCTGTCGGAGGTAGCGAACGTCGAGAAGTTCATGCCCAAGGACTTCATAAGTCCGGATGGCTTTGGTATCACCGATAAGTGCCGCGACTACCTCTATCCCCTTATCCAGGGCGAGGACTATCCTCCCTACGAGAATGGCCTGCCCCGGTACGTCACCCTGGATAATGTGGCGGTGCCCAAGAAGCTGGCCCCCTTCAGCCTGTGACTTGAGGTCCCCGGGTGGCCGGTCGGCCCCCGGGGGCCCGTTGGGCCGTCCGGTGACCTCGCCCCGGCCCCCCAGCGCGTGCCGGGGTCGGTCCCCGATAGGAAGCCTTTATTTTTCATCCGGGAGTTGTCGTCATGACCCTGATGCGTGCCCGCGAGATCATTGCCGAACAACTGGGATTCGGGAGCGGTTACAATCGCAACGCGGTGCGGCTCCTGCTCGGGGAAATCCAGCGGGAG
>JADZBU010000415.1 GCA_020851955.1 Chromatiaceae bacterium | reverse complement strand
GCGCCGGCCCAGACCCTGACGGACAAGGAATACCAGATCATGCGCGATGCCTCCATCGCCGTGCTGCGGGAGATCGGCGTCGATACGGGCGGCTCCAACGTCCAGTTCGCCATAAACCCCGAGAACGGGCGCATGATCATTATCGAGATGAACCCGCGCGTCTCCCGCTCCTCGGCCCTGGCCTCCAAGGCCACCGGTTTCCCCATCGCCAAGGTGGCGGCCAAGCTGGCGGTGGGCTACACCCTCGATGAATTGAAGAACGACATCACGGGGGGCGCCACCCCGGCCTCCTTCGAGCCGAGCATCGACTATGTGGTGACCAAGGTCCCGCGCTTTACCTTCGAGAAGTTTCCCCTGGCGGACCCCCGGCTCACCACCCAGATGAAGTCGGTGGGCGAGGTCATGGCCATCGGCCGGACCTTCCAGGAATCCCTGCAGAAGGCCTTGCGCGGGCTGGAGACGGACAAGTACGGCCTCGACGAGTTGCTGGATTTGACGGAGCCCGACGCCCTGAGCCGGCTGCGCCAGGAGTTGCGCCAGCCCGGCGCGGAACGCATCTTCTACCTGGCCGATGGCTTGCGCGCCGGTTTCACGATCCAGGAACTCTTTGACATTACCGCCATCGATCCCTGGTTTCTGGCCCAGATCGAGGAGCTGGTGACCCTGGAGGCCGAGATTCGTGACCAGGGTTTCCCCAGTCTGACCGGCGAGCGTCTGCGCTTTCTCAAGCGCAAGGGCTTTGCCGACCGGCGCCTGGGCCAGTTGGCGGCCTGTGGCGAGCAGGCCATCCGCGACCGGCGCCATGACCTGGGTATCCGCCCCGTCTTCAAGCGGGTGGATACCTGCGCCGCCGAGTTTGCCTCCAGTACCGCCTATCTCTACTCCACCTACGAGGAGGAATGCGAGGCCAACCCCACGGACCGCAAGAAGATCATGGTCCTGGGTGGCGGGCCCAACCGCATTGGCCAGGGCATCGAATTCGACTATTGCTGCGTCCATGCCGCCCTGGCCCTGCGCGAGGATGGCTACGAGACCATCATGGTCAACTGCAATCCGGAGACGGTCTCCACCGACTACGACACCTCCGACCGCCTCTATTTCGAGCCCCTGACCCTGGAGGACGTGCTGGAGATCGTCGATAAGGAGCAACCCTTTGGCGTCATCGTCCAGTTCGGCGGTCAGACCCCCTTGAAACTGGCGCGGTCTCTGGAGGCCGCGGGGGTGCCCATCATCGGCACCAGCCCGGATTCCATTGATCTGGCGGAGGATCGCGAGCGCTTCCAGGGCATGGTCCGGGAACTGGGCCTGCTGCAGCCACCCAACACCACCGCCCGCAGCGAGCATGACGCCATCGCCCAGGCGGCCAGCATCGGTTATCCCCTGGTGGTGCGGCCCTCCTACGTCCTGGGGGGCCGGGCCATGGAGATCGTCTATGACGCCGCCGATCTCAAGCGCTACATGCGCGACGCGGTCCGGGTCTCCCATGAGTCGCCAGTGCTGCTGGATCGCTTCCTGGATGACGCCATCGAGGTGGACGTGGATGCTATCTGCGACGGCGAGACCGTCCTCATTGGGGGCATCATGGAGCACATCGAACAGGCCGGCGTCCATTCCGGCGATTCCGCCTGCTCCCTGCCGCCCTACACCCTGTCCTCGGCGATTCAGGACCGGATGCGCCAGCAGATGACCCAGTTGGGTCATGCCCTCAAGGTGGTGGGCCTGATGAACGCCCAGTTCGCCATCAAGGACGACGATGTTTATATCCTGGAGGTCAATCCGCGCGCCTCGCGTACCGTGCCCTTCGTCTCCAAGGCCATCGGCGTCCCCCTGGCCAAGGTGGCGGCCCGCTGCATGGTGGGTCGTACCCTGATCGAGCAGGGCCATGCCAAGGAACTGAAGCCTAAGCACTATTTCGTCAAGGAGGCGGTGTTCCCCTTCATCAAGTTCCCGGGAGTGGATACGGTCCTGGGCCCGGAGATGAAATCGACGGGGGAGGTCATGGGCGTGGGTGAGACCTTCGGCGAGGCCTTTGGCAAGGCCCAACTGGGTGCCGGGACCAAGCTGCCGGCCAAGGGCAAGGCCCTCCTGAGCGTGCGCGAGGCCGACAAGCGCCGCCTGGTGCCCGTCGCCAGGGATCTGGTCGAACTGGGCTTCCAGCTCTATGGCACCCACGGCACGGCGACGGTAATACGGGCGGCGGGTATCCCCTGCGTGCGGGTCAATAAGGTTTTCGAGGGCCGGCCGCACATCGTTGATATCATCAAAAACAACGAGATCAGCTTTATCGTCAATACGACGGAGGGGGCCAAGGCCATCGTCGATTCCGCCGCCATCCGCCGGGCCGCGCTCCAGCACAAGGTGAGCTACACCACCACCCTCGCCGGCGCCGAGGCCACCTGTCTGGCCCTCCAGCACGGGACCGCCCTGGCGGTGAATCGTTTGCAGGAACTTTACTGAGATTCCGGCGCCGGCCCGGGCCGGGCCCCGGAACCGCACGAGAAGCCGCCGCGGGCGGCCCGGTTTTTTTGATGAGGACACCACCATGAGCAAAGTCCCCCTCACCGCCAGGGGCGCCGAGAAGCTGCGCGAGGAACTGGAGCGGCTCAAGCGCATCGAGCGTCCGCGCGTCATCCAGGCCATCTCGGAGGCCCG
>JADZBU010000414.1 GCA_020851955.1 Chromatiaceae bacterium | reverse complement strand
TTCCCGCTTATCGCTTGGCCGGTCCGTGGCCCCTCGGGAAGCGCGCATTCTAGCGGGTGAACGATAGCTGTCAAGCGGAATGCGGAGCTAACACCCGGGGGGGAGGCGGCGAACGGGATGACTGGGGCGGGTGGCGGGGGATCGGCAGGAATCACTCGCTTGATTATTAAGAATTAGTCTGACAGCTCGCGATCCGAGCGCGAACCGAGGGCGGGGGCGTCACGGGGGTACTCACCCGGGGTGACTTACGGATCAGGCGCGGGGGTGCGGGGAACTTCCGCTTGTCGGGGACTGACCGAGGAGATGGTCGGACCAACTCTCCAAGGCGCTTATCAAGGCCAAACGATCGGAATGATTGGCAAACTCCGCCCGGAGCACAGCCAGGCGTTCCCGGTAACCGTCCAACAGGATGTTGGCACCCGCTTTCGGGTTGGTTAACCGCTGGAAGCGCCAGCTATCCCATTCCTCCCGCTCCTCCTGGCTGAGGGTCTCCGGCCAGTTGCGGGCGCGATAGCGAAAGAGCATGGTCTCCAGCCGGGGATCCCTGAAGTTGAATCTCGCCCGCGCCAGGGCCTGGGGCGACAGCCGGCGCAATTGGTCCATCTGCCGCCGATCCGCATCCGGGAAAAAGCCACCAGCATAGATCATGAGATCAGGGTCGGTTTCAACCGGCCAGTCGCCACTCAAATGCACCTCCCGCACCTTTGCGGCGAAGTCCACGGCAGGGCCTAGCAGCTTGGCGTGACGCTCGACTTGGGCCAGGTCAATCCCCCATCGTTCCGCCGCCCGCGGGGTTAGCGTCGCTAGGGGCGCTACCATCGGGGCACGATTGACATGGATGGTTTTGAGGGGGATTCGCTCCATCCCTTCCGGCAGATTTTTATGGGGCGTGAAGAGGCGTTCGCGCATGGCCTCAACGGACAGGCTCAGCAGGGGCTCGGGTGCATATCGCAGGTCATAACAAATCACCTCGTTGCGGTAACGGGGATGGGGGGAGATCGGCAACACCGGCGCAATACAGCCCAGCCGGGCCTGGTAACGGCTGGAAACATGCAGAAAGGGCTCGCCCTTGGCAAGCAACGCCTCCACCCTGCCCCGCTCACGCAAGCTCAAGGCATAGGCAAAGAGGCGCGGCTGATGAGCCTTGAGCAGGGCTGCTAGCTCAATGGTGGCGCGCACATCGGCCAGGGCGTCGTGCGCCTGAGCATGCTCAATGCCATTGACAAGGGTCAGATGCTCTAACCGGAAGGAGGTTACGCCTTCCTCGTTAGTTGCCCACTGAATACCCTCGGGACGCAGGGCATGGGCCAGGCGTAGGACATCGATCAGGTCCCAGCGCGTGTTGCCGTTTTTACACTCGCGGGCGTAGGGGTCGATAAAATTACGGTAGAAGAGGTTGCGGGTAATCTCATCATCGAAGCGCATGCTGTTATAGCCCACCCCGCAAGTACCGGGCTTGGCCAGTTCAGCTTCGATCGCGGCGGCGAAATCCGCCTCGGGCACCCCCTCGCACCAGGCGCGCTGGGGGCTGATGCCCGTCAGGAGACAGGCATCGGGATGGGGAAGTAGATCGTCCGCGGGGCGGCAAAAGAGGATGAGTGGCTCGCCAACCGGGTTGAGATCTTCGTCGGTACGCAGACCCGCGAACTGACAGGGGCGGTCCCGGCGTTGATCCGCGCCCCAGGTCTCATAGTCGTGCCAGTAGAAGGTCTTGCTCAAGGCCCAGCTCCGCTTTGGCCCGTGACCGCCTGATCCTGGCCAGGTTGCCAAATGCCGCGCCAGGGAATTCATCCCTGAAAAAGCCAAAAGCCAGGTAAGCCGCGGGCATCCCCCCACATGCGTGGAGAGGATGTCTGCGAGACTAAATCTTCTCTTTGATACGGGCAGCCTTGCCCGTACGGCCACGCAGATAGTAGAGCTTGGCGCGGCGTACGTCGCCACGGCGCTTCACCTGGATGGAATCGACCACGGGGCTGTAGGTTTGGAATACACGCTCCACGCCTTCGCCATGAGAGATCTTTCGGACGGTGAAAGCCGAGTTCAAACCGCGATTACGCTTGGCGATGACGACACCCTCGAAGGCCTGAAGCCGCTCGCGGGCGCCCTCCTTCACCTTGACTTGCACCACCACGGTGTCTCCGGGGGCGAAATCGGGGACCACGCGGCCCATTTGCTCTCTTTCGAGTTCCTCGATGATATTCATGCTCTTTCGCTCCTGTTCTCACCCGGCGTCTTGATGCGCGAGGATAAACTGATCCAGCAACGCCTGTTCCACTTTACTTAGGGAACGACGCTGCAACAAATCGGGACGGCGCAGCCAGGTTCTGCCCAATGCCTGCCCGAGCCGCCAACGTTCGATAGCCCCATGGTCACCGCTCAGCAGTACCGACGGGACTGACCGGCCGTCGATCTCCGACGGTCTGGTGTAGTGGGGATGATCCAATAGACCATCCACATACGAATCTTCCCGAGCCGAGTCCACATGACCCAGAGCCCCCGGCAGCAGGCGGATGACCGCGTCCATGACCACCATGGCCGGTAACTCGCCGCCACTCAAAACATAGTCGCCGATGGACCATTCCTCGTCCACCCAGTCATCGATGAGGCGCTCATCGATGCCTTCGTAACGGCCGGCGATCAGTATCCAGCCACTGGCTTGAGCGATGGTCGCCATCTCGCCCTGATCCAGGAGCCGGCCCTGGGGACTGAGATAGGCCACCCGACTTTCCGGCGCCTCGGCCCGCGCGGCCTCCAGGGCCGATCTCAAGGGCGCCACCTTCATCACCATACCCGGACCGCCCCCATAGGGCCGATCATCCACGTTACGATGGGGATCCAGCGCGTAATCGCGCGGATTCCACAGATGAAGCTCCGCAATCCCCTGCGCCAGTGCCCGCGCTACGACCCCCTCATCCTCCAAGGCCCGGAACATGGCCGGGAAGAGGCTAATGACATCAAAGCGCACGCCGCCGGACCGCGGCTAGAAATCCGGGTCCCAAGCGACCCGCATCAACTTCTTCTCCAGATCCACTTCCGTGACCACATCACCCCAAATAAAGGGTATCAGGCGCTCGCGATCACCGCGCACCGCCAGGACATCGTTGCCTGCGGTCGCGAAGAGATGATGGACCTTGCCCAGAGGCACCCCTTCCAGGGTCTCCACGGCCAACCCTTCCAGGTCGGCCCAGTAGAATTCGTCCTCGCCCGGCGGAGGCAACTGATCCCGGCTGACCGAGATGTTCTGCCCTACCAGGACCGCCGCTTGCTCCCGATCTTCGCAACCGACAATCCGAGCAACCAGGCCCTTGCCATGCCGCCGACCCTCGACCGCGGTTCGCACCTCGGCCTTATCACCCAAAAGCCAAGGCGTATAGCCCAGAATGGCTTCCATGGGGTCCGTCTCGGAGAAGATCTTGACCAACCCATGCACCCCGTAAATACCGGAGATGCGTCCAACCACAAGGGTACGGTCATCCGCCATGGGGAGTTGATTCCTGGGGCAAACAGGCCCGAGGCCCGCTCGCCGTCAGCGGAATCAGGAAGCGACGACGGCCTGAACGCCCGTGGCCGCCGGCAGGCTCGCGGCCTCCTTGGCCGCTTGCTTCAATAACTTCTCGACGCGCTCGGTAGGCTTGGCGCCTTGGGCAATCCAATAGTCGGCGCGCTCGCGATCCAGACGCACCTTGACCTCGCCGCCAACGGCGATGGGATTGAAAAAGCCAATACGCTCAATGTAGCGCCCATCTCGGCGACAACGGACGTCGGCAACGACGACTTGATAAAAGGGGCGCTTCTTGGCGCCGCCCCGCGACAAACGAATCGTGACCATGGTTAGTCCTGATTGGGTTCCAGAATCGGTCTCCCGGCACCATTCGGCGCACAGGAAAACACGGCATTTTACTTGAAAATGGGAAAATGAAAAGCGCCAAAATCGCCTAAGGGCGCTATCTGGCGTGGCAAAACCTTCAAAACGGCATCCGCCCCGGCATCCCCATACCCGGCAGCCGACCCGACAGCGATCGCATCATCCGCGCCATGCCACCGCCCTTCATCTTTTTCATGGTCTTCTGCATGATGGTGAACTGCTTGAGCAAGCGATTGATATCCTGGATCTGGGTGCCCGAACCCAGGGCGATGCGGCGCTTGCGCGCCCCCTTGATGAGGGCGGGAAAGGCCCGCTCATGAGGGGTCATGGAATTGATCATGGCCACGAGCCGCTTCAGTTCCTTGTCGTTCACCTGCTGTTTGAGATGCTCCGGCACCTGGCCCATGCCAGGCAACTTGTCCATGAGCCCGGCCATCCCGCCCATGCTGGACATCTGCGTCAACTGATCACGGAAATCCGCCAGATCGAAATCCTTGCCCTTCTGGATCTTTTTGACCAGCAGCTCCGCCTTCTGGTGGTCGATCTTGCTCTGCACCTCCTCGACCAAGGACAGGACATCCCCCATGCCCAGGATGCGCGAGGCGACGCGATCGGGATGAAAAGGCTCCAGGGCCGACGTCTTCTCGCCGATACCCAGGAACTTGATGGGCTTGCCCGTGATGAAGCGGATGGACAGGGCGGCGCCGCCACGGGCATCGCCATCGGTCTTGGTGAGGATGACGCCCGTGAGCGGCAGGGCGGCATCGAAGGCCTTGGCGGTATTGGCCGCGTCCTGGCCGGTCATGGCGTCCACGACGAAAAGGGTCTCGATGGGCTTGACCGCCGCGTGCAGACGCTGGATCTCCGCCATCATGTCCTGATCGACATGCAACCGCCCCGCGGTATCGACGATGAGGACATCCTTAAAGTGTTTGCGGGCCGAATCCAGGGCCGACCGGGCGATATGCACCGGATCCTGGTCACCCTGGCTGGGGAAGAATTCCGCCCCCACCTCCGCCGCCAGCGTCCGCAACTGGTCGATGGCCGCCGGACGATAGACGTCGCAACTGACCACCATGACCTTCTTTTTCTGCTTCTCCTGGAGCCAGCGGGCAAGCTTGGCCACACTGGTGGTCTTGCCCGAACCCTGCAGGCCCGCCACCAGCACCACCGCCGGCGGCTGCGCCGCCAGGTTCAGGACCTCGTTGGCCGAACCCATGAGCTCGACCAACTCGTCGTTGACGATCTTGATCAGCACCTGGCCCGGCGTCAGGCTGCGCGCCACCTCCTCGCCCATCGCCTTGTCGCGTACCCGGTCCACAAAGGCTCGCACCACCGGCAAGGCCACATCGGCCTCGAGCAAGGCCATGCGCACCTCGCGCAGGGAGTCCTTAATGTTGTCCTCGGTCAGGCGACCCCGGCCACGGAGATTGTCGAGGGCGCGTCCGAGGCGCTCCTGCAGATTTTCGAACATGGTCTTCCTCGAACCGGAAAAAAGAGTGGTAACGGGCCCGCCAGGCCCGTAGGCGGTATAACCAGTCCAGTATAATGCAGAGACTTCCCGGGCGGATGGACGGGCTCGCGTATCGGATCCTAGGTACGATTGATCAGGCACTCCGCCGGCATCGTTTCCCACCCGCCCTCTTTATGCGATTATCCACCGCCATGAATCATCTCTACTTTGCCCTGACCGCCATCGCCCTTTATCTCGCCGCCACGGGCCTGATCGGGTGGCGTTTGCTCGGCCGCCGGCATCCCCACCCACCTCCCCGCGTCCTGGCCCTGTGGCTTGTCTTCGCGGGACTCTTGCTTCACGCCTGGCTGCTCTACGATGGCGTTTTCAGCCAACCGGGACTTAATCTTGGCTTTTTCAATGCCTTGGTGCTAACTTCCTGGACCGTCATTGCCCTGTTTCTCATCTCCAGCATCACCAAGCCCGTGGAAAATCTGGGCCTGGTGCTGCTACCCGTGGCGGCCTTGACGTTGGCACTGGAAGCCAGCTTTCCGAGCCCGGACTTCATGCGACCAGCGGTGGGTTGGGACATCAAGATCCACGTACTCATATCCATGCTGGCCTACAGCCTACTCACCCTGGCCAGCGTTCAGGCGATCCTGCTGGCCATTCAGGACCATCATCTGCGCGGGCGTCAAACCGGCGGCTTTATCCGGGCCTTACCGCCGCTGCAGACCATGGAAAGCATGCTCTTTGAGATGATTGGCGCGGGCTTTGCCCTGCTGACCCTGGCCCTCATCAGCGGCTTTGCCTTCCTGGAAGACATGTTCGCCCAGCACCTGGTCCACAAAACCGTCCTCTCGACGCTGGCCTGGCTGATGTTTGGCAGCCTGCTCATCGGTCGCTTCCGCTACGGCTGGCGGGGCAAGACAGCCATCATCTGGACCCTAAGCGGATTTGTGACCCTGATCCTGGCTTACTTTGGCAGCAAGGTGATACTGGAACTCGTGCTCCAGCGTTAGGCGGCAGCGACCTGCGCGGGGCGAGACAAGCAGAGGTAGCCTGATCCGCCTCAAGGGATCTGATATCGCACCCTCCCGGCGGCCTGGATACGAGACCCAGGCCGCCGGGAGTTCAGGCCCTTGCGGGAGAGGGGCAATCAGCAGGAATGGCAGAAATAATCCGGCAGACCGGCGATGTGGCAAGCCTGCTTGCAGCCGCCCGCTGGGAAGAGTCCTTCCAGGGTGCGTCGGGTACAGGCAACATGGGGGCTGATCTCATCGCCAATGGCCCGAATGACCAGCTTGGGCGAAGGCGGGTGCCCAAATTCCTTATAATAATCACGCAAATACTCAATCACCAGCCAATGGCGCGGGGTCAGGATCAAGCCCTGGTCGGCGGCCATGGCCTCCGCCACTTCATGATCCCAAGCATCGAAACTGGCTAGAAACCCCTTGCGGTCCACCGCCAGATGACGACCGGCGATCTGCATTGTAGACATGATGGCAAACTCCTCCATCCTACTTGGGGATGGCTTTATGTAAGTTGGTGGAAATCTAATTTCTGCCCTTCCCTGGAGGACGGCTTCCCGGCCTACCGGCTTGCCGCAGAAGGGCATCCCGGAACTGGCCTGTTCTAATTATGGTCGAGTCCCGATCCCCTCCAGGACCCGAACTCTGCGGGGAACTCTAACAAACTTGGCATCATTTGACACGAATTTCCGGCCCCCGGTTTTTACGGAGCCGGCGGCCCTGGCCCGAGGGCGAAGTCGTGATCCCTTGTCATCAGCCGGTCCTATGATGCTACAATTCCCACCCTTGGAAGTTCGGGGCCGCCACGGGGCCAGAACCCATTCCCGGCGACCCAACATTCGCTTCATGGGGCCGTAGCTCAGCTGGGAGAGCGATGCGTTCGCAATGCATAGGTCAGGGGTTCGATCCCCCTCGGCTCCACCAAAACCTTGATTTAACCGCACCCCAACGGACTAACAGAGTCTCCAGACCCGCCCCGAAAAAGCGGGTTTTTTTTCTGGAGCGATGAGCTCGATGGACCGCGGGAGGAGGCGCCATGACACTGACCACCATTATTGACGGCCACCTGCTGGACCTGGCCTACGACGATGACCACCAAGCCGTGTGCCTGTTAGCGGACATTGCCCGCAACCGCCTGGGGCCCCTGGTGGGTGAGGACGATGCCCTGGCCTGGCTGCTGGAGGTGGCGAACCGCCTGGCCCGGGGCGAGACCGTACCGCGGCCGGCCCGACCGCGCCCCATGGGCCATATGGTTTATGAACGCTGGGTCATGGCGCAGCGCGTGGGCGATGTTATGCGCGAGGACGGCCTGACCGAAGACGCGGCCCTCGCCATGGTGGCGCGTGCCGCCAATAAGCCCGGGGCCCGCGGGATGATTTACGACGCCCTCAAGCGCTACCAGGCGGGTGATATACCGCCGGACCTCTACCCCATCCCCAGCGACGCCGCCCGGCGCCTGACCACTTTCGAGAAGCGCCTGGCGGCGGCGCGCAGCGCCCGCCATTCCAGCCCTTAGCATTACCAGCATCAAGTCAGGCCCGTCACCGCGCCGTCCTGGACGTTGCGCGTGGGCACCTAGGCGGCGGGCGACACACATGCGCAGCGCGCCGGCGCCGCGCTTAGCTTGCCGCGCGTCGGCCCAAGTCACCGGCGCGCCGGCCGGCACCTCGACCCTGATCAGGCCACCTCGCCATTGCGGATGGCCGCGGCGCGGTCGCGGATCGCCCGCCGCCGCGCCTCGTCCAGCCGGGTCAGATTCTTCACCTGCAGCGCCATGCGCGGGTTGGCGGCAAGCAAGGCCGCGTGGCGCATCAGAAAGTCCCAGTACAAGGTGGTGAAGGGGCAAGCCCTGTCCCCCGCGCGCTCACCGGGGTCGTAGCGACAACCCCGGCAATAGGGGCTCATGCGCTGGATGTACTTGCCGGTGGCCACATAAGGCTTGCTGGCCATGAGGCCACCGTCGGCGTACTGGCTCATGCCCAGGGTGTTGGGCAGCTCCACCCATTCCACGGCATCGACGTAAACCGCCAGGTACCAGGCATGCACCTGCCAGGGCCGCACGCCGAACATCAGCGCAAAGAGGCCGGTGACCATCAGGCGCTGAATGTGGTGAGCATAGCCGTGCCGCAGCGTCTGCGTGATCGCATCCCGCAGGCAGGCCATGCCGGTGTCACCGGTCCAGTACCAGGCGGGCAGATCCTCTTTTGCATCCAGCGCATTGAGCTCGGCGTAGCCCGGCATCTGGGTCCAGTAGATGCCGCGCACGTACTCGCGCCAGCCCAGGATCTGGCGCACGAAACCTTCCACGCTGGCCAAGGGCGCGGC
>JADZBU010000413.1 GCA_020851955.1 Chromatiaceae bacterium | reverse complement strand
GCGAGATGTGCGATGACCTCCCCTGCGTCAAGGCCTGTCCCACCGGGGCCCTGGACCCGCTCCTGACCCGGATCGAGGCGGCGCGCATGGGGCTCGCCGTCCTCATCGATCAGGAGGCCTGCATCGCCTTTCAAGGCCTGCGCTGCGAGGTCTGTTTCAATAGCTGCCCGGTGCGGGGCAAGGCCATCACCCTCGATATGCGGCATAACCCCCGCAGCGGTAAGCATGCCTTCTTCATCCCGGTGGTCCATTCGCGGGATTGCACCGGCTGCGGCAAGTGCGAAAAGGCCTGCATTCTCGATGAGGCGGCCATCAAGGTCTTGCCGATCGCCCTGGCCAAGGGGATGCTCGGCAAGCACTATCGGCTGGGGTGGGAGCAGAAGGCCCGGGCCGGGGAATCCCTGGTGACGCCGGATCCGGCGCACCAGTACAACTTGCCCGAGGGGACCCGTTACGAGCACGGCGGCCGGGGTCTCATCCCGGGCGAGCCGGCTTCGTCGGCGCCCACCCAGGGGCTCCCACCTGCGCCCGGCGGGCCATCGGCCCCCATGGCGCCCAATCCGGCAAGCTCCGCAACCCCGCCGATGGCGTCAGCCGGTCACGCCGCGCCGCCAGCCCCCGCCGGAGCCTCGCCCTTCCCCAGCAATCCGCTGGAGACGCTCAACCGCAAGGGAGGTCTCTGATGGAAGCTGGCGGTCGTCCCGGTGCCGAGGCGCGCCGGCTCAAGGGCTGGTTCGGCGCTCACCGCTATCTGGTGCTGCGGCGTTTGAGCCAGGTGCTGATCCTGGCGCTCTTTCTGGCCGGTCCCTGGTTTGGCGCCTGGATCGTCACCGGCAATCTGGCCTCCAGCCTGACCCTGGACCTGCTGCCCTTGACCGATCCCCTCCTCTTGCTGCAGGTGTTCGCGACGGGCCAGGTCCCCGAGGTGACGGCCTTGATCGGCGGCCTGATCGCGCTGGCCTTTTATCTGCTGGTGGGCGGTCGCGTCTATTGCAGTTGGGTCTGTCCCATCAATACGGTCACGGATGCCGCCGAGTGGCTGAGGTGCAGGTTCAACATCAAGGCCGGGGCGCATTTTTCCGATCAGACCCGCTACTGGCTCCTGGGCGCCGTCCTGCTGGTGGCGGCGGTCAGCGGTGGCCTGGCCTGGGAGCTGGTGAATCCGGTCAGCATGGTCTATCGCGGCCTGGTCTTTGGGATGGGGCTGGCCTGGGGGGTGCTGGCGGCCGTCTTCCTGCTGGATCTCTTCGTCGGTCGTCGGGCCTGGTGCGGCCATCTCTGTCCGATCGGCGCCTTCTATGGCCTGGTCGGGGCGGCGGCCGTGCTGCGGGTGGCCGCGGCCCGGCGCGAGCGCTGCGACGATTGCATGGACTGTTTCGCGGTGTGCCCCGAGCACTGGGTCATCCGCCCGGCGCTGAAGGGGGCCGACAAGGGGCTCGGGCCGGTGATCCTGTCCGGCCACTGCACCAATTGTGGACGTTGCATCGATGTTTGCGGTCGCGACGTCTTTGCCTTCACCACCCGTTTTAACCAAAACCATCGCCCGGCCCTGGGCGGCGAAAACCACAAGAGAGAGGTGTCGTCATGAAGCCATCCCTAACCCTTCTGGCCCTCCTGGTAGCCGGTCAGGCGGGGCTGGCGGGGCAAGTCCTCGCCGGTGTCGTGTCCTTGCGCGGCGACCTGCCGATTCCGGTGACGGAGCCGGCGCCGGCGCCCTACAAGTATGTTAATGACAAGGAAAATATCCCCCGTAACTTCGAGCAGCAGCCGCCCCTGGTTCCCCATACCAACGAAAAGTACGCCATCAATCTCAAGGAGAACGGCTGCCTGGAGTGCCACATGAAGGGCCCGGAGGAGGACGAGGCCAAGTCGGTGGAGATGAGTGAATCCCACTTCCTTGACCGCAACGGTAACAAGCTGGACCGGCCGACGGGCACCCGCTACTTCTGCAACCAGTGTCATGTGCCTCAGGCCGATGCCAAGCCCCTGGTGGAAAACAGCTTCCAGTCCGCGGCCCTGAAATGACACCGGACCCCGGGGGCGGCGCGGGGACGCGCGGCGTCCGGTGAGGGGACCAAGGCCCTAACCCGGCGGGTGCCGCGGGGCCTCCGCGCCGGCTCGCCGGGGGATTGCCCCAGGTCCGCTCGCTCGGGCATGGGCCCGAGTTTGGTCTTCACAGATCGGCGAGCAAGTCGTTGATCCGGGCCCCCATCCGCCGCTGGTGCTGGAGGGCGTCGTCATAGGGGGCAAGCAGGCTTTGGCGGTCCTTGCCGGGGGTGCTGGTGGCTTGGCCGGCTTGAGCCTGGCGGAGCCTCTCCAGTTGCCCCAGGGTCTCGCCGAAGGCCTGGTGGAAGTCCTGGAGAGCCTGGTGGAGTTCTTCCCCCCGGCGGATGGCGAGGTCGTCGGGGGTCAGGCGTCCCATCTCTTCCCGCAGTTCCCCGAGACGCTGGAATATGTGCTGGAACCGGGCTTCCACCTGCTGTCGCGCGCCCGGCCGGACCAGAAACAGCAGGCGGCGCATCGAAAGCCCCAGGAGGTCCTGGTGCAGGCGCTGATACTCGGCCCGCAAGGCGGCCGTGTCATGAAGGAGCTTGATAAGGTTGGACATAGGGTCACCGCAAGGGATCAAATGATTTTCCGGCTCGGGTCGCCGTGGTCAGGGGGAATCCCATAAAATCCTGATTATGAAAAGGGGCTGGACTATGGGCGCGCGCGCACTAAAATGGCCCACGTAATGGCCCAATTGGCCCCCGCCAGGGCTGATTCCGGTCCTGTCGTCGCGGTCCAACCCCATCCCTAGCCATGACACCCCCCAAGGAGTAACGGCCATGTTATCGAAGCGCGCCCACCTGGCGGTGATTCTGGCGGTCCTGACGATTTCCGGCTGTGGCGGCTCCCTCATCGCCCCGGACTCCCTCGTCGAGGATGCTGGCGACGACGCCTTCGTGGATCGCCTGGTCAAGGCCTGCGGTAAATTGGACATAGGCCGGCAGCCGCTGAATTACCTGGTGCAAGTGGAAAATGGCGACGCGAATATCTACTTTATCGACGAAACTTCCAAGCTTTACTTTGGACGCATCGACCGCCACGGCTACGCCTCGAATATTAAT
>JADZBU010000412.1 GCA_020851955.1 Chromatiaceae bacterium | reverse complement strand
GTTTGACAGGTTTGGGGGCAGGGATTATTGTCTGGGCTACTGTCGCTCACCGTTTTGGATTACTCATGCCACAAATCAACGATTTTTTACAAGCGGCAAGTTCATTTGCCCAAACTACAACACCTTATGTCGGCTTATTTGGAATCACTACCTGCAACCTCATATTGGCAAGGCAGTTCAATCAACATCGGGAACTGGATAAGGTGCCTGGGGTGTATATATTCTCGGTACCAGAGTCCGGACGGGTTCTTTACATTGGTGAATCTGAGGGTTTATTTGGACGATTTATTCAGCACAGTGGCCGCGCTGCCAGATTTAATACGGATGGAGAATGCTTTCCTAATTTCGATTTAATTAAAAATTACCATTGGGCAACGCCAGAAACGAAGCAAGTAATCAAATCAGGAAATTTTCATGTGCATGTCATCTTGGTAGAACCACCTACAATGAGATGGCTACTTGAGTCGTTTCTAATTGCATATGGAAGAGCAAATGGCAATCCGCCGGAACTTAATGTGAGGGGTTGAATACTCGCAAATGACGTTGTAGTTGTTGGCGCGGTCAGGGCGTAGGGGCGGATGAGCGCCGGGGGCGCGGTGCCGGGGGGCATGGGGGCGAACTCCGATAGGTGTAACAGGAATCGGAGTATAGGGCACGGGCAGGGGTGGGGTAAGGGGGACTGGGGGGCGGTACACTAGCCTCCCTCTACTCCGCCGCCAAGGTCACTATACAGGCCAAGCCCGGCCCTTATCCACCCGCCCCTTGATCCGCACACCGCAACATGGCTTGGATATAGCCCGGGTCCTCCTGAAAGACGATATTTCGCTCGGCCATTTGCGCATCATCCATATTCCAGAGTAACCGCATGGTGAAGGCGGGCGTGTTTGACACGATGAAGGACGACAGCGTGACCGCCGCATTACCCAGCCGTTGCTCGATCTCCTTGATGGTGGTGTAAAACTGGATCTTGGGATCGGTGGGGCCGAGGTTCCGGATACCCTTGGGGTCCACGAAAATGATGTGCTGGCGCGGGCCGCTGACCAGCCACAGGATAAAGTCCGGGTGAAAGTTACCGGCCTCGAAGAAGCCCACGCCCCGGCCCTTGCTCAGGTTGCGCAGCAGGTACAGTTCCCTGGCCTTGAAGAAGTTCCCATCCTGGTCGTAATAGGCCTTCAGGTCTTCCACAAATTGCCTTTCGCCTTTGTTCAACGGCGCGGGGCTGATTTCCACGATGCTGGAATCGAGATACAGCAAGGGCTCGTAAAGGTGTTGCCCAAACCAGAGGGCTTTCAGGCCCTGGAATTCCCAAGGCTTGAGTTCGCCCTTCGCGATAGCCGCCTTCAGTTCCTCCAGTTTGGCAATGATTTCCTCCTGGGATTGATCGATGAGGATGCGGTAGTAACTTTCGTCGGCTATTTTGCTGTCGCCCGGGAAATTGGGGTCCAGGCTCTCCAGGTCCCGGTATTCGAGGTGGGGCATTTCCCACTCGCGCTTGCGGAAGGTGTAATAGCGGTCGGTGTACTTCTTCACTAACGCCAGGGCAATCTCACCCCACAGCCGCACCCGGGCATAGCTGTCGAGGCCCAGTTCACTGGCCGGGATTTGCAGGCGGTACCAGGAGGTATCTTGCAGCAGCGCCCTGATGGCCGGCAGGGTGAGGTTCAGGTTGTACCAGCCGCGCTCGGCCTTGAAGCGTTCCAACTCGAAGTAGAGGCGGTCCAGGTCGAGGAATGCCACATGCCGCTCGGTCAGGTGCCCCTCGTGGGGGTTGGTCTGGGCATCGCCGCCCGCCACGCCACCGGACTTCATGGCCTGGATCTTGGGGTACCAGTTCAGCACGACCGGGTTCTTTTGCAGGTATTGGGTGATCGGTTCCCGCACCGGATCAGGCTTGGCGATGGTCGGCACCGGGGCGAGCTTGCGAAAGGCATCGCCAAATTCGGTCGTCACGCCATTGATGGTCTTCTTGAGCCGGATCGTCTTGAGTTTCTGCGTACCCAGGTTCTTGATGACCGGCAGTAACAACTCCTTACGGTCTTCATTGGTGGGCAAACCCTCTTCTTTCAGAAAATCACGGAACTGCGCCATATAGTCGGCATGGATGCCAAAGATGCCCAGCGTCTCCAGCAGGCCGATATGCTTGGGCCGTTCCACGCCCTCGGGCAGCCGCAGCTTGGCGGACCGCTTGAGGCTCATCCCATAGCCCTTCAGCCGCACCCCCCGGCCAAAGAGCTGAATGATCTGGGCGCCTTCCCCCTTGCCGACATTCATCAGGCCCATGGTGGCGACGCGCCAACTGGACCAACCCTCGGTGAACTTCTTGGAGCCGATGAGCAGATTCACCGGGGATTGGGGTTGGTTGATCGCATGGAACAAGGAACCCGTAAATTCCCGCTCGCCGGTTTCCAAACCATGCTCCTCGCAGAGCTTCACCAGCTTGGCATCGTCGCCGACGTTGATGACGCCGAAGGCCTCGTTATCCGCGCCCAGGCGCAAGGCCACCTCGCCCGTGGCACCCTTCAGGTTCTCCACATATAACTGACCGCCGCCCGGCGCGTTGAACAGGGTGGCCAGGGTCGCCTCGTACACCTCCGCCGCCGACAGCCCGGCGGTATTGAGGTAAGCAAAGCGTTGCGCGAAGAGATTCCGCCCATTCGCCGTCTCCAGGCCCTGGTTCAGCACCCGGTCGATGCGCTGGATGCTGCCCGCGCGGTCCCGCGCATACCGGTCAAAGAATTGGAGAATCTGGACAATATCCGAGGCGTCCTTGGTCGCCAGCGTCGCCGTGACGCTCCCCCCCACGAAAATCCACAGCGGCTTTTCAATCTGGAAGGGGCGAAAACTGGCTTCCTGGGTGCTGAACAGCCGCTGTTGCTGGAAGAAGGACAGCAGGCAAGCCACCAGGTAGAGTTCCAGATGGTTCGACTGGATGCCCTCATCCAGGTTGAGTATCTGGTAGTCCTTACCGAACCCATCCCCGTAGAAATACCGATAGGAGTAATCAAATAGGGTGTTCTTAGCGTATAAGTCGGTGAGGTTGGCATTCCCCTTCACCGCCTGGCCGAAGGTCGCCGAATACTCGAAGGAAAAGCCCCGTTCGCACAGGGCATTGCGGTAGCGCATCCAGGCGCCATCGCCACCGCCCGAGGCCCCCCGGTGGCCCTCGTCCACCAGCACCAGGTTATGGCCCTCGAAGGCATCCACCGCCACCGTCTTGTCGCCCATATCCTCGCGCAGGCGTGTGACTTCCAGAATCTCGACCGACTGGCCGGCAAACAGGCCCCGCCCCGCCTTGCTGAATAGCTCGGCATCCATACCGGCGGCCTTGAACTCGCGCAGGTGCTGTTGCGAGAGCCCCTCATTCGGGGTCAGCAGGATGATGCGGTTCAACTCCCGGCGGCGGCCGGTCTTCTCCAGGTAAAACTGGAACTGCAGAATGTTGGCGTGCATGACCAGCGTCTTGCCGCTGCCTGTCGCCATCCAGAACGCCAGCTTGTTGAGTTGCGGCCAGGCCGCGGCGCTGGCATCCAGCGGCTGGACCTGATCAGGCGCCGGCTTGTCCTCGTTGTAGATCGCCACCTGGGCATTGATGGCCGCCAGTAGGGCCTGGGGGTCGGTAAAGTACCGGTCCAGGTAAATCTCCGTGAACAGCAGCGCCAGGTACTGAAAATACTTCCAGACCAGGGGGGGCTCACCCTGCGTCAGCCGCGTCTCATTCAGTTGCAGCGTATGCCGGACGATGTTCTGGTCATATTCCAGCAGCAACGCCGTCGGCAACTGGGTGAGGTTGAACAACTGGGCCGTGAGCGCATGGTGATAGCGATGGATGTTGTTCTCGTCCCGGCCTTCCAGGTCGGGATGGCGCAAGGGTTCCGCCAGTTGCTCGAAGTTCTTGACGGTAAACAGCGACAACAGCCACTGGTTGAGCACCAGCTTGTAGGCAAAGGGGACCTGGGGTTGGGTGGTGGCACGGCGGGTGCGCGCGGCCGGCGCGGCCGGGGCCGCGGCGGGGTTCCGGCGGGGGCGTCCACGGGGCATTAGACACCCTCCGTGGCAAACATCAGCCGATAAAAATCTTCCTCGATAAGCCGCACCTTCCACAGGTCATCCGGGGCCTTGAGGTTCTCCAGGTTATTGCCGCCGTTGACATAGATCAGATCAAACTCGCTGTCCTGGCTGGAGTAGCCCTGCTTTTTGAACCATTCATCCAGCACCAGGTTGTCCCGCTCCGCATCGCCCGTCAGCTTGCGCCAGATGATGAGCGTCTTGCGGCCGTCGGGCGTGGCGCCGGTGACGGTGCGGAACCACCAGTGTTTTCCTCCCTCTCCCCCTGCGGGAGGGGGTTGGGGAGAGGGGGCCGCATCAAGCTCCCGCAGGCGCCCTTGCAAACGCAAGCGCTTTTCACTATCCCGGTCGAATGCCGCGCCGTAGGTCCGCGGCGCGGCGATATGTCGCACGGTGAGGCCAATCAGCCAGTTGAAGGTCTCCAGCCGATCGATCTTGACCAGACGGCTTTCATCCGTGCCGGGCCGTTTGACCTTGAGTTGGTAGGCCGTGGGATCGGCAAAGGCCGCGACATTGAGCAGGGACTGGCTGCCCCGGGTTTCGACATCCAGCAGGTAGCGCAGCAGGTATTGCTCCCGGAGGCCGTCCGGGCCCTGCGCGTCCGGGTGGTCGAGCAGCGATTGCTGCCCCTGGGTGCGGCGGGTTTCCAGATTGTTGAGGGTATCCTCGTAGGATTCCAGGCGGATGACCTTGACGATGCGCGGGCCGCGCTCGGCCTCCTCGGGCGTGGCGGGGCGCTTGGGTTTCCCGTCCTTCCATTCGGGGGTGAAGGTGACCTTCTTTATGCGCGGCAGGAGAACCGTGTCGAAATGGTCTCCATTCTCTGCCAAGATAAATTTTCTGTTCACGCCGTCAAATCGATTTAATTCGATTGCCGCATGTCCAGAGGTTCCAGAACCTGCAAAGTAGTCAAGGATATACGAATTAGTTTTGTTGGTTGCGCCAAGCAAATCCTTGTACAGAGATACGGGGTGGCAATAGGGAAAGGCGAGACCTAATTGATCGAGGTAGGCTTTACCGGTTTTGGCGTCCTGGATAACAGATTTAACCTGCATCTGGGATTCGTTTGTGAGTATTTTCTTTTGACGTGGTTGAATCGTTTCGTTAGCACCGAATAATATTTCATCGCGTGCGATCATTGACTCAAGTGTCTCAGGTGTTCGCGAAAATCCATTTGGTGGAACGGAACACGGCAGTCCGGTTCTGGGATGCATTAGTGGTTGAAAAAATTTTGGATCAGTTCGCGGTTCCGGTGCTCTCAAACTTACTGACTGATATATCTTTCCATTGTAATCTAGATAAGCATAAGCTTTCTCTCCGCCTGATAGCGCATTGTTGTCTCTTACCCAAGCTGAATATTCACTTCTGGCCTTCTCGTTCACGCCGCCACTCTTTGCTATGATACTTTCTGCGGCTTTAAGCATTTCTACAAAATTCACATTGCGTTGATAGATAGTTTTTGACGAGTTCATCAGCCAAATTATGTATTCGTGCTGCAACGCAATTCCCGAGCCGCCTGTCATCGGATTTCGCTTGTCCCAAACAACGGTTCCAGCATCGTTGAGTCCGAGCGCTTCGGATACGTTCTTTAGCCGCTCATACTCGTTTTCGTCAATATGGCATAGCAAATGGCCTTCCTCGTTTAGCAGCACCGTTCCGTAAATCAATCTGTCCCACATCATCGTAAGCCAGCTTGAATGTTGATAATTGTTCTTATACAAAAAACCACTCGTTTCAGTGTTGTACGGAGGATCGATATGAATGCAGGTGATCTTCTTATTAAAGCTTTGCTTTACAAGTCTGATGGCTTGGAAATTCTCACTATAAATCAATAGGCCATCGACCTGCTTATCCATGTCTCCCATCGCCTCCAGCAGACGCTCAGTGAACGCTGTGTCAAAGTGTCGCGTGTCCACCACCAAAGTCGGGTTCGCCGCCAGGAAGTCAGTCGTGAGTGGTACGCTGTAGCCACGTGTCACGGCATCGCCGGCGATCTCGTCAACCGCCAGGTATGCGATCCATTCCTCGCGCTGCGCGCCATTCGCCGCGATCTCCGGATAGAAGGCCTCGGGGATACTCGCGACCGTGATACACCACTGCGTCTCCACCACAAACTTCTTCTTCAGCCACAACTTCTTCTGGAAGTCCTCCAGTTGGGCGAGGAAGTCGATGATCTTGCCACCAATCCTACGGAGGACCTTGATCTTGGAGAGGTACTGCTCGACGCGCGGCGCGGTCTCGTTCTCCACGTCGTCCAGGTGCATGACCTCGTTCTTGATATAGAAGTCCAGTTCCCGGCGCAGGAAGGTCCCGAGGTCCTTATGGATGAAGTAGTCGAAGGTGTTGCGCGCCGTGTAGCGCCGGAGGTGCGCCTCCAGCCGGCTGTAGTCGGCCTTCTCGCCCCCGCTCTTGTCGTACAACCGGCCCAACTCCAGGGTCCAGGCGGCGAGGGCGGGGTCGGTTAGGGCCAGCACCCCTTTGACCGAAAGGGCGATCAGGTCTTTCTGTGCCGGCGGCTTCTTCTTGCCGTTGCGCTCGGCCGCGGGCCAGTCGGTGAGCGTCGCCGGGCGGTACTCGAAGCCGATGACGAGTTCCTGGCCCTGCTCGCCAGCCTCCTCGGTCACGAAGTCGCGGCCGGTGGCGCCCGGTGCCGCCAGGATGAAGACCCGGTCCTTGTCCGCGGCGGCCTTCACATTCCCATGCTCACCCTCGGCGGCTTCCACCAGCCGGAAATGGACCCGCAGCGGCCGCTGGTCATCCTCGGGACGCAGGCGAAAGGCATAGTCCCGGAGATACTCACTGGTCTTGATGTAGTACTGGTCCTTGTTGGCCCAGTGCAGCGTGACCTCTTCGCCCTCGTAAGGGATGGCATAGACGCCCGCCTTATAGACGCGCTTGGCCAGAAAATCCCCCTCGGAGTAATAGCGGCGGAAGAAGCTGTACAGATGATCGTAAACCTCGCCTTCGAGCCCGCTCCGGTCCACCGCCTCGTTCTTGATTTGTGCGCGCAGGTCAGCCACCTTGGGTGATTGCGCAGGGTCCATGCCAGCCGCCTCTATCCCTGCCATGACTTTGGCGAGGGCCTTTTCCAGTTCGGCCTTGTCTGCCGTCTGGTACTGGCCAAAGGCGGCCTGCACTTGCGGCAGCAAGTCTTTGTCCAGAAATTGCGTCACCTCGCTGCTCTTGGCGTGCATGACCCGGTAAAGGCCAAAGTCCAGATCCGGCCGGTCAAGCTGAAAGAGTTCCTTGAGCAAATTCTTCAGCTTTTCGTATTTGGGGTTCATGGGTTGCCTGTTGCTGCTGCTAGGGGGCGGCCAGGTCGTTCACACGACCGTCCACCGGAGGGTGAAAAGGGCTTCCTGGGTCGTATGCTGGGCCAGGCGCCGTTCCAGCGCCGCGATCAGTTCATCGCGCTTGTCGATGATCTCGTCCTCGGCCTTGAAGATGTCTTGCCGCTGGCGACGCTGCTGCTTCTCCAGTTTCTGAATCTTTTCCTGCAACTGGTGTTGCTCATCCAGCGTCGTCGCCTGGCGGGCCTGACGTTGCAGGGCCTTGATTTGGTCCTTGGTGGCGGCCAGGGCCTTTTCGGCGGAGAGCACCAAGTCATCGGCCCATTTTTCGAGCTTGTCCCGGGCCTCGTTGAAATGCCGGTGGTTCTGTTCCAGGGACCGACTGAGGGTGGCCTGGGCATGGCGCTCGGCCTCGGCCGCCAGGCGTTGAGCCGCTGCCGCGGGCAGGGCGCTCAGGGGCTCGGCCTGTCCGGCGCACAGAAACAGCTTCTCCATCGTCTCGGGGTCCAGGGCCAGGCCCGCCGCATCAAACCCGGAAAACAACAGATATTCCTCCCGCTCGAAGGAATCGATGACGAGACGGTTCAAAATCAGGTAGCCGTGCTGGCCGCGCAGTGCCTCGACCACGGCAATCCGGGTCTGATGCCGGGAGACATCGAATGTCAGGGTAGCGGGCGGGGTCGCCAGGGCTTGCGCTTGCGCCAGTACCTGCTCGCCCAGCGGGTGGGAGAGGCGGTAGAGGTACTGGCTCTGCGGTTCCGTGGGGGTTTCCGCCTGGCGCGGACGGGCTTTGGAGATGAGATGGTAGCGCCCCGGGGCGACGTCTGGCCGGGGTGGCTTGTGCAGGTCGAAGGCGAGCGCGGCATCGTCGAACGCCGCCCGGTCGCCGAGCATGTAATGGGTGAGCGCCCAGAAGCGTTGACTCACGCGGTCCAGTTGGGTTTGGGTGTCACTCAGCCGCAGGCGCAGCCGCTGATGCACGTCATCGTCGAAGTGCTCCAGCAGGGTGCGGCGGGTGTCCGCCAGCCGGGCGCGGATCTGGGCATCCATTTCCGCCTGCAGGGCGCCAAAGGCCGCGTCGATTTCCTCCGTGGTGCGGCAGGTCTGGTAAATGGCGAGGATGCGCTTCTCGAAGTCCACGCCAGACTCGATGGTACCGAGCACCTCATCCGAGGCGCCGAAGACGCCGTTGAAGAGGTTGAATTTTTCCGTCAGCAATTCCAGGACCCGGCGGTCGGCGGCATTGCGCTCGTTCAGGAAGTTGATGACGACCACGTCATGCTGCTGGCCGTAGCGGTGGCAGCGGCCGATGCGTTGCTCGACCCGCTGCGGGTTCCAGGGTAGATCGTAATTGACGACCAGCGAACAGAATTGCAGGTTCACGCCTTCGGCGGCGGCTTCGGTGGCCAGGAGGATAGTGGCGGTGTCGCGGAAGTGCTCCATCAGCGCGGTGCGGAGGTCCACCGCCCGGGAGCCGGAGGCGCGGCCCGTGCCCTGGTTCTTCGTGACCCAGCCGTCATAGATGGCGCTGGCCTCGGGTCCGCCGTTGGTGCCATTAAACAGCACCACCTTGCCGGCGTAGCCGTGCCCTTCCAGGAAGGTCTTGAGGTAATCCTGCGTCCGTCGTGACTCCGTGAAGATCAGGGCCTTGCGGGCGCCGCCGGTGGTGGCCATTTGCGCAAAGCCAATTTCCAGGGCCTTGAGCAAGGTCTGGGTTTTGGTGTCGATGCCAATGCGGCGCGCCCAATCCACCAACTGGCGGAGGACTTCGATTTCCTCCCGCAACTTGACACGGTCGATCGCCGGGGCAGGGGCCGGCGCTTCATCGTCCGGCTGGTCCTCGGCGAGGATTTCATCGAGCAGCTCATCCTCGATCTCCTCGGCTTCCAGCAACTGCTCGGCGAATTCAGGGTCATTACCAGCCCGCTCGGCTTGCAGGGTCTCCAGCCGGGCGCGCAAGGTGTCCAGGGTGCCGGCAATCGCCAGGGATGACGAAGCCAGCAGTTTGCGCAGGATCAGCGCCATGAGGTGCCGCTGACGGGTCGGCAGCGAATAGCTGCTCTCGCGCTGGAGAAACCCCGAGACGGCCTCGTACAAGGCATGCTCGTCATCGGAAGGACGGAAGGGGCGGGTGACCGGGCGGCGCTCGGTGTAGCGGATGTATTCGGTGACCTGATTGCGCAGGGTGCGCTTGCAGAAGGTGGCCAACCGGCTCCGCAGCGCGCCGAGATTACTGCTGGCGCTCGCGTATTGGGCGCGGAAGGCATTGACGTCGCCGAACAGGTGCTCATCGATCAGCGTCGAGAGGCCATACAACTCCAGCAGCGAGTTCTGCAACGGGGTCGCCGTGAGCAACAGCTTGCGGCAGTCCTCGGTCGCCCAGCGGATACCCTGACCGACCTTGTTGCTGGGCCGGTAGGCGTTGCGCAACTTGTGGGCCTCGTCGATGACGACGAGGTCCCAGGCGATGGCCTTGAATTCCTCGCGCAGCCGGTTGGCGAAGTAGAAGGAAACAATCAGGACCGCCTTGGGGTGCAGCGGGGTTCGCCCTTCGCGCAGTGCCTCGCGGTAGCCCTTGGCATCCAGCACCACCGAGGCCAGGTTGAATTTCTCCTGGAGTTCCAGCGCCCATTGCTTGCGCAGTGAAGCCGGACAAATGACCACCAGGCGGCGTCGGCGTTCCGCCCATAATTGGCACAGGACAATCCCCGCCTCGATGGTCTTCCCCAACCCGACCTCATCCGCCAGGATCACGCCTTTCGAGAGCGGCGATTGCAAGGCAAAGAGGGCGGCTTCAATCTGGTGGGGGTTCAGGTCAACCGCGGCATCGAACAGCGCCATCGACAGCCGGTCGGCGTCGTTGACCGAGCGCCGTGTCAGATCATGGGCGTAATACTTGGCGTGGTAGGGCGTCGGCATGGTGGCCCATTATATTTGTAAGTCGCCCGGGGCATCGGCAATCCCGCATCCGCGCCAAGGGCCAAACTCTCCCAGGCCCACGCCACATCACCCCGCCTGCCGCGCCGGGTCCACCACCAGGGGATCCCCGCCGCAAAACCAGCCCAGGGCTCCCTTCCAGTCCCTCACTCCATATCCAAGAAAGCCCGCGCCAAAAAAGCCGCCATTTGCTCGCGGTTGACCTCATTGCCGGGGCAATAGTTGCCATTGCCGCAACCCTGGGTAATACCCAGCTCGACCAGTTTCTTGATGTAGCCGCAGAAAAAGTTGCTGGGCGCCACATCCAGGAAGGGCGCGACGCCCCCGCAGTAATCCGGCCCCGGTTCGCCCGCGACCGCCCGGACGATGAAGGCCGCCATCTGGTCACGGGTGACCAGACCCTGGGGGCAATAGTGACCCCCACCGCAACCGCCGGTAATCTTCAGTTCCGCCAGGCGCTGGATATAGCCGCAGGACCAGGCAGCGGGGTCCACGTCGCCGTAATAGGAAGCGCCACCGCAGTAGTTGGCGACCGGTTCTCCCTCGACGGCCCGCACCAGGAAGGCGGCCATCTGCTCGCGGGTGACCAGTCCTTGGGGGCAGTAGTTACCGTTACCGCAACCGCCGGTGATACCGGCATCGCGGATGGCGTTGATATAGCCGTAAGCCCAACTGCTGGGGGGCACGTCGGCAAAGGGCGTAACGTCGCCCGTCGGTAGGATCAGGTCCGCGAAGACCGGGAGGTGGTCCGAGGCCAGAGGACAGGTGGTCGCCGGTAGCGGTTGCCCTTCCAGGGGCAAACCGCCCATCAGCCACTCGTCACCGCAGTCATAGACTTGTGCCCCTTGCAGGTAAATGGTGGGTCTGGCAAACAGGTAGTCCAGGCGGCGTCCGGAGCTGGGCCGGGTGGCATAGTTGCCGTCCACCTGCTTGGCGTCCAGCATCCGGGCCAGGTTGGCCAGGACCGGGAAGGGGTCGTTCGGCAAGCCGCCAGTGAGAAACTGGGCGCGGATATCGGCGCCGGTCACAAAGTCCGTGGGCAGGTCAGCCGTCGGTTCCTCGGTGAAGACGCTGGGGGTGGGTGCCCCATCGCGGACAT
>JADZBU010000411.1 GCA_020851955.1 Chromatiaceae bacterium | reverse complement strand
GCTCGAATCAGCCATGACCAGGTCAGCCAGCCAGATGGCCGCGCGGGCCGCAACGGGCCTCGCTATAATCCCGGGCCATTGCGAACCTCAGCCAGGCCCATACCCCACGTGGTCGAGCGTTATTACGATAAATCCGCCCTGTCGGAGGAGGCCAACCGCTTTCGCACCGAGGGCTTTCTGCGCGACGGCGCCCTGACCCGGGCCTGCGGTCGGCGTCTGCCCCTGGCCGATCTGCCCCCCTTCCTGCGCGCCCTGCTGGTGACCGACGGCACCGTCACCAAAATCCTGGAGGCCTACTTCTGGGAGCCCGTGGAGGTACGCACCCTGGAGCAGGATTTCTGGACGGCGGAAGGCCCCGTGGACTGGCTGGGGGTCGGGATCGGAGACAAGATACTGATTCGCCTCGCCCACTTGCAGGGGATCGATAGCGGCAGAAGCTACGCCGAAGCCTTTTCGGTCATCCGCGCCGACCTGATCCCGGCGGCCTTTCGCCAGCGCCTCATCGACCGCGAGATCGGGATCGGCGTCCTGATCCGGGACAGTGGCCTGGAGAGTTATCGCGAGGTCATGGAGATCGGCATCGATCATCCCGATCCCGGCGAAGAGCGGGTCTTTCGCACCTACCGCATCATCATCGCCGGAGCGCCGGTTATCCTCATCACCGAAAGCTTTCCGCTGGCGCTCTACGCCGGGGTCTGAAGGCTGTTGCCTAGCGATTGCCAGGCATCGAGGAGTTACCGAGACCGCCAATGGGCGACTGATGCCGGGGCCCACACCTCCCCCCAATAACCCGCGATTTCCTCCGCGGCCACCCGCGACCGGGTTATGGGATGCAGTATCATTTTCAGACCGACGCCACCCTAGGGATCAGCGGGCGAGACCAGGTTCTCTGCATTGGCTCATTTGTCTCACAGGCCGTTGTTTTAACGGGCACTCAGCCATCGTTCGGATTCTCGGCCAGAAGCAGGCCTACTGGGAAGCGGCGCAGCACCTTGGCGGCGCACAGGCGGTAGCCCGCGGCCCCGTTTGGATTCCCCCACCTCGGCCAGACGCCCGAGTCGGAACCAGGGACCTCATTCGGAACGGCGTCGGGATCGGGACCCGGGGCGGGCGGGGGCGGTTGAAGGGGGCTGGCACGGCGGCGGCGGCCGGCGAGGACGTCCCAGAGGCTGGAGGCGGGGACCTCGACGAAGGTGGTGGCCCAGCCCCGGTCGGCGAAGGGAGCGAGCGGGTGCTGGCCGCTCTGGCTTCGGCTGGTGTGGTCCAGGGTGGCGAGCAGGCGCGGAGCGAGGACGATGACCGCATGGCCGCCATGGCGGCGGGCAAAGGCGCAGAGCCGCTCGGCGTGAGGCCCCTCGACCGTCAGGGGGCAATAGTCGCCGGCGGCGAAGATACCTGGGTTGGATCGCCTCAGGGCCAGAGCCTGCCGGATGAGATAGAGCTTGACGCGGCCGTCCTCGGGGCGCGCCAGGAGTTCGGCCACCAGTTCTTCGCGACCTTCACCGCGGGTGAGGCGCTCGTTCAATTGCCGTAGCAGGGTCTGGCGGTGGGCAAAATCCACCGGCCGGCGGTTGTCCGGGTCCACCAGGCTGAAGTTCCAGAGCTCGCTGCCCTGGTAGATATCCGGCACCCCGGGCGCGGTGAGGCGCAGCAAAGTTTGAGAGAGGCTGTTAAAGAGCCCCAGGCAGGCAATGCGGCGCTGAAAGGGGAGAAAGTCCGCCAGGAAGGGGTTGGCGGGGTCCGGGTCGAGCAGGCGGTCGGTAAAGACCTCCAGGGCCGCCTCATAATCAGCGTCGGGGTTGTACCAGGCGGTATGGACCTTGGCCTCGCGGACGGCCTTTCGCATATAGCCCTGGATGCGCGTCCGGAAATCCGCCAGGGCCTCGACATCCAGACCATCCCCGAGCCGGTCCTCCAAAGGCCAGGCACCCAGCAGACTCTGGTAAAGGAGGTACTCGGTATTGGCATCCGGTAGGGCCCTCTCGCCAGGCGCGTTTTCCTGGGCATGCCACGGGGTCCGGTTCAGCTTGCGCCAGTGCATGACTCTGTCCCGCCAGGCAAGCGGCAACTCGGAGAGGATCTGGAGCCGGGCGCGGACATCCTCGGCGCGTTTGCTGTCGTGGGTCGAGCCGGCGAGCAGGCCATGGGGCCTCTCGGTTGAACGGCGGGCGTTGGCGCGATGGAAGGCCGCCAGGGAGACGCCGAAGCGGTCCGGGTCGCCGCCGACCTCGTTGAGTGACACCAGCCGGTGATAGCGGTAATAGGCCGTGTCCTCCACCCCCTTGGCGGTGACCGGGCCCGTGTATTGCTGGAACTTCATGGCCAGACGCAGAACCCGCTGGCGGTAGTCCTCCGGCTTGCCGGTGGCGATATCGGCGAGCAGGACGTCCTGAACGAAGCCGAACACCGTCAGGTCTGGGGTGCGGCTGCGGCGGCGGGCCTCCACGACGGCCTTGGTGACCTGAGCACGGTCGTTGGGAGCAGCCCCCGCCTCGGTCAGGTAGGTGCGGTAGACGGGAAAGCAGGCCACCACCTCCGCCAGGGCATCGCGCAAGGCGTGATGGGTGTAGTCGCGGGTGTGGGGATCGAGTTCGGCGATCCGGGAAAGTTCGCTGGCCAGGACGTGCAGTTCCCCGGAGAGCATGTCACGCATCACCAGGCGTTTGGCGTCGTGGATCTCGTCCGCCAGGGGCTTGACCGCGCCGGTGAACGCCTGATAGCAGTCGCTCAGGGGTGCCGCGCCACGGGGATCGACCAGCAGGGCGTCGGCGAGGGCGGCGAAGTCGTACCCGGTGGTGCCGTGAACCGGCCAGGCTGGCGGCAGGGTCTCATCCCCGACCAGGATTTTTTCCACCACAACATAGATGGGAAGCTGGCGCTGGGCGGATGCCTGGGGCCTGTCGCCCAAAGCGTGGCCTGCCGATGCCCTGGCCCCCGCCTCGGCCTGCAGGCGACGGAAATAGTCCGCCGGGTCATAGAGGCCATCGGGATGGTCGATGCGCAGGCCGGACACCCGCCCTTGGGCGATAAGGTCCAGCACGAGGCGATGGGTAGTATCGAAGGTGGCCGGGTTTTCCATGCGTAGGGCGGCCAGGCTATTGATGTCGAAGAAGCGCCGGTAGTTGATCTCGTCGGCGGCGACCCGCCAGTGGGCGAGACGGTAGGCCTGGGCCTCCAGCAGGGCGTGCAGGCGCTGGACGTCCGCCGGATAGTCCTCGGCCCCATTGAAGTCGCGCAGACACTCATGTACATACCAGTCAAGATCGGCGCTGGCGGCACTGAGTTCGGCCAGGCGGCGCTGGTGGAGGCGCATGTCGCGACGGCGCTCGGCCAGTCCTTCGGCGTCGCGCCGCCCCCTGGCGGGGAGCTTGCCAAAGGCGTTCACCAGACTCTCAAATACCTCCAGGGTCTCCCTTTCCCCACCCAGACGCTGGCGCAGTCGGTCCAGACCGGGGGCGAGGATGCGCGGGTACTCGGCGGGGTCCACGGGGAAATAGTGGTCGTAATATTCGATCCGGAAGGCCCCGTCCGCGAAGACCAGTTGGAGAGCGCGGCTGTCGAGCACGCTGCCATAGTGATCACCCAGGACCGGCACCAGGACCTTGCCGCGCAGTTCCTCCCGCAGTGGTTCCCAGTCGATATCGAAGTATTCGGCGTAGGGCGAGGCGGTTCCGTTCTCCAGCACGTCCAGCCACCAGTCATTGTCCCGGCAGAGGATGCCGACGTGGTTGGGAACCAGGTCGAGGATCTGTCCCATGCCGTGCGCCGCCAGGGCGTCGCAGAAGCGGGCATAGTCCTCGGCCGTGCCCAACTCCGGGTTGATCTGGTCATGGGCGACAACGTCATAGCCATGGGTGCTGCCGGGCCTGGCCCGGAAATAAGGCGAGCAGTAGCAATGGCTGATGCCAAGACTGGCGAGGTAGGGCACCAGTTCGGCCGCGGCGGCGAAGCCGAAGCCGGGTTGCAGCTGGAGACGGTAGGTCGCCCGGGGGATCCAGGCGCGGGGCCCCGTTTTCGTGCCCTGGCCAGCGGCGGCCCCGGGCCCACCCGGCGCCTTAGCCACGCCCCCCGCGCCTTGGTCATCAGACGCATCCCCGGCCCACCTGGTATCTGGCCTTGCCGGTATCCCGCCCGTTCCCGGCGCGGCGGAAGAACCGCCACGATCGCCTGCCCCGCCGTTTCCGCCCAGCCCTCCTGGCGGAGATCGCGCGGGCAAGCCGACCGCGAGACCGCGCTCCTGGCGCACCGCCGCCAGCAGGGCCTGGATGCCGGGCTGCTCGGACCACTCCTCCAGGGCCAGGGGTTGGCGCTGGCGCCAGTTGGGGTAGGCGTCGCCGCTGCCGGGCAGGTTAACCTGTTCCTCGCGTCCGAGGAGGTCGTCGGTCTGGATCAGCAGCAACTTCGCCGGGGTACGGGCCAGATAGGCGTGGATGGCCTGGATATGGGCGGGGCCCAGGGCCGGCAACGCCACCGGGTCCCTGCTCGTCCCCTCCGGCAGCAGCCCCTCATGGTCCAGGGCCAGCAGCAAGCGGGCACGGTCCTGGTTGCGACCCAGCAACTGGTCTTCATACTGGCGTTTGCGGGCGAAGAGGCCCAGGGCACGGCGTCGCTCCAGGTCCAGGCCCCGCCAGAAGCCGGTCAGAGTCGGCAGGTCGTGGGTCGCCGCGGCGACCACCGCCCGGGACTCGAAGCGAGCCGGGGGCAGGAAGCCGCCGTCGGCCTCGCGCTCGAAGTAGAGGAGGCGGAAGGAGAGCACCCCCAGGGGCGGCAGGGTGGCGCGCACTTCCTCCGGCACCGTCCCCAGGTCCTCGCCGATGACCAGACAGCGGTTGCGCTGGCTCTCCAGGGTCAGGACGCCAAGCAGTTCCGCAAAGGGATAGTAGACATAGGCGCCCTCCTTGGGGCTGGCGCCCGCCGGTATGAGAAAGAGGCGCATCAGACCCATGACGTGGTCGATGCGCAGGGCGCCGGCATCGCGCATGTTGGCCCGCAGGGCGGCGATCAGTGGCGCATAGGCCCGCTCCCGCAGAGCCTGGGGCCGCCATGCCAGGACCCCCCAGTTCTGGCCCTTGGGGCTGAAATCGTCCGGTGGGGCACCCACCGTAGCGCCGGTCACGAAGGCCTCGGGTTCGGCCCAGGCATCGGCGCCGTCGGCGGCGGCCCCCACCGCCAGGTCCAGGCAGAGGCCCAGGGCCAGGTGCAGTTCCAGGGCGCGCCGGCCGACGGCTTGGAGCTGTCGGTGAGCCTGCCACTGCAGCCAGGCGTGGAATGCGAGACGCTCGGCCTGGGCCGCGGCGAAGGCGGTCACCTCGGGAGAGTTTGGGTCCCGGTAAGCCGCGGGCCAGTCCCCCAGGGCCAGTGGCGCACCGGCCCCGGCGGACAAATATTCCGACAGGGCCTCGTAAAGGGTGAAGCGCCGCAGGGGTTCGCCCTGTTGCGCGCGGAAGGCACGGAAGGCCTGGCCGCCGGGGCCGTCCGGATCGAGCTGGTGGGCGTGGAAGTGTCGGAAGAGGCCGCCGAGGAGGCCCAGCTTGGCGCGGGCGACGGCGCTGAAGTCGATCCAGGTACTGGCGCGTAGCGCTCGCAGCCGGGCCTGGAAATCCTCGCTACCGATCTCCGCCCGCAACTCCGGGCAGACGGCGAGTTCCGGGATCAACTCCACATCCAGGTGCAGTACGTTGAGAAAGACGCGGCTGGAAGGCGCGTAGGGATTGCGGCGCTCCGGCTGGTGGGGGAAGAGGGCATGGAGGGGATTGAGGGCCACCGCCCCGCCCCCGGCCGCGGCGGTCAGTTCCACCAGGCGCGTCAAGTCGGTAAAGTCGCCGATGCCCCAGTCCCGTGCCGAGCGCACCCCCTGGAGCGTGGTGGTCAGCCCCCAGGCGCGCCTCTCACCGCTGACGCCCTCGGGCTGATAGCAGGCGCGGGGGGCCAGGATGAGGCGGATGCTGGCCAAGGGGCCGTCGGGGAGTCCCGGGGGTGGCTCCCCGAGGGATTCCGGAAAGGGGCCGTCAAGGTAGAGCTCCAGGTGGTGGTAACCCGCCTGGCGGGGCGGGGGGAGCGTGATGAGCTTCAGGGTCCAGGTCTCCCCCCGGACGCGTCGCTTCTCCATGTCCGCCAGGTTGCCCAGGTCGAGGCCGCCCTCGGTCACCGCGCCTTGCTCCTCGCGTAGGACCCAGCGCAGGGTCCGCCCCGCCAGCTCCGCCGGCAGGGTCAGGGGCAGTTCCAAGGTCTCGGCGTCCTCCCACAGGACCTGGACCGGCGGCAAGATGCTTTGCCAGTCCCCCTCCAGGGCCGCCCTCAGGCTATGGCGCTCGGTCTTCTCGTTCCCCGCGGAGACGCCCATGGCCCGCAACAGGGCGCGGCGAGTGCGGTCGCTGACGCGATGCTCGCGGCCTTGAATGTCGTGGTAGCGGGCGCCGATGCCGTAGTGCGCGCACAGCCGGTCCAGAACACCTTCCTCGGTCATCATTTATCCCTCGCTATTCCCATTGCCGATCAAGGTGTTGGTGTTCCCGGCTGGCCATTCGGGCCCTCCAGTTGCCAGGCCACCGACCAGGAGGGCAGGAGACCCGCGGCGAGGTCAACGGCCGTGATTGCCTCCAACCAGAGGGGCCGGGCCGGGGCCACGCCGGGGGGTTCCGCGCCCCGCGGCCTCCTGGATGCGGTTGGCCCGCCCGATGGCCCTTCCGACGGCGAAAATGCCGGGGCATGGAGCCCGGCCGCGTTCTCAGACAAGGCTCGCTCACCCCAAGCCTGGCCCCCCAGGGCGGAGGAGGGTATGACCACCGGCTTCTCGCCGAGATTGGCGGTCAGGGTCAGATGGGCACCGTCGCCCAGGCGCCACCAGGCTCGCAGGGCCCGGTGGCCCAGCGGTTCGTAGTTCGCCTGGCCGCCGGCCATGCCGGCCAGGCGGGGTAGGATCTCGCGGTGCCGCAGGGCGAGCAGTTCCCGGTGGAACCTCAGCCAGGCCGCGTGGGGCTCCCGGTCGAGGACCTCCCAGGGCAGGCGGGAGCGGGCGAAGCTGTCCGGATCCGCGGGGTCGGGGATGGCCTCCCGCGCCGCCGGGTCGGCGAAGCGCGCGAAGCGGGCGAACTCCCGCCGCCGCCCGGCGGTGACGGCTTGGGCCAGGTCTTCGCCAAAATCGCAAAAGAAGAGGAAAGGGCTGGGGGCCATGAACTCCTGACCCATGAACAACAGGGGCGGGGAGGGGGCCAGGAGCAGGAGGGCAAGGGCGGCGCGCAGCGCCTGGGGTGGGGCCAAGCGGTCGATGCGCTCGCCGAAGGCGCGGTTGCCGACCTGGTCATGGTTCTGCAGCAGATTGACGAAGGCCGCTGGTGGCAGGTACGCGCTCGGCTCGCCGCGAGCCGCCCCGCCGCGATAGGCGGAAGGCTCACCCTGCCAGGCGAAGCCTTGGGTCAGACAGCGCCCAAGCAGCGGCAAGGGCGCCTCGACATAGTCGGCGTAGTAGCCATCGCTCTCGCCACTGATCAGGTGGTGGAGGATGTGGTGGGCGTCGTCGTTCCACTGGGCGGCGTACCAACGCGGCCGCCCCGCCGGCTCACGGGCAAGGTAGCGGCTGGCGTTGGCATCGTTCTCCAGCACCAGGTGGATCTGACGCACCCGGCCCGGGCCCTCCCGCACTCGCTCCGCCAGTTCGATGAGGATATCCGGTTTCGAGTCGTCGCGGATGGCGTGAACGGCATCCAGGCGCAGGCCGTCGAAGCGGTACTCCTCCAGCCAGTAAAGAGCGTTATGGATGAAGAAGTCCCGCACGGGGCGACCGGCGGCGCCATCGAAGTTGATGGCCGCCCCCCAAGGTGTGTGGTGGCGGTCGGTGAAGAATGGAGGGGCGTAGAGGTGCAGATAATTGCCCTCGGGGCCGAAGTGGTTGTAGACCACGTCGAGGAAGACCATGAGCCCGCGCTGGTGGGCCGCTCGCACCAATGCCTTGAGATCTTCCGGACGGCCATAGCAGGCCGCGGGCGCGAAGGGCAGCGCGCCGTCATAGCCCCAGTTGCGCGTACCGGGGAAGGCCGCCACCGGCATCAATTCCAGGGCGGTGACGCCAAGTTCGGCCAGGTAATCCAAGCGACCGGCGGCGGCGCGGCAGGTGCCTTCCGGGGTGAAGGTCCCCAGATGCAATTCGTAAAAGATGGCTTCTTCCCAGGGCCGTCCGTGCCAGCCATCCTCACCACCGGGCCCCTCGCCCCAGTCGAAGGCGGCGGGATCGACAATCTGGCTGGGGCCGTGGACTCCCAGGGGCTGAAAGCGGGAGGCGGGGTCCGGCACCGCCAGGCCAGCGTCGATGCGGTAGCGATAGAGGTCGCCGTGACCGACACCCGTGGCCAGACACTCGAACCAGCCGTCGGCTGGGGCGGTCATGGTCAGGGCCAGCTCGCGGTCGGCAGCCGGGCGGGCTAGCCACTCGGGGGACCGCGCTCCACCACCGTCCCACAGGCATAGCTCGACTCCTTGCGCGGCCGGCGCCCAGAGCCGGAAGCGCGTCTCCCCGGGGCGGACCTCCGCACCGAACGGCATGGGATGAACGCTGCTGGTCATCGGTAGCGGGCCGCGCTGACCTCCTTCGTTAAGCCGAACGGCAAAGTCTGCCGTTACTTCCTGGCCAGGGATGGATAGTCCCGGGGGCTGGCTCGGGGAAGCCAGCGCACCCTCGAGAAAAAGTGTAGTTCATCCGAGAGGAGGAGGAGAAGCCTGGGCTGGAGATCGGCACGGTCCCGGGCGTCAACTTCGCCTCCTGGCTGAAGGGCCGGGTCAGGGCGTAAAATAAATCACGGTGGGCACCTTTCCAGGCCGGGAGACTTAAGATGCACGGGGCCAGCCTCATCGACGATCCACTCTGGTACAAGGACGCTCTCATCTACCAGACCCACGTCAAGGCCTTCATGGACAGCGACGGCGACGGCACTGGCGACTTCGTGGGTCTGACCCAGAAGCTCGATTACATTCGTGACCTGGGGGTCAACTGCATCTGGCTCCTGCCCTTCTACCCTTCGCCGATGCGTGACGATGGTTATGACATCGCCGATTACCGCAATGTGAATCCTGCCTACGGCAGCCGCCGGGACTTCCGCCGCTTCATCGACGCCGCCCATCGCCGTGGTCTGCGCGTTATCACCGAGCTGGTCATCAACCATACCTCCGACCAGCATCCCTGGTTTCAGGCCGCCCGCCATGCTCCACGAGGGTCGAGCAAGCGCAACTTCTATGTCTGGAGCGACGATGATCGTCGCTTCGCCGAGACCCGCATCATCTTCACCGATACCGAGAGCTCCAATTGGGCTTGGGACCCGGTGGCCAAACAGTACTACTGGCACCGCTTCTTCTCCCACCAGCCTGACCTCAACCATAACAACCCCCGGGTGGTGAAGGCCATCATCCGCGTGATGCGCTTCTGGCTCGACCAGGGGGTGGACGCACGGCAAATCCGTTCTAACCCTCGGCCGCTAAGCGGCGGGGGCGAGGGGTAGAGTTCATGGTCATGCCGAGATAATCGAAGACGCGGCGGACTTTGCGGGCGAGTTTAGCGATGGTACCCGCGACG
>JADZBU010000410.1 GCA_020851955.1 Chromatiaceae bacterium | reverse complement strand
CTCGCGTTATCATGCTTGCCTGTTCAGCTTGGGAATGAGCCTGGGACGACCGGGGATCACCCCAGGGGATGCCAGTCGTCCTCGGCGGCGGCCGTCTCGGCCTCGGTGCGCTCGGCCAGCCGCAGGGTCTCCAGCCGCCGCATCAGATCCGCCATCAGGTCGTCGGTGCCGGAGCCGGTGAGGGCGGAGATGCCGTAAACGGGGCCCGTCCAGCCGAGTTCAGCCAGGAGGCGGGCGCGCCGGGCCTCGTAGTCCGCCGCCGGCAGCAGGTCGCGCTTGTTGAGGACCAGCCAGCGTTCCTTTTCCATCAGGCCTTCGCCATAGAGGGCCAGTTCGTGCTCGATCTTGCGGACCTCCTCGACCGGATCCAGGCCCTCGTCGAGGGGGGCTATGTCCACCAGATGCAGTAACAGCCGGGTGCGGGCCAGGTGGCGCAGGAAGCGCAGGCCGAGCCCGGCGCCATCGGCGGCGCCCTCGATAATGCCGGGGATGTCGGCGATGACGAAGCTGTGATCCTGGCCGAGTCGGACCACGCCCAGGTGCGGTTGCAAGGTCGTGAAGGGGTAGTCCGCCACCCGCGGGGTGGCGCTGGAGACCTGGCGGATGAGGCTCGATTTGCCCGCGTTGGGAAAGCCCAGCAGGCCGACATCGGCCAGCAGGATCAGTTCAAGGCGCAACTCGCGGGTCTCGCCCGGGGTGCCGGGGGTAAATTGGCGCGGCGTGCGGTTGATGCTGGACTTGAAGCGGGCGTTGCCGATGCCGTGGAAGCCCCCTTGGGCGACGGTCAGGCGTTGGCCCTCCTGGCAGAGATCGCCATACTGGTCGCCGGTCTCCTCGTCCCAGATGCGGGTGCCCACGGGGACGCGAATGACCAGGTCCTCGCCCTTGCGGCCCTTCTTATCGCTACCCATGCCATTCTTGCCGCGCTGGGCCCGGAAGGTGCGTTGGAAGCGCAGGTCCACCAAGGTGTTGAGATTGTTGTCGGCCACCAGGTGGATGCTGCCGCCATCGCCGCCATCGCCACCGTTGGGGCCGCCCTTGGGGATGAATTTCTCGCGCCGGAAACTGACGCAGCCATCGCCGCCATCACCGGCCTGGACGCGGATGCGGACTTCGTCAACAAATTTCATCGGCGGAATGGCTCTGGGTCATGAGGGCGGGGCGGCAGGGTTTCCGGGCGGTCCTGAAACGCAAAAAGCCTCGCCGACGGGCGAGGCTTTTTGGGGAGGACCAAGGGGTGGTGGTTCTCAGAGGCTGTCAACCATGATGTATTTGCGATTATCCGGCCCCTTGACCTGAAAGCGGACGTGGCCGTCCGTCAGGGCGAAGAGGGTGTGGTCACGGCCACAGCCCACGTTGGTGCCATTACGAAACTTTGTGCCGCGCTGGCGGACGATGATGCCGCCGGCGTTAATGCGCTGGCCGCCGAAGACCTTGACGCCAAGGCGTTTCGATTCCGAATCGCGACCGTTGCGAGAACTGCCGCCTGCTTTTTTATGTGCCATGCCTGTGCTCTCCTCAGCCCGCGCTGATACTGGTTACGGTCAGTTCCGTGTAGGACTGGCGATGCCCCGCGCGCTTCAAGTGATGCTTGCGCCGACGGAACTTGACGATCTTGACCTTGGGGCCGCGCCCATGGCCATTGACCTTGGCCATGACCTTGCCTGCTTCCAGGTAGGGCTTGCCGAGCTTGATCTGGTCGCCATCGGCCACCATGAGCACCTTGTCGAGCTCGATGTCGGCGCCATCCTCGACCGACAACTTCTCGACCTTGATGGTGTCGCCCTCGGCGACCCGGTACTGTTTGCCACCGGTTAGAATGACCGCGTACATGTGAATGCCTTCCCCAGCAATGACCAGTGTCTGCCTCCCGCAACGGCGGGCGGCTAACCAAAGACGCGAGATGATAGCGGTTGGGCTCCGTTCGAGTCAAACATTCCCTTGGGTTTCGATCCAGGATTCGTCCGACCTGGCAAGGAGGCGATGCGGTCGCGCTTGAAAAATTCCCTGATTTTTCGTGAAATCAGGTCTTAAGCGGTGTCGTCGCCGGGTCGCCGCCGCCCTCCACCGCTTGCTCCGCCCTGACAAGCACTGCCATTAATCTTGACAGGCCGGGCGGCTATCCCTAGCATCTCGGTGTCTTTTTACAACCTTCGATCTCGCCGCAAATGTCCTTGAGTGAAATTCGGGGCCCCGTCGCCGCGGACCTGCGGGCGGTGGATGACCTCATCCTGCGCCGTCTCCAGTCCGATGTCGCCCTGATCAACCAAATCGGGCACTACATTGTCAACAGTGGGGGTAAGCGCCTGCGCCCGCTGGGTGTGCTCTTGAGCGCGCGTGCCTGCGGCTATGGGGGTGAGCGTCACATCGATCTGGCGGCCGTCATCGAGTTCATCCATACCGCGACCCTGCTTCACGATGACGTGGTGGACGGCTCGGATCAGCGCCGGCATCGCAACACGGCTAATGCCGTCTGGGGCAACGCCGCCAGTGTTCTGGTGGGGGATTTCCTTTATTCGCGCTCCTTCGAAATGATGGTGGATGTGGGCTCCATGCGGGTCATGGACATTCTTTCCCATGCCACTAGCCGCATCTCCGAGGGCGAGGTGCTGCAGTTGCTGAACTGCAACGACGCCGATACCACCGAGGCGCGCTACCTGGAGGTCATCGAGCGCAAGACGGCGACCCTCTTCCAGGCTGGCACCCGCATTGGCGCCGTGCTGGCCGCCGCGCCTCCCGAGATCGAGACGGCCATGGCCGACTACGGCCGTCATCTGGGGGTTGCCTTCCAGTTGGTGGACGATGCCCTCGACTATCGCGCCAAGGGCGAGGAACTGGGGAAGAATCTGGGCGACGATCTGGCCGAGGGCAAGCCGACCCTGCCCGTCATCCGCGCCCTGGCGGTCGGTACGCCGGAACAGCAGGCCCTGCTGCGGGAGGCCATCGAGCAGGGCGGGCGCGAACGCATCGCCGAGGTCGCGGCCGTAATTGATTCGACCGGTGGCATTGAGTACACTATATCGCTTGCTCGCCGACACGCAGCCTCCGCCAAACAGGCGGTTGCCCTGCTTCCCGAGTCGGCGCAACGCGCTTCGCTGGAAATGATGGTCGATTTCGCCGTCGCGCGCACTTACTGACGGGGTGTAGCTCAGCCTGGTAGAGCACTACGTTCGGGACGTAGGGGCCGGAGGTTCGAATCCTCTCACCCCGACCATTTCCTTCTTCATCTTGTTGTCCCTCACGGATTCCGCGGCTTCCGATCACAGCCGACCCGCCGAGATTTCCTGCCGATGCCCCGCCAGACACCACCCGGCCCGGGACACCGGCAACGCAGGGGTGCCGATGCATTTTCCCTGTACTTTCCGCCCGCCAGCCCTATCCTAAGGGGACTTTGAGGTTATTCGAGCCCCTGGTGTCATGACAAAGGCCTTTCTGCTCGCGCTCTTGCTGTCATTCCTGGCAGGCGGTCTCGCCCTGCCGCCCCGTTCTGGCCTGGCGGCTGGCGATGCCATTACCCAGGTTCTGGCGCTCAAGGATGCCAGCCTCATCCTCGAGGTGGATGG
>JADZBU010000409.1 GCA_020851955.1 Chromatiaceae bacterium | reverse complement strand
TGGAATTGCTGCGGTCAGCTCGCTCTGCACCGGCATGTCGGACTGATGCTGTATAGTGTTGGCTCGCGAAAAGAGGTGGATGTCATGGGCGACCGCAAGCGGACGCTGTCTAATGTCCTCTTTACGACCGGTATGTCCCAGTTGCTGTCCTCGACGTTGGTGACGGTGAGCGGTAGTGAAGCGGTCTACAGCAGACAATGGGTTATCTAGTGCTCATGGGGGAGCCCCCGCTGATACCTTGCCAGGTTGGCGGGTGTGTCCTCGCCCCGGCGTGAGGACCTGACGGTTGGCGTGTCGTGAGGGGGTGGCGGTACCGGGAAGGCGGGAGCGGCGGATCTTGGAAGCGAGGGCGAGGGATTTCAGGAAGAATTATGATAAGGTCAGTGATATTTCTAGGCATCGCGATTCTGTTCGCGGTTTTCTGGTTGATGTTCGCGCAAATTCCTCTGCATGTCATTGGTCAGCCCGTCAGCACGGGTTTGATGCAACAAACCAAGGAGGAACCCTTCTTCGCGGGGCTGGCGGACGCCACTGGCCTCCCGTTCAAGGTGACCTATCAACCTGTGAACACCATCGGCCTCAAGGACACCCATCAGCTCCAGATGCTCAAGGACGGCCTGTTCGATCTGGTCTCCCTGCGCTTCATTCAAAACAGCGAGGTGGAACCGAGTCTTCAAGGTATCGATCTGGTGGGGCTCTACGCGGACTACGACACGGCCCGCCGGGTGGCCCTGCACTACACTGACACCGTCGATCGCTACCTGCGCGAGACCTTCGATGCCAAATTGCTCGGCGTCTGGACCTTTGGCCCCCAGGTATTCTTTTGCCGCGTCCCCCTCCAGGGGATCGCGGACCTCGCCGGCCTCAAGGTCCGGGTCGCCAGCCCCTCCATGGCCACCCTGATCGCCGCCCTGGGCGGCACCCCGGTCATCCTCCCCTTCGATGACACCAAGAATGCCCTGGCCATCGGTCTGGTGGATTGCGCGATCACCAGCGCCGCCTCCGCCAACTTTGCCGGCTGGACCGAGCACACCCGCTATTATTTTCCCCTGGCGGTGCATTTCGGGCTGAATGGGTACGCCATTTCCCTGAAGAAGTGGAACCAATTCTCGGCACGGGAGCAGACGATCCTGCAAGGGGCCTTTGACGCCTACGTGGAAGACCTGTGGCGCTTCTCGCGTGAGACGCACCAGGATGCCTCCGACTGCATCATCGGCCGTCCGTGTCGGAATGGCACCCCCTACCAGCTCACGCTCGTCGAGCCGTCCCCGGAAGATATACGGGTATTCAAGGAGATCGCCCAGACCCACGTCCTGCCGGAATGGGCGGAAAAATGCGAACAGGTCCATCCGGGCTGCCTACGGGAATGGGAAGACAAGGTCCTGCCCCAATTGCCCTGAGTTGGGGTCAGGAGCCCGCCCAGGCGCCTTCTCGCTGACGGGGTGACCCTTGTTCCTGACTCGTTCGCCCAGCGTACACCACACCGGCTGCAAGAGCGACGCCGGCCAACGGGGCACTGATCACGGGTTAAGCCGTCCCCCCTCGCGGGTAATTCGCGAGACCCCTGGTAAGCATCACTCCTGAGAGAGTCAGCATGAAGCTCACGTCTCGATCGCTCTTCAGCGACACCCCTTCCTCACCGACAGCGATGCCGCTGCAGACCCTGTGGCTGCTCTCGGTGCTGGTCTTCCTGATCAATTACACCTTTGAAGTCCTCGATTTCAATCATCTGTACGAATCGCAGCAATTCTTATTGGTCCTGGCCCAACTGATCTTGTCCCTGTGGGCGCTGATTGAATGGGCGTTGCTGCGCAACAGTCAGACGGCCCTGCCCCTCACGGGTCTGGGTCTGGCCCTGAGCGCCCAGTGCCTGATCGGGCTCAGCCGCTTACCCCTCGGTTGGTTGCTGGAGAACGGCCAGGCCCCTGTTGAGACTCTCCCGAGCCACTTCGATAGCCCCGTGAGCCACTTTGATCTCGGCTTGGCGGTGGTGTATGTACCCCTTAATCTGCTGCTGTTTCTGCTCATCAGCAAACTGCTCATCTCGGCCTTCGCGTTCACGGAACGCCAGCGGGCGGTCATGCTCCAGCGCGAGACCGCGACGCGCTTGAGCGCCGAGGAGGAGGTACGCACCCTGCGGGCGCAACTGGAGCGGACCGCTTACGAATTGACGGAAAACATTCCGGTCGGGACCTACACCATAGTGCTACCTCCGGGGGACGCCATGGCCAAGTTCTCCTTCATGAGCCGGCGCTTCATCGAGTTGACTGGCCTTGATCGCAAGGCAGCGGCCAGCGATCCGCTCCAGGCCTTTGCGTGTGTGCATCCGGACGACTATCCCGCCTGGGTGCAACTCAATGCCGAGGCCTTTGCCCGCAAGCAACCCTTCTTTGGCCAGACGCGGATCATTGTTCATGACCAGGTCCGGTGGATCACCGCCGAGTCCCGGCCCCGGGCCTTGCCGGATGGCTCGACGGTCTGGGAGGGGGTGCTGATCGATGTCACCGAGCAGGTATTGGACAAACAGGCAGCCGAGGAGGCCCGTCGGGCCCTCCAGGCCGCCAATGCGGAACTCCAGCGCCTCGCGACCACGGATCGCCTCACCGGGGCTTGGAACCGCACCCACCTCGAAGAGACCCTGGATGCGGAAATGCATCGCGCCGAGCGTTACCGGCAACCCTTGTCGCTGCTAATCTTCGATATCGACCATTTCAAGGCCATCAACGACACCCATGGCCACCTGGTCGGGGATGAGGTTTTGATCGAGCTGACCCGACGCATCCACGCTCATCTGCGTACGGTCGACGTCCTGGCCCGTTGGGGCGGAGAGGAATTCGTGTTGTTGCTGCCCCATTGCGGGACGGCGGAGGCCCAGCAAGTGGCGGAAAAACTCCGGGCCTTGGTGGCTGATCCCCCCTTTCCGGTGGCGGGCCAGGTGACAGCCTCCTTTGGTCTGGCGCAATGGCAGCCCCAAGAGCCCCTGGATACCTGGCTCAAGCGCGCGGATGACGCCCTCTACGCCGCCAAGGCCGCGGGGCGAAACCGGGTCCGGCTGGCGGAATAAAGGAAAAGTGATCCGCGCTGGCCAGCGGTCATGGCTACCCACACCGGGGCAGCTGTGGCCTATGCGGCAGAGCTGGATGCGAGCATTGCGGGATTAGGGTAACGGGGGAGCTGCGCCCCCCTGCCCCCCGAGGGGACGGCTTTGCCGCCCGGCTCGGCTCCTGGCTGGCGAGGCTCGCCCGCTCACCCCTCCCAGCCAGGGGCCGAGCCGGGGCCTGAAGATTCCCGAGAAGGTCGCACCCAGAGAGCCCGTCGCGGATCGCGGCCCCGCTTGCGCTGGCCGGGTCAGCGGCGCGGGCGGTGGCGCCCCCGGCTGGCGCGTCGCCATCCGTGGCTTGGGCGCCAGCCGGA
>JADZBU010000408.1 GCA_020851955.1 Chromatiaceae bacterium | reverse complement strand
GGCGCCATCCCAATAAATTAGGCCAAACGGGGATCGACCCGGGCCGTATCCGGTTCAGCAACGGGCACCAAGAGGAGAGGGGCGATGATCAGGCAGCGTACGCTCAAAAATGTCATCCGCGCCACGGGCGTCGGCTTGCACACCGGTGACAAGGTCTACCTGACCCTGCGCCCCGCGGCTCCGGACACCGGCATCGTCTTTCGCCGCACCGATCTCGCCGTACCGGTGGATATCCCCGCCTGTCCCCTGAATGTGGGCGATACCCGCCTCTCCACCACCCTGGTCAAGGACGGCGTGCGCATCTCCACCGTGGAGCATCTGCTCTCGGCCTTCGCCGGCCTGGGCATCGACAATGCCTATGTGGATGTCAGCGCGGCGGAGGTTCCCATCATGGATGGCAGTGCCGGCCCCTTCGTCTTCCTGATCCAGTCGGCGGGCATCGAGGAGCAGAAGCGCGCCAAGCGTTTTGTCCGCATCAAACGCCGGGTCAGGGTGGAGGACGGTGACAAGTACGCCATGTTCGAGCCCTATGATGGCTTCAAGGTGGAGTTTGCCATCGATTTCGATCACCCGGCCTTCCCCTCCCGCACCCGGGCGGCGACCGTCGATCTGTCCGCAACCTCTTTCGTCAAGGAGGTCAGCCGGGCCCGCACCTTCGGTTTTCTGCGCGACATCGAGGCCCTGCGCCAACAGAACCTGGCCCTGGGTGGGAGCATGGATAACGCGGTGGTGGTGGATGACTACCGGGTGCTCAACGAGGAAGGACTGCGCTACGAGGACGAGTTTGTCCGCCATAAGATCCTCGACGCCATCGGCGACCTCTATCTCCTGGGGCATTCCCTGATTGGGGCCTTCCGGGGCTACAAATCGGGTCATGGGCTGAATAATCAGCTTCTGCGCGCCCTGATCGCCGACCGCTCCGCCTGGGAAGAGGTCACCTACGAGGAGGATGGCGCCGCTCCGGCGCGCGTCCGCCGCCTGCAGTTGGCCATCGCCTGATACTCTCCCTTCCCCCCGGGGCCTGCTAGCCGGGCCGGGGTTAAAGGTCCCCGGCTCCGGCTTGTGCCAGCCGGCACAGCGCCCGCCCAAGTTCCGTATCACCCTGAGCCTCCCCCGCCTGCCGGAGCAGGGCGGCCGTGGCCGAGGACATCCGCGCCCTGGGTCTCTCCATTTCCAGGGCCCGCCGGGCCACCGCCAAGGGTTGGACGCGGACCTGGCAGGCCTCGATTTCCCCCTGGGTGCTGCTCAGATTGGCCGTCAGTTCCGGGGCCTGAAAGCGGAGCCGCGAGGCCCAGGCCGGTGAGTCCGTGATCAGGGTCAGCTTGCCCTCCTCCAGGGTGGCGTAGAGGCAATGGGCGTCGAGCGGCGGTGACAGGCGGGCGCGGACATCCTGCAATAACTGGCGCTGCCGGTCGACGAGGGCTAGCAGCGCGCCGCGGGTTTCGCTGTCGCTCACGCAGCGCAGGGCGTGGCGAAGGGGTCTGGGGGCCATGGGGTAAAGAGGTCCATAGGTGGTTACAGGATATTGATTTATAGCGATTTACTTGCCATGTGGGCGGCCCTGGAGGGGGGCTTGACCATTTTTTGCTTGGCGGGGAGGCAGTCGTCCGGTAAGATAACCAAGTTTTTTGCAACGGAATTACTGGATGAAAAACTGCATTTCGCACCGATGTCATGTTGGCATTGGGCCCCGGACGCAGCTTTGGCTCAGTGTCCTGGTCCTTGCCCTGGTCGTTGCTGGCGCGGGTGCCGCCGGCTTTTGGTACGGTCAAATCCGTTTGGCGAGCGAGGCAGACGGCGATCGGAATTCCCTGCTGTTGGCCTCCCTGGTCCAGCAGAAAAGCGATGATTTCGCGTTCAGTGAGCTGGAATCCTCCGGCGAACTCGATGCCCTGAGCCTCAAGCTCGGTCAGATGCAGGCGGAAATCCTGCGCCTCAACGCCCTCGGCGAGCGACTGGTCGAAAAGGCCGGTCTTAGTCCCGAGGAATTCGACTTTCAGTATACCCCGCCTCAGGGGGGTCCCGAACCCCATGAGACCCTGCCGTCCTCGGCGGATGAATTCGCCTTTGAGATGGCCCGCCTGTCCGATCAATTGTTGGATCGCGGCCGCAAGCTCAGGTTGCTCGACCAGCTGACCATGGAGCGGGAATTGGGGGAGGAGAGCCTGGTCACGGGTCTCCCGGTCCGATCCGGTTACGTCTCTTCCTATTTTGGCGTGCGCAAGGACCCCATTCATGGCGGGCGCGGCTTCCATAGTGGCATCGACTATGCCGGCAAGATGGGCAGCGACATCCTGGCCGTGGCCGATGGCCTGGTCATCTTCAGTGACTCGGTCGGTGGCTATGGGCGAACGGTGGATATCCGCCACGCCAATGGGCTGGTGACCCGCTACGCCCATTGCAAAAAACTGCTGGTCGAGGTGGGCGATCTGGTGACCAAGGGCCAGGTGATCGCCACCTTGGGCAACAGCGGTCGCTCCACCGGGCCCCACCTCCATTTCGAGGTGCTGAGGGATGGCGTGGCCATGAATCCGCTGCGCTTGGCGGGCCTGGATCTCCCCAAGTAGGCCTCTTCACGCTTCCTGGGCTGGTTCCGGCCCCGACAGACCCCCTTCCGGACCCGATCCAGCCCCGGCCGATAGGTGCTTGGGGCAATCGGGTTCGGCTTCCCGACCGCTCTTGCGGTATTATTTCCCTAGTTTTTCCTACTCCGGACAATTCCTCGCATGGTCACTAATCTGCTCAAAAAGGTCTTCGGCAGCCGCAATGATCGGCTTGTGAAGAAGATGTCCAAGACGGTCGCGGAGATTACCGCCCTGGAGCCGGCGGTGGAAACCCTCACCGACGAGGCCTTGCTGGCCAAGACCGACGAGTTCCGGAGCCGATTGGCCCAGGGCGCCCACCTGGACACCTTGATGGGCGAGGCCTTCGCCGTCGTGCGCGAGGCCGGTCGCCGGGTGCTGGGTATGCGCCACTTCGACGTCCAGATGATCGGCGGCATGGTGCTCAACGACGGCCGCATCGCCGAGATGCGTACCGGCGAGGGTAAGACCCTGGTGGCCACCCTGGCCGCTTATCTCAATGCCTTGCCTGCCAAGGGTGTGCATGTGGTCACGGTCAACGACTACCTGGCTCGGCGCGACGCGGCCTGGATGGGACGTATCTACAGCTTCCTGGGGCTCTCGGTTGGCGTCATCAACTCCTCCGGCGGCCTGGGCCCGGACGCCGCCTCCTATGCCCTGGATTTTGATTTTGAACCGACCGCCGGCGGCCCGGGTTACCGATATCTGCGGGCCGTTACCCGTCGCGAGGCCTATGCCGCCGATATCACCTACGGCACCAACAACGAATTCGGCTTCGATTACCTGCGCGATAATATGGCCTTTACGCCGGAGCAGCGCGTCCAACGCGACCCCTTCTATGCCATCGTGGACGAAGTGGACTCCATCCTCATCGACGAGGCCCGGACTCCACTCATCATTTCGGGTCCCTCCGAGGGCAACACCGACCTCTATAAGAAGATCGACGCCATCATCCCGCGCCTGACGCGCCAGGACCCCATCACCAACGAGGAGGGTAAGCCGGACTTCGGTCCCGGCGACTACTCGTTGGACGAGAAGGCCCGCCAGGCCTTCCTGAGCGAGGAAGGCCACCAGCATGTCGAGGAGATGTTGTCGGACATGGGCCTGCTTGGCGAGGGGGAGAGCCTCTACGATCCGGCCAACATCGCCCTCATGCACCATGTCTATGCCGCCCTGCGCGCCCACGTCCTCTTCCACCGGAACGTCGAATACATCGTCCGCGATGGCCAGATCATCATCGTGGACGAGTTTACCGGCCGTACCATGCCCGGGCGGCGCTGGTCCGAGGGCCTGCACCAGGCGGTGGAGGCCAAGGAGGGGGTGGCCATCCAGCAGGAAAATCAGACCCTCGCCTCCATCACCTTCCAGAATCTCTTCCGCCTCTACCCAAAATTGGCGGGCATGACCGGCACGGCCGATACCGAGGCCTACGAATTCCAGCAGATCTACGGTCTGGAGGTGGTGGTCATCCCCACCAACCAGCCCATGATCCGCGACGATCGCGGAGACCTGGTCTATCTCACCGCCAAGGAGAAGTACCAGGCCATCATCGAAGACATCCGCGACTGCGTGAAGAAGGGCCAGCCGGCCCTGGTCGGCACGGCCTCGATCGAGACCTCGGAGCTCATTTCCGGCCTCCTCAAGACGGAGAAGATTCCTCACGAGGTGCTGAACGCCAAGCAGCACGAGCGCGAGGCCGGCATCATCGCCCAGGCCGGCCGGCCCGGGGCCGTGACCATCGCCACCAACATGGCGGGTCGTGGTACCGACATCGTGCTGGGCGGGAGCCTGGATGCGGAGTTGGAGGAGATCAAGGACGAGGCCCTGCGCCAGGCGGCCCGGGAGGCCTGGAAGCTACGCCACGCCCAGGTGCTCGCCTCGGGCGGTCTGCATGTCGTGGGCACCGAGCGCCACGAATCCCGCCGCATTGACAACCAGTTGCGAGGCCGTTCCGGCCGCCAGGGCGACCCCGGGTCCAGCCGCTTCTACCTGTCCCTGGAAGATAGCCTAATGCGCATCTTTGCCTCCGAGAAGGTCGGGGCCATGATGCAGAAGCTCGGCATGCAGGAGGGCGAGGCCATCGAGCACCCCTGGGTGACCAAGGCCATCGAGAATGCCCAGCGCAAGGTCGAGGGCCGTAACTTCGATATCCGCAAGCAATTGCTCGAATTCGACGACGTCGCCAATGACCAGCGCAAGGTCATCTATCAGCAAAGACGCGAGTTGATGGATGCCCGGGACGTCTCCGATACCATCGCCGTCTGGCGCGCCGATGTCCTGGGGGCCCTCCTGGACCGCTATATCCCGCCCCAGAGCCTGGAGGAGCAGTGGGATCTGGTAGGCGCCGAACGGGCCTTGAGCGACCTCGTCGGCGGTGACTGGCCTCTGCGCCACTGGCTGGAGAGCGATGATGCCCTGCACGAGGAGACCCTGCGCCAGCGCGTCCTGGACGACCTGGCGGAGCGCTACCGGGACAAGGAGGGGCAGGTGGGACCCGAGGTCATGCGCCAGGTCGAGAAGGCCGTCATGATCCAGACCCTGGACACCCAGTGGAAGGACCACCTCGCCGCCATGGACTATCTGCGCCAGGGCATTCATCTGCGCGGCTATGCCCAGAAGAATCCCAAGCAGGAATACAAGCGCGAGGCCTTCGAGATGTTCTCCGCCATGCTCGACAGCATCAAGTCGGAGGTGGTGGGTACCCTGGCGCGGCTGCAACTGGCCACCGAGGGCGGGGCGGTCCCCCCACCACCGCGCCAGGTCCCGGAGCGTGAGTTCGAGTTCAAGCACGAGGAATTTCATGGGCTCACCGCGCCCGAGGAGCCCGCCGGGCCCCCTCCCGGTGGGGGGCGCGAGCATGAGCAACCCTATGTGCGCGAGGACCGCAAGGTCGGTCGCAACGAGCCTTGTCCCTGCGGCTCGGGCAAGAAATTCAAGCACTGCCACGGGAAGGCGTCTTGAGCCAGTTGCATCTGGTCTTGGCCCCGGCGCCATCCCGCCGAGTGAAGGTCGCTCGGGGTTCTCGCGCACCATCGAACATTGAGGCCCAGGGGCCAGGTGGGTGGCGGTGATGAGTGACGAGTCGATTCCCTTTGCAGCCGTACCGGGGGTGCGACTGGCGGCGGTGGCCGCCGGTATTCGCTACCAAAACCGGCAAGACCTCTGTCTCCTGGAACTGGCCCCGGGTGCCCAATGCGCGGCGGTCTTTACCCGCAATGCCTTCTGCGCCGCGCCCGTGATCCTGGCCCGCCGCCATCTGGCGGCCGCCGCCCCCCGCTATCTGCTCATCAATTCCGGCAACGCCAACGCCGGCACGGGTCACCGGGGCCTGGCCGATGCCGAGGCCAGTTGCGCCGCCCTCGCCGCCCTGGCGGCCTGTAGTGCCGAGGCAGTGCTGCCCTTTTCGACGGGGGTGATCGGCGAGCCCTTGCCCGTCGATCGCCTGGCGGCGGCTCTGCCCGCCGCCCTGGCCGGCCTGGATGCCGAAGCCTGGCCCCGGGCCGCCCGCGCCATCATGACCACGGATACCCGGCCCAAGCTGGTCTCGCGCCCCTTCGTGATCGCGGGACGCCGGGCGGTGGTGACCGGCATCGCCAAGGGTTCGGGCATGATCCGCCCCGACATGGCGACCATGCTGGCTTTTTTGGCGACCGATGTGGCGGTGGAAGGTGGGCTCTTGCAGGCCTGCCTGGCGGAGGCGGTGGCGACCTCCTTCAATGCGATCACGGTGGATGGCGACACCTCCACCAATGACGCCTGCGTCCTGGCCGCCACCGGCGCCCTGGGCAATGCCCCCCTCTTGGAGGCGAATTCGGCGGATTATCGTGCCTTGTGTGGCGCGGTAGGGGAGCTGTGCCAGGAACTGGCCACCGCCATCGTGCGCGATGGGGAGGGGGCAACCAAACTGGTGACCCTGGTGGTGGAAGAGGCCGCGGATGGCGGGGAGGCTCGTCGCGTCGCCGATACCATTGCCCATTCGCCCCTGGTCAAGACGGCCCTCTTTGCCTCGGACCCCAACTGGGGTCGCATTCTGGCCGCCGTGGGGCGATCGGGCCTGGCGGGGCTCGACATCGACCGGGTGCGCATCTGGCTCGGGGATACCCTGGTCGTCCGCGACGGCGGCCGCGATCCCGGCTATACCGAGCAGGCGGGCCGAGCCGCCATGGCGGGTCCCGAGATTGGCATCCGGGTCGCTCTGGGCCGAGGCCAGGCCCGCGCCCAGGTCCTGACCTGCGATCTCTCTTACGATTACGTCAAGATCAACGCCGAATATCGGACCTGAACCGCCCCGGATGGGGCCTGGGTTCCCGGCTAGGTCCGGGACGCCTTCTCCGCTATCCCCGACAGCCCAAAGCGCCGGTCGAGTTCCGCGAGGACCTGGTCCGGGCCCAGCCCTTGCTGCGCCAGCAGCACCAGGCAGTGGAACCAGAGGTCGGCGACCTCGGCGGTGATCCGGTCCGGATCGCCATCCTTGGCGGCCATGACGGTCTCGGTGGCCTCCTCGCCGATCTTCTTGAGGATGGCGTCCAGACCCTTGGCGTAGAGGCGGGCGACGTAGGAGCTGTCGGGCTCGGCCTGCTTGCGTTCCTCCAGCACTCGGGCCAGACGTTCGAGGATGTCGCTCATGCGTTAATGGCCGTAGATGGCGCTGGGGTCCTTGAGCACCGGCTCGACCTCCGTCCAGGCGCCGTACCGCAACTCGCGGTAAAAGCAGTGATGGCGGCCGGTGTGGCAGGCAATACCGCCCTTTTGTTCCACCTCCAGCAGGATGACATCGGCGTCACAATCGAGGCGCAGGGCCTTGACGGTCTGCTCGTGGCCGGAGGATTCCCCCTTGTGCCAGAGCTTGCCCCGGGAGCGGGACCAATAGACGGCGTGGCCGCTGGCCTGGGTCGCCGCCAGGGCCTCGCGGTTCATCCAGGCCATCATGAGGATTTTACCGGTGCCGGTCTCCTGGGCGATGGCGGGGACCAGACCCTGGTCATTCCATTTGATGGCGTCGAGCCAGTCTGTCGTCATGGCGAATACCACGGTTGTGCAGTGAGGTTGTCGGGAAAGCCCGGGACGCCAGGGGCTGGTTCAGCCGTTCGCCAGGACGTCGGCCAGGCGCTGGCCTTCGGCGAAGTCCAGGGTGCCTTCGTAGATGGCCCGGCCGGTGATGGCGGCCTCGATACCGCTGCCGGCCACGGCGCAGAGGGCGCGGATGTCGTCCAGGTTGGTGATGCCCCCGGAGGCGATGACCGGGATGCGGATGGCCTCCGCCAGGGCGCGGGTGGCGGCCACGTTGGGTCCGGTCATCATGCCGTCGCGCCCGATGTCGGTATAGACGATAGCGGTGACCCCGTCATCCTCGAAGCGCCGCGCCAGTTCCTCCACCCGGTGCTCGG
>JADZBU010000407.1 GCA_020851955.1 Chromatiaceae bacterium | reverse complement strand
TCACTTTGAGCCCGATCCGGCGAAAGATTTTCAGGTTGAACCTTAGACGCGTCGTTCAGTCGACGCGTATCCGGACTTTCAGTCCGTAACTTAAACCCACCGGCTTTCAGCCGGTGGTTGTTTAGTGGTGATCGATTAGCTGGGTCAGAATCGTTTGAAGTGCTGGCAATAAACCCATTTTGCGTGAAGACGCCGCTTCCAACAACCCCTAGTGGTACGGTTTGGAAAAAGAGATTTAGCAAAGGAACCACTGCTTTTGATTTGTTAGCATGGCGTATCGGATGTACTAACGCGCAATCTAATGTATTGATAAAAATCATTCCTGTTAGTGCTTCGCCATTCATATGCTCTTCTAGTTTTAACGTAATACAAAAAAACGACCAATACGACTGGAAACTTACTAGCGCACCAAAGGGTTCTTCATTTTGCGATTATCTACTCGTTCCAAAAACATTCTTGATGGAGCAGTGGTCGTTTGATCAACACTTTGATGAAGATCTGGCATTTACAATTGTTTGGGATTCGGATTCGACTCAGAGGTTGTCTGTTGGATCTTATAACAACATACCGAGCGGATGTCCTCAGGGTGCGATCGGAACATTCTCCCCAACGACTGGGATTATGACTATTCCTAATGTCCAGTATCCAAACGGTAAATGCTATAGTTTTGATATGAAGCGAATAGCTCCATTTACAAATTTGAATTTTAACGTGTTTAAGCAGACTTTAGTTAAATAGTCTTCCATCCCCCGGTAGATCCGGGGGTTTTTCTCGGCAATATCCGTTCCGCTCCGTCCCTCGTAAAGCGACAGCTAAAGCAACATGGACTGTTGGTTTCCGAGGTTAGTAATCTCCCGAAGCTTGAACGTTTAACGAACCACACCGCCACCAGCCAGCCTGTAGCCGTAATGTGAAGGGGCGCGGACGATGAAGGATGTCGAGAAGGCCCTTGGGGAGGCGAATCATCAACCCGCGCCTGCAATCAAGCCGCGCCTCTGGCTGCTCTGGCTGGTAGCTGGCCTGACTTGTCTCGCCATCTTGGGCGGTTCCGCCTGGTTTTACCATCATAGCTATCGTGCCGAGGCCGCCAGCGCGGCCGGCGAGGCGAACAAGACCGTCAACGCCTTTACCGAGCACACCCTGCAATTAATCAATCAGGTGGATGCCTTCCTCCACGGAATGCGCTGGGTCTATCAGCAGACGGGCTCGATCGCCCAGACCGAGCGCTTTGTGGATGAGCTCGAATTCGATCATTCCGTGGTGGAGAATCTCTACCTTATCAGCGCCGAGGGGATCATTGTCCTCGCCCACAATCCGGCGGCTCGCAACCTCAGTGTCGCCGACCGGGGGTACTTCCTCTTTCATCAAATGACCCCCGGGGACCGGCTATCGATTTCACCCGTGGAAAAGGGCCGGGTAACAGGTAAGTATTTGTTCCGCATCAGTCGACGCATCGATAACCCGGACGGTTCCTTTGGCGGCCTGGTACTCGCAACCGTCGTGCCCGAGTCATTCACGCGCTATTACCATAGCCTCCAGGCTGGCGCGGAGCACACGGCAACGCTGTTGGGCACCGAGGATCACCTCCCCCGGGCGCGCATCCCCGAGCCGAATCCCGACAAGTGGGCAACACCCACGGAAACCCCCTTGTGGGCGGCCTTGGCACAGGCACCCTCCGGCACTTACGAGACCGCGAGCGCCTTCGACGGCATACGGCGTCTCTTCACCTATCGCCAGGTGGGTGACTTGCCCCTGGTCATGGTGGTCGGTTTCTCGGCGGGCGACTTGACCGACCGGGTTGTCGCGCGGATCGGCTGGCTTTGGCCGGTGGCGGGGATTATCACTCTCTTATTCCTGGCGCTAACCGTCTTGGCAGCATCGGTCCTGGGGGCTCAGGAACGGCTCGCCACCGCTAACGCCGCGCTGCGCGAATTGGCCCTGTTTGACGCCCTGACCGGGCTACCCAGCCGCACCCTTTTTACCGACCGGTTGGGCCGCAGCCTCCTCTTGGCTGAGCGTAATCAGACATCCTGTGCCTTGATGTACCTGGACCTGGACGACTTTAAGGGAATTAACGACACCGCCGGGCATGAGGCGGGCGACCAGGTCTTGCGGGAGGTTTCGCGGCGGATGGTCGATGCGGTGCGCACGACCGACACCATTTGTCGATGGGGTGGCGACGAGTTCCTGATTTTGATACCCCAGTCCGGCAGTCTGGCCGAGTTGATCGAGGTTGCCAGGCGCTTGATCGCGCACATCAGTGAGCCCATCCCGGTCATAGGGAAGGGCCGGCGCGTCTCCGCGAGCATCGGCATCGCGCGTTTCCCGGCCGAGGGGCAAACCCCCGCGGCCCTGCATGCGGCGGCGGATGCCGCCCTGTATCGGGCCAAACGGGAAGGTAAAGGCCGCGTCGTCCTGGCCGCCGATTTAGGCGAACAAGATCTATCCACCTGAAGTGAACCTGGCCAGTTGGTCGGCCGGGTTTATCACCGCGCTTGACGCACCTGGTTGCGGCCCGCCGCTTTGGCCTCATAGAGGGCGTCATCGGCCCGTTTCAGCCAGTCATCCAGGGTGTCCTGGGGCTGGAAGGTCGCCACGCCGAAGCTGGAGGTCACCGAGCCGACGGGGGGGAAGGGCTGGTTCGCGATCAAGGCCCGCAATTTCTCCGCCAGCTTCTCGGCATCCCGCGCCCCACAGTGAGGCAGCATCACCACGAATTCCTCTCCGCCCCAGCGCGCCAGGACATCCGCAGCGCGCAGGTTTTGGCGGACCCGCTGACTCAAGGCCACGAGAATAGCGTCACCCGTCTGGTGACCATAACGGTCGTTGACGATTTTGAAATGGTCGATATCGAACATCACCACGGACAGGGGGTCGCCGTAGCGATGGGTTCGGGCCATTTCGAAGGTCGTGGCCTGCTCGAAGTAACGCCGGTTCCAGATGCCGGTGAGGCTATCCGTGGTGGCGAGCTGGTTGAGTTCCGCGTTGGCCTCCCGTAGCGCCTGGTTGGCGGTCTCGGCGGCATCGCGTGCCTGGCGCAACGCCTGCTCCAACTGCTTGCGCTCGTTGATATCCCGCGTTACGGATAGCAGGCAGGGGATGCCAGCGAACTCGATTTGGGTGACGGCCATCAGGCCCCAGAATTCCTCGCCATTCTTGCGTCGAAAGACCGCCTCGAAGTTGTGCACCTTCTGGAGCTGGCGCACCTGATCGATCAATGCCCCTCGCGCCCGTGGGTCGGCCCAGATGTTGAGTTCGATTCCCGTCCGGCCGAGCGCCGCATCCCGCTCATGGCCCGTGATATCGACAAACCCCTGGTTGACATCCAGATACACCCCGCCCTCCAACCGACTGATGACGATTGCATCCAGGGAACCCTCAAAGGCGGCATGGTAGCGGGCCTCGCTTTCCCTCAAGGCGGCGCCGGCGGCGCGGATTTGGGCAATGCGTTCCTCCGCATGGTGTTCCAAATCGGCATTGAGCCGGCGGTAATGGGCCTCGCGGACGGACAACTGCTCCGTCAGCCGCTGGCGCTCGGCGATCTCCGCCGCCAGGGCGGCGGTGCGTTCCGCCACCCGTTGTTCCAGGCCGGCATGGAGGGCCAGGATCTCCTGCTCGGCCTGCTTGCGCTGGGTGATGTCCTCGAAAATGGCATAAACGCCCTCAGCCTCCTGGGTCTGCTCCTTGAGGACGAGTCTGGCGCTGGCACTTTCTCTTAGGTTGACCATTTAATAACAACCACTTACGCCGCCACCCCAGCCGTAAGCGTGCCAATAGAGGACTCAGATGGACCGCAAACGTCCACCCACTTTCACGCTACTTTCACGCGGACGCGATCTCGCTCACCTTCCGCCCGGGCCGCTGCTCCATCGCTTGCTGGTTAGCCTGCAGGGAGGACGTGCGCAGCATCCCCAGCAGCCCGCAGTAACCCTCCAGGGTCAGACCTCCGGGGTAGTCCAGGCTGCCGAGCGCCGTCCACTCCTCGGGCGTGATGCGCAACACCCGCGCCATATCCCGCGCCTGCGCCAGGTCGCGCAGCCCCAGGGGAGCATCGTAGTCCGCCAGGATCTCCGCCGCCGAGGTATAGCGCGGGCGGCGCGGCTCCGGCGGGGGGCCGCTGGCGTAGGCGGACGGGTCGTCGGCAATCGTCGGACTGGTTTCGTCCATGCCCAGCAACCAGGGCAGCGACACCCGCAACACGCGGGACAATTCCTTGAGATTAGCGAGGGACGGGTCCTTATAGCCCCGCTCCCATTGGCCGGCCAACGCCTGCGTTACGCCCAACGTCCGGGAGAGTTCACTTTGCGTCAGCCCATGCCGTTCCCTGGCGCTGCGCAGCCTCGCCAAATTTAATTCGGTCATCTCCACCTCGGCTTGCCCGAAAAAGGTACTTTAAGCGCTTTAATTAGCGCTATGAGTACCAAATAAAACGCTCTCAGTGCTAAGTTTAGGAGAAATATGCACACGAATCCAAACAATCATGCCGCCCTAGTCGCCGGGCACAATATCCGGTGGCTACGGCAGCAACAACGCCTGACCCAAGCCGCACTCGCGGCCGCGGCCGGCATTGGTCAGACCTACGTCGGCCAGCTCGAACGCGGCCAAAAGAACGCCACGCTCGACGTGCTCTCGGCCCTGGCCAGCGCTCTGGGTGTTTCCGTCGCCGCCCTGCTGCAGCCGGGGGCCCGGGCCCGGCCCGGCAGCCGGTCACGCCCGCCCCTGGCCCCACCCCCCGCCGCCTGAGGGGGCCGCCCATGAGCGTACAAGCGAGCGCCTG
>JADZBU010000406.1 GCA_020851955.1 Chromatiaceae bacterium | reverse complement strand
AGGAGGGACGGCCGGCCCTGGGTCTTGTTATAGACATCGAAGGCCACCGCCAACAGCAGCACCAGCCCCTTGATGATCTGGGTCATGTCGGCGCCGACGCCCAGGAGTTGCAGGCCATTGTTGAGCACCGCCATGACCAGGCCGCCGATCACCGAGCCGATGACGGTGCCCACCCCGCCGGAGACCGCCGCGCCACCGATGAAGACCGCCGAGATGGCGTCGAGCTCCCAGTTGACCCCGTCGAAAGGGCCGGAGGCGGTGGCGCGACCGACGAACATGAGCCCCGCCAGGGCGGCCAGCATGGACATGTTCATCATTACCAGGAAGTTGACGCGCCGGGTGTTGACGCCCGAGAGTTGCGCGGCCTGGATGTTGCCGCCCACGGCGTACACCTGGCGGCCGAGAATGGTGCGCTCGGCGATGAAGCCGTAGAGGAGCACCAGGCTGACCAGGATCAGGCCCGGCACCGGGAAGGAGGTCCCCGGCCGGCCGCTGGCGAAGAGGTAGGTCAGGAAGGCGATCACGGCGCCGAGCAACAGCAGGCGGGCGACCATGGCCCCCGGGGGCGACAGCTCGCCGCCGAGGCGCCGGGTCAGCCGCCGGGCCCGCAGGGTACCCAGCACCAGCCAGAGGATGGCGGCCAGGCCCAGCAGCAGGGTCGGATTGTTGAAGCCGGGGCCGAGGGTGGGGCCGATCTCGGGCAGGTAGCCGCCACCGAGAAACTGGATCTCCGCGGGCACGGGGATGGTGTTCGATTGGCCGACGTACTGGTTGGCGCCGCGAAACAGCATCATGCCGGCCAGGGTGACGACGAAGCCGGGTATGCCGACATAGGCGACCCAGAAGCCCTGCCAGGCGCCGATGAGGGCGCCTATGGCCAGGCAGAAGGGTATCGCCGCCCAGGTGGGGAGCCCCCAGTCGCGCAAGGCCAGGGCCACCAGGATGCCGGCGAAGGCGGCCACGGACCCCACCGACAGGTCGATGTTGCCGGCGATGATCACCAGCACCATGCCGATGGCCAGCACCAGAATGTAGGCGTTGCCATTGAGCAGATTCATGACGTTGGCCGAGGTCAGCATCAGGCCCTGGGTTTGCACCTGAAAGAAGGCGACCAGGGCGACCAACGCGAAGAGCATGCCAAACTGGCGCGGATCGCCGCCAAACAGGTCTTTGAGGAATTTCATGGCTGGACTCCCGTCCCGCTGGTGGTCATGAGCCGCATCAGACGCTCCGGATTGGCGGCGGCCCGGTCCAGGACACCGGTGATGGCACCCTCGCAGAGGGTGTAGATGCGATCGGCCAGGCCCAGCACCTCGGGTAGTTCGGAGGAGATGAGGATCACGCCCTTGCCCGCCGCCGCCAGTTGCTGGATGAGTTCGTAAATCTCGTATTTGGCCCCGACGTCGATGCCCCGGGTGGGCTCGTCCAGGATCAGCAGATCCGGCTCGGTAAAGAGCCACTTGCCCAGAACCACCTTCTGCTGATTGCCGCCGGAGAGCTTGGCGACGCCCGCGTTGACGCTGGGGGCCTTGATGCTCAGGGACTGGCGGTAGCCCTCGGCCACCGCGTACTCCCGGTTGCGGTCGAGGACGGCGTGGCGCGCTATGCGCCCGAGGTCGGCGGCGACGATGGTCCCCTTGATGTCGTCCAGCATGTTCAGGCCGAGACTCTTGCGGTCCTCGGTGACATAGGCGATGCCGGCGCGGATGGCGGCGGCGACAGTGGGCAGGCGGATTTCGCGGCCGTCCTTGAGAATTTGCCCACCCTCGTAAAGGCCATAGGAATGGCCAAACAGGGAGCGGGCGAGTTCGGTACGGCCCGCGCCCATGAGGCCGGCGAAACCGACGATCTCGCCGCGCCGCACAAAAAAGCGGGCGTCTTTACATACCAGGCGCTCGGGGATCTGAGGATGACGCACCCGCCAATCCCGAACCTCGAAGAAGGTCGCGCCGATGTTCGGGGTCCGCTCCGGGAAGCGCGCCCCCAGGGAGCGGCCGACCATGCCGCGAATGATGCGGTCCTCGTCCACCCCGGCATCGACCCGCAGGGTCTCGATCGACTGGCCGTCGCGGATGATGGTGATGGCGTCGGCGACGGCCCGGATCTCGTTCAGCTTATGGCTGATCATGATGGCGGTGATGCCCTTGGCGCGCAGCCCCCGCAACAAGTCCAGCAGGTGGGCGGAGTCCTCTTCGTTGAGGGCCGCGGTGGGCTCGTCGAGGATCAGCAACTGGACGTCCTTGCCGAGGGCCTTGGCGATCTCGACGAGTTGCTGCTTGCCGACGCCGATATTTTTGATGGCGGTGTCCGGGTCCTCGCGCAGCCCCACCCGCGCCATCAGCTCCCGGGCACGGGCCTTGGCCCGGGCCCAGTCGATGACACCGGCCCTGGCCACCTCGTTGCCGAGAAAGAGGTTTTCCGTGATGGACAGTTCGGGGATGAGGGCCAGTTCCTGATGGATGATGGCGATGCCGGCCTGCTCGCTGGCGCGGATATCCTTGAAGGCCACCGGTTGGCCCCGCAGCAGGATCTCGCCCGTGTAGCTGCCGTGGGGATAGACCCCGGACAGCACCTTCATCAGGGTGGACTTGCCGGCCCCGTTCTCGCCGCAGATGGCGTGAATCTCCCCCGCCTCGACCCGCATGGAGACGCGGTCGAGGGCCCTGACCCCCGGGAACTCCTTGGTGATGTCACGCATTTCGAGGATGCTTGTCATGGCCTCTTCCCACCTTCACTCCCTCGGGGGTATCTACACAAGACTGGCGTCGGGGTTTTGATCGAGTCTGAGTCTAGCAGGGATTTATAGGCTGTTCATGGGACAAATGGCCGGGGCCTGTTGGGTATGGCTAACATCCACGCATCGCCAAAAGATAGTACGAAGAATATACTTCGTTAGTACTTTTTCTCCGGAGTGCTCGCCATGCCTAAAGAAGCCGTATTCACGATGAAGCTGGAGCCCGAGTTGCGTGACGACTTTATGGCCGAAGCTAAGGCCAGCCATCGGCCAGCCTCCCAGCTGTTGCGAGAGCTGATGCGCGACTTCGTAAAACGCCAAAAGCAGGCGCGGGAGTATGAGGATTTTTTGCGTGGCAAGGTGGATCTGGCGCGGGAGCAGATCGCCAATGGGCAACATGCCAGCAACGAAGAAGTTGAGGCTCGCTTTGCCGCTCTGCGCGCCGAGGTGTTGAACAACACCGGGAAGGGCGGATGAGGGTTCTCTGGACAGCCGCGGCCCAGCAGGACCGTGCCGACATCTTTGATTAACCCTCCTCCCGGGGCTAGCCGGGGAGATAGGGCCTCAACATGCCCGCCAGGTCCACGCGGGCGCGCAAGCGGCGACAGAGCATGAGGATGCCGACGAACTTGCGGTGCAGAAACATGACCGAGGGATTGGGGAGCTGGGTGAAGGCGTCCTCGAAGTAGAGGTCCCGCCCGCGGTTGAAAACCCGCTCGATCAGGCGGGAGGTGCCAAAGTCGTAACCGCCCTCCGCGCGCAAGACTTCACTGGACAGACGGATCAGCTCCACCAGGGCGGTAACCTTGTCGAGGGGATCATCCGGACCGATGTAGCCGAGCGCCAGGGCACCCGCGCGCAGGCCGACCGGGTCATCGGCGACGGCCGCCGCCGCCAATGCCCGGTACTGGGCCGCCAGGGCGGGGGGAATGCCTTGGGCGGCGCCGAAATCGAGCAGCACAATGCGGCCGCTGTTGGCATCGTAGAGAAAGTTGCCAAAATTCGGATCGGTCTGAGCCAGGCCAAACTCAAACAGCTCGCGCAGCGCCAGGCGGGTCAGCAGGGACGCGACGCGATCGCGCTCGGCGCGCCGATAGTCGCCATCCGCCAGCCGATCCACCGGGACCCCCTCGGCAAAGTCCATGGCCAGCACCCGCGCGGTGGAGAGGTCGCGGTGAACAGCAGGCACCCGGAAGTCCCCATCCGCGCCGATCAGGGCGGCATACTGTTCCAGGGAGTCCGCCTCGGCGTGATAGTCGGCCTCGCGATGCAACTGCCGGCGCGCCTCCGCGAAGAGGGGACCCAGATCCATGCCCCGCGGCGCCAGGCCCAGGGTGCGGCCAAGAAAGGCCAGATTGTCGATATCGCTATTGATGCTCTCGCGCACCCCGGGGAACTGAATCTTCAGCGCCAGATGGCGGCCGTCCCGGGTCTCGACCCGGTGGACCTGGCCGATGGAGGCGGCGGCGATCGGGGTGAAGGCGAAGCGGCGGAACTGACGCTGCCAGCCGGGGCCATACTCGGCATCCAGGACCACCATGAGCTGGCTCAGAGGCATGGGCTCGGCGCGATCGCGCAGGGCCGCCAGTATTTCAGCTGCCTCCGGCGTGAGGACATCGGCCCCGTCCAGCGACATCAATTGCCCCATCTTCATGACCGCGCCGCGCATCCGCGCCAGCCGGTCCGTGAAACGCCGGGTCGCCTCCGGGCTCAAGTGGATACGACTGGACTCGGAACCCTTGGAGCGGGCCAGTTCCACCATGCCCCGCACCCCCACCCCGGCGATCAGATCGGCACTCGCGCGCCCCAGATGCCAGAAGCGGCTCAGTCGCCCCCGTGGCACCGCGAGGCCAGCGGTTGGTGATTCGGGTTTATTCATGCGTTACGGCTCCTGACCATCCCACCCGGCCATCTTGGGCCGGCGGCAGGGGCATCAAGGTCTCTGGCGGCTCATCGGGGGCCGGGGATGGCCACGGAAGGGTCGGTCAATGAGTGACCACCGGCAGCCCGGCCCGGCGCCACTCGGGCAGGCCATCCTGGAGGCGCCGCGCGGCAAACCCAGCCTCACGCAGCTTCGCCACGGCCTCGAAGGACAAGACACACCAGGGGCCGCGGCAATAAGCCACCACCTCCCGATCCCTCGGCAACTCCCCGAGCCTTTCCCGCAGCTGCTCCAGAGGGACGTTCAGGGCCCCGGCCACGTGGGCCTGGTCATACTCCTCCGGAGGGCGCACGTCGAGCAGGGTCACCAGGCCATCCCGCACCCGGTCCAGCAGTTCCTGGGCGGGCACCGGTTCCAGGGCATCGCGACCCTTGAGGTAGCTGGCCACCAGGTCTTCCACCGCGCTGATATGCGCCGCCGCGATCGCCCTCAGCACCGCCATGGCGTCCAGGACCCGCTCATCCCCCAGCCGGTAGCGGATATGCTTGCCGTCCCGTCGCGCCTGGACCAGCCCGGCGGCCTTGAGCTGCTGCAGGTGCTTGGAGGTATTGGCGAGAGAGAGGCCGGCGACCCGGGCCAGATCCTCGACGCTCCGCTCCCCCTGAGCGAGATAATCCAGCAATTCGAGACGCGCCCCATGGCCCAGGGCGCGGGCGACGACCGCCAGATGGTCGAACAGGGCGTGCTTGGGGCTCGAGGCTAGGGGCATGGGTGGGGCTCGCTGGAAGGGCGCCGGAACAATCGATGTCCTTGTTGAATAAGGACGGGACGCTCAGTATAACGGCTTCAATCGCCGGCACGCGGCCGAGCGTAGCGACCTGGCTCCTGTCGCCAACGGGGTCCAGCCCTCTCACCCCCTCATGATTGGCACCACCCTATGCTCGCCTGGATCGACCGCCTGCCCCTCACCCTCTTCATCGTCGCCGCCCTGACCCTGGGGCTCGCGCCCTTCGTGCCCGAACCCCACCTCTGGGAAAAGCTGGGGATGCTGGCCCAAGGGGAGTTGGTACGCCCGATCGACATCTTCGACCTCATCCTGCACGCCACGCCCTGGCTCCTGCTGGCCATCAAGGTAATCCGTTCCGCCCAGGCACGCTGATCAGGACCCCGCGGCGCGCGGCGAGCCCCTCCGCGCGGGGACGCGGTTACGTTCAACTTTTTGGTTGAATGAATACCGGCGATCTGCCAGACTAAGTTCCTAGTCCTATCAAGACCGGGAATCGGAGGCAGACGACCGTGGATAGCTTCGTCCAGACCCATGAGGCGGCCATCCGTCTCGGCGCCTTTTTTGGCATCTTCGCCGCCATGGCCCTGTGGGAGTGGCGCGCCCCCCGGCGGCCCCTGTCGGTTTCCAAGGTGCGACGCTGGTCCAGTAATCTGGGGTTGGTGGTGCTCAATACCCTGATGCTGCGGCTGCTCTTCCCCGTCGCGGCCGTGGGGCTGGCGGCGACGGCCACCGCCCAGGGCTGGGGCCTGCTTAATCAATTCCCCCTCAACCCCTGGCTTGCGATCCCTTTGGCAGTGATCGCCCTGGACCTGGCGATCTGGGCCCAGCACGTCTTTTTCCACGCCGT
>JADZBU010000405.1 GCA_020851955.1 Chromatiaceae bacterium | reverse complement strand
TTCAGCGAAAACCTCAGCGCCGGCCTGGGCGTCGGCATGGAGCGTTCCCGGATCACCCAGGACGACATCACCCGCGACTACCACCTGGCCTTCCTGCCCCTGACCCTCAAATACAACGGGGCCGGCGACCTCCTCGACCCCCGCGAGGGCGCGCGCCTGGACGCCCGGGTGGCCCCGACCCAGGTCCTGAGCGGCGACGCCAGCAACTTCATCCACTTGCGCGCCACCGGGACCGCCTACCTGGACCTGACGCGCCTCACCAGCGGTAAGCGGGAATCGGGACGCTCCATCGTCGCCGGCCGCCTCTCCATTGGCCGCATCTTCGGCGCCTCCGCCGACCAGGTACCCCCGGACTGGCGCTTCTACGCCGGTGGCGGCGGCTCGGTCCGTGGCTACCCCTACCAATCCATCGGCCCCCAAACCCTCACGGGCCAGCCCAAAGGCGGCAGCAACCTGCTGGAAACCAGCCTGGAACTGCGCCAGCGCCTCTGGGGGAACTGGGGCGGCGCCCTCTTCGCCGACACGGGTGCCGTCTCCGACCTGAATTTCCCCGGCACCGGCACCTGGGCCGTCGGCGTGGGCGCCGGCATCCGCTATCACACCCCCGTGGGGCCGGTCCGGCTGGATCTCGCCACCCCGCTGAACAATGACGCCGGCGATCCCGCGGTCCAGGTTTACATCGGCATCGGCCAGGCCTACTGACCATGCGCCGCCTGCTACGCCTCCTCCTCATCCTGACGGGCCTGCCGCTTCTCCTGGTCGCCGCCCTCCTGGTGGCCGCCAACACCGGGCCGGGGCAAGACTTCATCGCCCGCCAGATCGTCTCCCTGAGCGGCGGCCTGGTCCAGGTCGAGGGCCTGGCGGGCCAGTTGCCCCTGAGCCCGCGCCTGGCCCGGCTGGAAATCCGCGACGACGCGGGCGTCTGGCTACAGGTCGAAGATGTGGCCCTGGACCTGAACCCCTGGCCGCTCTGGCGAGGCCAGATCCAGGTCGAGTCCCTGACGGCCACGACCCTGGCCCTGGACCGGCTCCCGGCCTACGCGGCGAGCACGGAGCCATCCACCCCCCTCCAACTGCCTCGTGTGGCCCTGCGCCACCTCGCCATCGAGCGGCTGACCCTGGGCCAAGTGGCGCCCGGGGCGCCCGCCCTGAGCGTCACGGGCCAGGGAACCCTGACCGGTCTCGACGACTTCGCGGCCCAGGTCAACCTCCAGACTCCCGACCGCGCGGACCGCTACCAGGTGGCGCTCACGGCCAGCCCCGCGGACCTCCGCCTCGACCTCCAGATCCACGAAGACCCCGAGGGCCTGATCAGCACCCTCCTCCGGGCCCAAGGGGTACGGCTGCCCCCGGAGGTGGATCGCTGGCAACTGACGGCCCAGGGCACGGGTCCCTGGACGGCCCTCACCCTCGCGGCCGACCTGGCGGCGGGCCCCCTCCAGGCCACGGCGACTGGCCAGTTCGATCTGGAGACCCAGGCCGCCGCCGACCTCAAGGTGCGGGCTCGACTGCCGGCACTGTCCCTGGCCCTCCCGGAGGGCGCGACCCTGGCCTGGCAGTCCATCCAACTGGATGCCGATCTCAGTGGCGCCTGGACCGCCCCCCAGGGCCAGGCCCAATTGGACGCGGCCGGTCTTGCCTATGGCGAGTCGGGGCTGTCGCACTTGACGGCCCACCTGGTGGGCGATACCCAGCGCTTGACCCTGGAGGGCCTGGCCAAGGGCGCCAGCATCCCCCGGGCCCCGCCCGAATTCGCCGATCAGCCCCTGCGCCTGACCGCCGAGATCGCGCCCCGGGAGCCCGGCCAACCCTTCCGCCTCGCCCTCGATCACCCCATCGCCCAATTCTCGGCCCAGGGCCAACTGGGCGAGCTGGCGGGACAGGCGACCCTCACCCTGGCCGATCTCGCCACCCTGGCATCCCTGACTGGGCAAGACCTGGCGGGTAAGGCCCGGATCGAGGCTCGGTTCGCCCTCGACGAGACCCCCGGTCACCCGCCGCGGCTCGAGGCCGAGGGCGAATTAAACCTGACCCGCGCCCCGGGACCGACCCTGGGCCTCCTGGGTCCCCAGGCCCGCCTGGCGGTGACCGCCGCCCAGGTGGGCGACACCTGGCAACTCGCCAGCGCCGGCATCGCGGGCGCCAAGCTGGAGGTCCTGGCCCGGGGCTGTGCCCCCGTGGATTCGGGCCCGGAGGCGCCGCCCCTGGCGCCGCCTAGCGATTGCGGAGCGGGTCCGCCCCACGCCCTGCGCTGGTCCCTGGCCCTCCCCGACCTCGCCGTCCTGGCCAGCGACTGGTCCGGCCGGCTCCAGGCCGAGGGCGCCTTCGCCGGCTGGCCACCGCCCAGTCAGGCGGATGCCGCCGCCCCGGCCACCGACCTGAGCGCCAACCTGACCCTGGACGCCCGTCATACCCAACTCGGCCCCGCCAAGATCAGTGGCCACCTCGCGGCCAACCTGAGCGCGACGAGTGGCGACCTGACCCTGGGCGGCGACTGGGGCGGCCAGCCCCTCGCCCTCCACCTCCTGGCCGACCGCGCGGCGGATGGCGCCCTGAACCTCACCCTCGACGGCAGCCATCTGGCCGGCATCGCCGCCAGCGGCCAGATGCACCTGCCCGCCGGCGCCACCCTACCCCAGGGCGAACTCAAGCTGGCGTCCAGCCGGCTCGCCGACCTGGCCCCCCTCCTGGGCCAGGAACTGGCCGGCAGCCTCGACCTGCACCTGAACTTGACCGCGACCCAGGCTCACCTCAACGCCACGGGTAAGGGCCTGCGCCTGCCCGGTGCCATCGAAATCGGCCAACTCAGCCTGGAGGGCCAGATCGCCGATCTGCCGACCCTGGCCGGCATCCAGGCCCGGCTCCAGCTGGATGGCCTCGCCACCCCGGAGGCCGGGGGTGACCTGACCCTAACCGCCCAGGGCCCCCATTCCGCCCTGGATCTGACGGCCGACGCCCGCCTGACCACCCCCCTGGGCCCCGCCAGCCTGGGGTTGCTAGCCAATCTGGACCTCCCCGGCCACCGCTTGGCGCTCACCAAGCTGGAGACCCAGGCCAATGGCGAGACCCTGCGGCTGCTGGCCCCCGCGGTCCTTGATCTCCAGGAGGGCCTGGCGGTGGACCGTCTCCGGCTGGGGCTGGCGAGCGGCACCCTCGACCTCAAGGGCCGCCTGCTGCCCGCGCTGGACCTGGAGGCCAGCCTGGTCAAGCTACCCCTCGACCGGGTCGCCGCCCTCGCCGGCAGACCCGTCGCCACCGGCCTCCTCGATGCCCAAATTCAACTCAAGGGCCCGCTGGACGCCCCGGCGGGCCGCCTGAGCCTCAAGGCCACCAGCCTGCGCATGACCGAGGACAACGGCTTTGGCTTGCCCGCCGCCGGTCTGGAGGCCAGTCTGACCCTTAAGCCCGGCGCCAACAGCCTGGATGCCAGCGCCCAAATGGGCCCCAAGGGCAACCTGCGGCTGCGCGGCCAGGTCGGCGGCACCCTGCCCCTGGCTCCCGGCGCCCTGGCCCTGAAGGCGGAGGGCCGTATCGACCTCGGCCTCCTGGACCCCCTGCTCACCGCCGATGGCCGCCAGGCCACCGGTCAGGCCAACCTCGACGCCACCATCGCCGGCACCCCGGCCGCGCCCAGGCTCGACGGCCGGCTGCGCCTCGCCGGGGTCTCCTATCGCGACTGGAATTCCGGGCTCAACCTCACCCACATCGCCGGCAATCTCAACCTGGAGGGCGATCGGCTGCGCCTGGAGGGCCTGTCCGGCCAGGCCGGTAGCGGCACCCTGACCCTGTCCGGCGACATCGGCCTGCTCGCCCCGGGCCTGCCCCTCAACCTGACCCTCGTCGCCCGCAACGCCGAGCCCGTCCGCTTCGACTGGTTGAAGCTCAAGGGCGATGCCGATCTCAGTCTCAAGGGCCCCGCCGCCGGGGCGACCCTGGCGGGCAAGATCCACTTCGACCGCATCGACATCCGCCTGCCCGAGCACCTGGCGGCGAGCGTCCCCACCCTGAAGGTGCGCGAAGAGGGCGTGTCTCGGCAACCCCGCGCCCTGCCCCCGCAAAATGCCACCCCCGCCACGCCCTTCCAGATGGACCTCGACCTGAGCCTGGCCGCCCCCCGCGGCGTCAATATCCGCGGCCAGGGCGTGGACGCCGATCTCGGGGGGGAATTGCAGGTGAGCGGCAACCTGGACCAGCCCGCCATCACCGGCGGTTTCAACCTGATCCGCGGCGAGTACGTCCTGGTCGGTCAGACCCTGAAATTCAGCCGTGGCCGCATCGGCCTGGATGGCGCCGCCGGGCTGGACCCCACCCTGGACCTGGAGGCGCGAGTCACGGCGGCGGGCAGCACCGCCATCCTGGGCGTCAAAGGCACGGCCACCGCGCCGCGCATCGTCCTGAGCGGGGAGCCCGAACTGCCCCAGGACGAGATCCTCTCCCGCCTGCTCTTCGGCGTGGCCGGCACCCGCCTCTCGCCCTGGCAGACGGCGCAGGTCGGCCTTGCCGCCGCGCGCCTGGCCGGCCTGGGTCCCAAGGGGCCCGGTCTCCTGGAGAGCGCCCGCACCGCCCTGGGGCTCGACAAGCTCAGCGTCGGCACCGACAAGGACGGGGGCACCACCGCCGAGGCGGGCCGCCAGCTTTCCGAGCGCGTCTATATCGGCGCCCGCCAGGGCACCCGCGCCGGCGAGACCCAGGGCGTCATGCGCATCGAACTCACCCCCAGCCTCCGCCTCGAGACCGACATCGGCGCCACCAGCAACTCCCGCGCCGGCATCGCCTACGAACGGGAATACTGAGAGCCGCGCGCGCCTCCGAGGCACCCCCAATGCACTTTCCGAGGGTGTGACGGACCCCGTGAGCCGCGCCAAGTGGGCAAAAACGCCTGCCTGCTGGCGCTCATGGAACCTCTGAATCGCTGGGAGATCCCTGTGGACATGAACAAAGATCCGACCAATACCTTCGTATTCGACCATCTGATGGGACGCGACATACTGCGACAGATCGAACCCGGCATGGATTTTTTCTGGCCCCTGCCGGACCCCTTCGCATCGCCCTTTGCTTTCAAGCCGCGCGGCTTGGTTCCGCCTCCGCCCGGGTCACTGCGCGTCGAATAACTGCTCGCCCCGCTCGACCTGGGCCGCCCGCAGGAGCCAGCGGCGCAGGGTGGCCGGTTCGCGGCAGGCGCGTACGCGGGTTTCGAGCATCGTGTCCACTGGCACGCCCCGGCCCTGCAACAAGGCCAGTACGGCAGCGGCCAGCCCTTCCTGAAGTCCCTCCTCACGCCCTTCCTTGCGGACCGCCTCCAGGCTGTCATAGCCCTCCCGCTGCAACAGATTGCGCAGCGTTGCCCGATGCCCCGCCGCCCGGTCGTAGAGGGCCTCCACTGGCACTGGATTGCGCAGGATGCCCGGCGCCGCCAACACCTCGCCCGCCCCGACCAGGCGCGGTGGCTGACCGGCCTCGTGGACCTCCACCCGCCGCGGGCCCTGCACCCCCACCACCCAGACGTAACGGGTTCCGGCCGCGAGCAGCTCGGCAATCTTGACCTTCAGGTCCGCCGGGTCCTGGCCGCGCCCGGCATACTCGATGGCCAGCGGCGGCGCACCAGGAATCCAGCCAGCTTCGTCCACTCCGCCGGGGGCGGCGACGGCCACATCGGGGGCGCGCAGGGTGCCTGGCGCGGGGGTAAAGCCGGCATCCACGCCGGCCCACTCGACCGCCGGATCGCTGTCGATGACGGCGGCCCCGATCAGATTGGGCGCGGCGTGCTCGCGCCGCGCCGGGGCGCAGTAGAGGGGATGGCCGTTGGAGAGTTCATAGCGGTCACCCTCGCGCAACTGATCAGCGCGGAAGGGGCCAATGGCGGGTTCGCGGTGGATCTTGGGCATGGCGCTGGGCTCCGGGGTCAGCGGGGTGGCTGGGTGCCGATGATAACCTGGTCAGTCCCCTTGTCACCCGTCGGGGTCGGCCCCGCCGGCCCGCACCGACGGCCCGCACCGATCCGAACCAATGGCGGCCCGGCTGGGCTACACGACGGTCGGTCCTTGCAGCCACGCCTTTACCCAGAAATTTGGCTATCATCCGGGGCGCCTACGGCGGCGTCCGCCGGCGGCGGATGGTGTCTCATCGAGCCCCGGACCCTGTGGTATCTTCGCGAGCGCAGGCACAACCTCAGGAGCGGCACCCATGAAATTTCCCTACGCCATTAACGATTTCGGCACCTTGATCCGGGGAGGCTACTTCTATCAGGATCGCACCGACCGGATTCCGCAACTCGAAGAGGCCGGCCGGCAACTGATCTTCATTCGCCCGCGCCGCTTTGGCAAAAGCCTGCTGCTGTCGATGCTGGAGCATTACTACGACGTAAATCGGGCGGATCAATTCGAGACGCTGTTCGGGCATCTGGCGATTGGTCGGAATCCGACGCCGTTGCATAACCAGTATTTGGTAATGAAGTGGGATTTCTCGCTGGTGAAAGCCCAGGGAGACATCAAAGAGATCGAGGCGGCGCTGTACCGCCATGTCAATGATCGCATCATCCGCTTTCAGCACGCCTACGCCGACCGCCTGCCCGTCCCCATCGCCATCGAACCCACCAACGCCGTGTCCTCCTGGGAATCGACGCTCACCGCCATTGCCGAAACCCCCTATCCCCTCTACCTGCTGATCGACGAATACGACAACTTCGCCAATGAAGTCCTGATGACCGGCCGCCGGCAGGAATTTTACGAGAGCCTGCTCTACGGCGAAGGAGTGCTCAAAACCCTGTTCAAGGCGGTGAAGGGCAGCACCCGGGGCATCGACCAAGTCTTCATCACCGGGGTGTCGCCGGTGGTGCTGAGTGATATGACCAGCGGCTACAACGTCGGCGAGGACATTTATCTGAAAGCCGCTTTCAACGATCTCTGCGGGTTCACCGAGCCGGAAATCGCCACCGTGCTGCAACGGCTGGCGGCGGACGGCGGCACCTGGTCGCCCGCGGAAGCCCTGGAATTGATGCGGACCTTCTATAACGGCTATTGCTTCAGTGAGGACGGCGGGGAACGGCTGTATAACCCGACCCTGAGCCTCTACTTTCTCAAAGCCCTCCAGACCGAGGGGCATTATCCCCGGCGAATGCTGGATGAAAATCTGGCGATGGATCGGAGCAAGTTGCGCTATATCGCCGAGCTACCCCATGGCGAGGAGGTGCTGGCCCAAGCGTTGAACGGCGAGGAAGGCATCCTGATTCCCCAACTGGCCAAACGCTTCGGCGTCGCCGACGTGTTGACCGCGGTCAAGGATGAGCCCTTCATGGCCTCGCTGCTCTATTACTTCGGCATCCTCACCCTCACCGGCGTGGGCATTCTGGGTAAATCCATCCTGAACATCCCCAATCTGGTGGCCCGCTCGCTGTATGTGGAACGGCTGCGGGAGATGTGGCTGCCGACCTACGAGGATCGCCAGACGATTCCCCGGTTGGCGGAGACCTTCTATTTACAGGGCGACCTGGCCCCCCTGGTGGAATTCATTGAGCAGCGTTACTTCCCGATCCTGTCCAACCGCGACTATCGTTGGAGCAACGAGCTGATGGTCAAGATCGCCTTTCTGACCCTGCTGTTCGATGACCGGCTGTACATGATGGTCTCGGAAACCGAGATGGAGCACGGCTATATCGATCTGAGCCTGATTGTCCGCTCGGATATGCGGCGCTTTCAGGCCCTGGATCTGTTGCTGGAGTTCAAATATGTCAGCCTCAAGGAGTTGCAACTGACCGGGGAGCAGGTGCGCG
>JADZBU010000404.1 GCA_020851955.1 Chromatiaceae bacterium | reverse complement strand
TCGCGGGTACCATCGCTAAACTCGCCCGCAAAGTCCGCCGCGTCTTCGATTATCTCGGCATGACCATGAACTCTACCCCTCGCCCCCGCCGCTTAGCGGCCGAGGGTTAGAACGGATTTGCCGTGGGGGGAGCCCCCGCCGCCGGTGGCAGACGAGAAGACCCTCAACGAGCGGGTCGATGGCGCGCTGGCAAAGCAACAACGGCAGCGTGCCAAACCGGCCATCGATCACCCGTGGCGCCAGGCCGGGGCGAGGGCCGCCGCCCGCACCGCCAGCTCGCCCGCCGTCCCCTGACCCCGCACGATCAGGCGCCGCCCCCCTCCCTAGCCGCCAACAGGGGACATCTCTATTTTGGAGAGAAGGGGACATTTCTACTTTGGGTTGACAAGGGTATTCCAGGTCCTGCCCCGGCCACCTGTCTCAGGCTAGCCGGGCCCGCGCGCGAGGGGTTTGCCATGAATCCGACCCAGGCCGCCCGCCGCTACTACCCGCGGGAGGACGGGATACCCTTCCATGAAAATATTTATTATCCCAAATTATTAATACAATACATAGTCTTGCGTTACATAATGTCGTTTTCCGTCGTAACTCGTCGCATTTGATGACTGTTCCGGGCGCGACCGGGCGTTGATAATCAGAGTTCCGTCCTCCGGTGCTACCTTCCCCATGACCGCAGTCGGCGAGCGGTTGGATTTCCTAGCCCCATCGGCTCGTCCCAACCAGGGTCGGAAATGCCCCCGTTGGTCCCAGGTCCCGGATCAAGGCGCTTGCGCCCCCCCAACCATCGGTAACCTGCCCATGTCCAACCCGAGTCCGGCGGTCAAGCCGCCATTCCTACGGCACATCCACTATTTCCGGGGCTTCGTGATACTCAACATCGTCCTGGTCCACACCTGGGTGGCCCCCCGGGAATTCTCCGACCGGGACGACGCCAGGCTCATCAACCTCATCGCGGCGATAGCCTTTCACGACTCCACCATCTATTTCGTTTTCATCTCGGGATTCCTCTTCTACTACCTCTCCCACAGGTTCGACCTGTTGCGCTACTATAAGACCAAGCTGGTTTTCGTGGTCAGCCCCTATATCCTGATGACTACCCTGGTCTTGCTGGCTCGTGGGGGCTTATCCGGCCTGGTCACGGAGCGCATCGAGCTGGAGGCCTTCGTCGGCGATTGGATCTACGCCCTGTTCCATGGCACCGCCCAGGTCCAGTACTGGTACATCCCATTCATAGTCCCGGTGTTCCTGGTGAGCCCTCTGCTTCTTAGGATACCGCAACGCGCCTGGCCGACTCTGGCCGTGATCGCCGCCCTGGTCCCGCTGCTCGGCACCCGCACCGGGTCGACCCTGAGCCTCGGGCTCTATCTCTATTTGTTTCCCGTCTATCTGATCGGGATCTACGCGGCCATGGACTACCAGGCTTTCTCGACGCTGATCAAGCGGCGCCTGGTGCTTCTGGTCGCGCTCGCCGTACTCTCGACCGGGGTCCTGGCGCTCTTCGCCGGGCGAGTCTATCTCTGGGGTCCGTTCAACCTCAACGAGTCGCTCTTCTACGTCCAGGTGCTCGCCATCTGTTTCATCGCACTGGTCCTCTTCCAGCGCCTGGAGGGTTGGAAGAGTCCGCTCCTCGATGCCTTCGCCACCTACAGCTTCTCCATCTTCTTCCTGCATCTGCTGGTGGAACTGGGGCCAGTCAAACTGCTGTGGTACGAGCTGGTCGATCAACTGGCCCCCGGGCTCATGCTGCCGCTCTCGCTCCTCTTCGCCATCGGGGTTGCCTTCGCCACGCTCGGGGTCTGCATCCTTGCCAAGCGACTGCTCGGTCAATACTCGCGCTGGATCATAGGCACCTGAGGGCGCCGAGGCATCGCAGCCGCTCCCCGGGGGTGCGCAAGGCGCGCCCCAATGCCTCGCCTCGGGCCGTCGAACCTCAGACCCCGTTGACGAGATTGGCCTTGTACCAATCCCAGATCCCCAGGGGGTGACCCGCGCAGAGGTCGATCCCCAGGGCCGACTCGACCAGACAGAGCGACAGGCGCGCCAGCGCGACCGCGACCATGACGAGGGTGATGGAGAAGGCCGAGACAAAGTCGCCCCTGTCAGGAGCGATACCCTCGCTACCAACATCGGGCGTGTGGCCATTAGCTCTTGCCTCGTCTGTGACTAGCTGCGCAAGACCGGCAACTGACGCTGCCCTCCCGCCAAGGTCCGGTGTCCTAGCAGCATGTCGGACTTAGCCGCTGACCTGACGCCGTAGGTCCGGTAGCATGATTAGTTCAACTCTGAGGGCCAGCGACGATGAGCAAGTTCCACCTGATCGACCGTGACATCGACTTCCTCCTACCCCCGTCAGTCCAGGAGTGGCTGCCCGCGGGGCACCTGGCGCGCTACGGCGTCGAGGTGGTGGAAAGTCTGGATCTGGGCGACCTGGAACGGGCCTATGCCGGCAAGGGCAGTACTGCGTATCACCACCCGGCGTTATTCCTGTCGTTGTTGATCTACGGCTATGCCACCGGCTGTTACTCCAGCCGCAAGATTGAGCAGGCGACCTACGACTCGCTGGCGTTTCGTGACATTGCCTGCAACCGTCACCCCGACCACGACACCCTGGCCACCTTTCGCAAGCGCTTCGGCAAAGCGTTCGAGGCGGTGTTTGTCGCGGTGCTCCAGGTCGCCCGCGAGAACCTGTTCAGCCGGTTCGGCCGCGTCAGCCTCGACGGCACCAAGATCCACGCCAACGCCAGCCGCCACAGCGCCCTGTCCTATGGGCATGCCGAGTCCCTTGAGGCGCAACTCCAGGCCGAGGTCCAAGAACTCCTGGTGTTAGCCGCGGCGGCCGACGGCGCCCATGTCCCTGACGGGATGAGCGTGCCCGCGGAACTCCAGCGCCGCGAGGACAGCTTGGCGGCCATCGCCGAGGCCAAGGGCAAGCTCGCCGCCCGCGCGGCCAAGGCCGCGGCCAGTGGCAAGAACCCTGGCGGCCAGGCCCCCAAGCCGCCCGAGCCCGGCCCGCGCGCCACAGACCAGATCAACCTCACCGACGAAGCGTCGCGGATCATGGTCGTGGCCGGCGGTGGCTTCGAGCAGTGCGACAACGCCCAAGCCATCGTCGCTACCGAGACCCTGCTGGTGCTCGTTCCCCAGGTGACTCAGGCGGCCAACGACCAGCAACAGGTCGTGCCCATGGTCGAGAAGCTCCAGGCGCTCCCCGAGGGCCTGAACCAACCCGAGCCATTGCTCGCCGACGCCGGGTACTTCAGCGCCGCCAACGTAGACGCCTGCGCGGCCGCCGGCATCGCGCCGCTGATGGCGGTCAAGCGCGATGAACACCATCCCCCGGTCTCAGCGCGCTGCAACGAACCCCCCGAGCTGCCCGCCAACCCGACCCCGGTGCAACGCATGACGCGCCGCCTCCAGACCGGGGCCGGCCGAGCTGCCTATGCGCTGCGCAAGCGCACCGTCGAGCCGGTCTTTGGCATCATCAAATCCGTCATGGGCTTCCGCCAATTCCTCACCCGTGGACTGGACAACGTCCAGGGGGAATGGACGCTGGCGTGCCTGGCGTGGCATCTAAAACGCATGGCTGTCTTGCGTCCGCAGTAAGGGAAAAACCCGAGAAATGTGCGCCTTTTGCCGAAAAGCGCCTCGTTTATGCAACAAATGGCCTTCGGGTGGCCCTCAAGGGCTACTTTGAGGAGCAAGTCCGACAGGCTGCTAGAGCGAGTCATCAAATTTTGATGTGTGGGATTATGAGCAAGGCTAACCGCCGGCCATCACGCCAGCAGGATACAGGCCGAGGCCAGATGGATGCCTGCGAGGAAGTTCCGGGCCAGCTTGTCATAGCGGGTGGCAATCGCTCGATATTGCTTGAGTTTTTGGAAAAAATTCTCAATGAGATGGCGCGCTTGATACCACTCTCGATCATACTCACGCTGCACGACACGATGGCATTTCGGTGGCATCACCGCCGTGACCGCCGCTGCCGCCAGTACCCGGTCATCGGCGTCATAGGCCTTGTCGGCCAACAAGGCGTCCGCCGCCAAGCCCGGCAGCAACTGATCGGCCCCCACCAAGTCAGAGGCCTGCCCTCCGCTGAGCACAAAACCCGTCGGATTGCCCAAGGCGTCCGTCAGGGCATGAATCTTGGTGCTCAAGCCGCCCTTGCTGCGCCCGATGGCTTGGTCGCCCCCCGCTTTTTTTGGGCGCCTGCGCTATGTTGATGGGCCCGCACGATGGTGCTGTCAAGCATGGCATACTCGTTATCCGCGTCCGCCGCCAAGGTCTCAAACACCCGCGCCCAGACCCCGGTGCGCGCCCAACGCGAGAACCGCGTGTGGACCACCCGGAAATCCCCAAAGCACGCCGGCAGATCGCGCACGGGCTTCCGGACCGGTAGCGATGCAACACGGCGTCGATAAACAAGCGGTTATCGCGAGCGGTGACCCCAACACAACCCGGACGACCCGGCAGGAGGTCTTTGATGCGGTCCCATTGGTCGTCACGTAGGGCATAGCGGCGCGGGGTCATTACGGGGTTCCTCGAGCGGTTTTCGGTTAGGGGAAACGGCAATATTCCCATACAAAAAAATTGATGACACCCCCTAAGTCCCTTTCTATAAATATGTGGTGTAGCCGTTGGGCTGCAGAGGTAAACTCGCCATACAACAACCTCATCCCAGTGATCGTTGGATAGTAGAGCCGTACCGATTGAATTATCTATATATATCAAATTATTATGGTTTTATGTTAGAAAATAACCCGTAAAAAAACAGACGAAAAAAATTTAACCCCGTCTTCTCCTGTTCCAGCCTGATCGTAAGCATCTGATATTTCGATATTAAGCACTCGGGATAACCCTGGTATTTTCAGTTCAGCCCCGTTTAGGCCCGATGGCGGTTCGTCCGCTAGGCCGACCACCAAGATTAGGCTTGCCGGGCTCGGGCGGCGCCTGGCGCTGGTTCATCATCAGGTACCACATGGCCAGCCGACTTTTTATGTCCCGATTCTTTTTCAGCCGTTCCCGTTCCACTCGGTCCAAGGAGACGAGGAATCCTGCAAAAATGAAATAGGCTAGAGTGACTTGGATCTGGCGGAAGAGCCATTCCAAGGTGCCAACAAGTCCATTAATGACAAAGGCGACCAATATCCCAATAGCAACAACCCGTTCCAGACCATCCTGGCGTTTCAGGATAAAGCGTAAGCCGATCCATATGAAGGTGGCGGTCAACAAGGCGTAGAGGATGACCCCGATGATGCCCATTTCGGCATAGTGAAGCCAGAAGATGTGGTGGGCAATGCCTCGATCCAACGGTGCCAGGTCCTCGCCGTAGGGCATGTAATTAATAGCATACGAATAGTTGTTGAGACCGACACCGAAGAAATAGTCGTGGCCCATCTTCCCTGCGGCAATGTTTGCCCCATGGCGCGACTCCCCCGACTCCACTGGAGCCGTTTCGAAGCGTTTAATTACCGGCGGCAGTATTACTGCCAATGCAGGTAAGGACAGCATGAACATCAAACCGATGGCCGAAAGCTTCTTTTTGTTCTTGATCGGCTTCTGCTTTAGGAAAAAGGACATGATAACGATCATGGCAAACCCCATGACCATGGTAGCCATGCCCCCGCGGGAGAGAGTAGCTACGCTGGTCAGGACCCCTGCCCCGAGGGCGGCCCAGTAGATCAGAGTACGCTTGTCGAATAACTTTTCGCTATCCTGCATGAGAACGGCGAAGATGATAAAGTTCATCATGTTCTGGAAGGTGGCGAGGGAATTTTGATGGGGAAAAGAACCTTTAGGAGGAAATATCCCGCGGGCGTACTTATCCATTAGAACTTGGGAAAAACTGTAGAAGGTTATTCCTACCACACACCAGATGATGAAGCGCAAGTCATCCTCGCTGCGTATAAAGTTATAAGCCACCCAAAAGGTCGCATAGGCGCGGATCAGCTTGGTGACGCCGAAGAAGGCGAATTGCGGAAAAAGGGCGGTAAAGATGGTGAAGGCGCAATAGACCAGATAGAGGGCCATCCACACCTCGTTGGGATTGCGCGTATAGAGCATGCGCTTTTGCCAGCGGGGAGCCTTCAGCATCGTCACGATCATGGTTATGGTGAGCCAGTCGGTGACCCCAAACTCTATACCCCGAATGTCCCCACGATAGAGGGTATAGCTGAAGAGGGTCACGTCCACCGGATTGATGGCCATAAACCAGATCCCAGCCATACAGACGCGATCCATCCAAGCGTACTTAATGGCCATGGGGATGGCAATGGCTAGGAAGCCGATCGTCATACCCATGAAGATCAAGTGCTTGGCCTGGATCGGCTCCGCAAATAGTTCGGGTGGCAGCGTCAAGGGGAATTCCCGAGTTATGTTGGGCGCCTGAACGCCATGGCCAGCATTAAGTTAGGAGGGACAGGCATGAGGATTATGGGGTTTGTCAATGACCGAGGTTGTGACCCCTGTTCCTGGGCATGGCTTGCATCCCAGACCTGTCCTGGCGGGCACGAACCCTGTCGCTGGCCCCGGGGTCGGGGCAAGCGGCCGCGGCCTCCCTCACCTTTAGGGCACCTTTCCCAGGGCGTCGATTTCCTCCTTGAGCCCACCCCGCCGCAGTAATCCATAGCTCAGCCCCACCTGGGCGAAATCCGCGACCGTTGGCTCCGACATGGGCGGCAGCCCACGGGCATCGGTATATCGGCGCAGGACCGGGTAGAGTTGCCGTATCACGGCCGGGTCGGAGGGCAGGGACTTGCCGATCAACTCGGGTGGCGAGTAGGCGTTGTTCACCGCGGTCATCTCCTGCCAGAGGGCCGGGAGGTGGAAATGGGGGCCGAGGACGGGGAAGCCCCGGATGGGCTCGCCGGGGACCCCGCCCTTGTTCAGCTTGGTGAGGGGGTAGCGAGGCGATCTGGCCCCAAAGCCGGTGAGATAGCTCAGGGATTGGGGATTGGCCCCTAACTGCGGGTGGGGGCTCTGCCAGGCCCGGTCGAGGTAGTCGGTCTTGCCGGTGAGACGGTAGGCCTGCAGCAGGGGCAGGGTCGCACGGGTTGAGTGGGCGAAGGAGCCCCAACCGGCCAGGACGATCGCCTGATGCGTCGGGGCGCGGAAGGGGTGCTCGTTGGCCTTGCGTACCCGCCAGTCCGCCGCCGCGATCAGGTTGCCCCGGGCCTTGGTCACCGCCGTCGGATCCTTGTCCGGACCTTCGGTGAGCAGGTAGGCCCAGAGCCCGGCCAGGGCGAATTCCTTGAAGCTGACGCCGGCGGTGGGGTCCATCTTGACCTGGGGCAGGAGGGCCTCGAAGGCGGTCCGATAGGCCGCCTCCCCGGTGGCGCGGTACAACTCGGCGGCGGCCCAGAGGCGATTGTCGCGCACGGAGGCGTCCGCGTAGTCGCCGGCGCTCACCCCGGCGGGGTTGCGGTAGAAGGTGCCCTCGGCGGGCCAGTCGGGATGAGTGGCCAGGAAGTCCCAGGCCCGCCGCGCCGCCGCCAGGGCCTCATCGGCGCGCGCCGGTCGATAGGGTCGGATCAGGCGGGCATGCAGGGCCGCCGCGGCGGCAAAGGCGGCGGTGGCGTGGCTGGTCTTTTCGGCAAGCAGGCGCGGGGTGGCGATGAGATAGGGCGGGACGCTGTCCCAAGTGCGGCTGGCGACCCGGAACCAGACCCCGCCGTCGGCCGGGTCCTGCATCCCGAGCAGCCAATCCATGCCCCAGTCCAGTTCGTCCAGGACGTCGGGGATGCCATTGCCGGACTCGGGGATATTCAGGTCGCCATCCCCGAAGCGTCCCGGGGCCAGATCCAGGGCCGCCCCCACCAGGTACCAGATGGGGGCGGCGTTGGGTACATATTGACCATAGTCGCCGGCATCGAACCAGCCGCGGCTCACCGGGTGGCGGGCATCGGGGCCGGTATCGGTGGAACTCCCGGCACTCAGGGGGGACCCGGCCACGGCGGTGTGAAAGGCGGCGTCCATGGCGGCGGGGACCCCGCCCTGGGGCCGCTCATAACCCGCCTCGGCCCAAGGCCCGACGACCGGCGTGGCGTTGCGACTGTGATAGAAGAGGCGCATGACCGCCCGGTAGGGGGCATCGTAGATGTCGGCGGCAATGGCGAAGGGGTCGGACACCCCCAGCCCGGGGACCCGCAGCCGATAGCGCCCCGGCCGGTTCAGGGCGGTAAAGTCCGCCTGGTGCACGTCATTGCCGCTCCAGAGGTCCGCGGCGGCGGTGAGGCGCGCCTGGCCGGTGAAGACGACCTCGCCGGAATCGACATCCACCACCTCGAAGCCGGTGGCGTCCAGGGGCAGGGGGCCGGCGCTACCCAGCCAGTTACCGAGGAAGGCGACCTTGGTGGTGCCCGGGGCATAACCCACCTGATCGACCTGGATGGAACCCGAGACGAGGGCCGGGTCATAGCGGACCGGGATGGCGTGACAAGCCGCCAGCGGATCGGCGCCGGTGCCCAGGGCGGCGCAGGCGTCCAGGCGATAGTCGATACCGGGCAGCAGGGGGTCCGGGAACAGGAGGTGCAGACGGGTCTCCATGAGGGGCTGCTTGGCGACATCAAAACCCACGGCCTGGCGATCGCCACCCACCCGCAGGGCTGCCCGCGGGCTGCCGTAGGCCGGGTCGCCCTCGGCGCTGAGGGTATAGGCCGCCGGGTCACTGGTGGCCAGGGCGAGATCCAGGGTATCGAAGCCCAGCGTCAGGGCCCGCGCCGAGCGCGTCTCGAGATAACGGGCGGGGCCTTGGGCCAGGGGCTG
>JADZBU010000403.1 GCA_020851955.1 Chromatiaceae bacterium | reverse complement strand
CCTCCAGCTCCGCGCTGACCTGGAAGAGTTCCTCCGCATAGGACAGCACCACTCGCCCGGTTTCGGTCAGCTCCAGACGGCGCCCGGCGCGCCGAAACAGCGCGACGCCGAGTCGGGCCTCGAATTGAGTCAACTGGCCCGACAGGGTCTGGGGTGCGAGGTGCAGCCTCTCCGCCGCACGGTTGACCGCCCCGGCCTTCGCCACGGTGAAGAAGTAGTGCAGGTGCTTGAAATTGAGCATGGCGGCCGCGTCACAAATCGAGTTATACGAATAAAGCATCATAATAAATCGACTTTATCTTCTTGAAAACTCGCCGTAGCATGAGTCTACGTTCAGCCATGCAGAGGAAACCCCCCATGCAAATCGATATCCAGAGTCGGGATTTAACGCTTACGAACGGCATGCGCGACTACTTGCCGAAGCGCCTGGCCTACGGCCTGACTGCCGGTGATGCCGCCATCAGGCGGGTGATCGTGCGGCTTTCCGGCGTCAACGGACCCCGCGTTGGCGAGGACAAGCGTTGTCACATCGAGGTGCGGTTGCGGGGAATACCCGATGTGGTGATCGAGGATACCCAGACCGATCTCTACGTGGCCATCGACCGTGCCACCGAGCGTGCCGGACGTGCGCTCGTGCGCCGTCTGGGGTGGCGCCGCGCATTCGCACCCCCCGCCCGCGGCGGGGAAGGCGTCCCTCAATTGGACGGCCCGACGCCGGAGCGGACATGAAGGTTGCGAATTGGCAGGGAACAAGAACCGGACGGGGGAAGCTGGTTGCACCACCGCCCCCTTCATCGTCTTCACCTCCAACCTCTTTGCCATCAGGGGCCCGCGAGCCAACTATTTCCTCCTCGCCGATGTGGCGGATCGCTTCCATCTGCTGAAGTACGGCCTGGCCATGGTGCTGACTTTCATCGGCACCAAGATGCTGATCGCGCCCTGGTATCATGTGCCGGTGCAGGCATCGCTGGCCATCGTCGTGGTACTGATCGGGGCGAGCGTCATCGCCAGCCTGATCGCCACCCGCAACCAGCCATTCCACTGATTATTCGGCGTTTAGTTGACAACAGTCAACCGCTGCAGGGGCGGGCATGGCTGGCCACCCGGCTCCCCTGTTGAGGTATCGCAAATGACATATCGCGTCGAAACGCCCGGCCCAGCAAACGTGCGCACCCAACTGGGCGCCTTCATTGCCCACGCCCGCGTGCAGGGCTTCATCATCGCCCTGATCCTGATCAATGCCGTCTTGCTCGGACTGGAGACCTGGCCCGCCGCCATGGCGGCGGCGGGCGGGCCGATTCGGGCGCTGGATCAAGCGATCCTGGGCGTGTTCGTGGTGGAGATCGCCCTGCGGCTTTATGTGCATCGGGGCGACTTCTGGCGCGACCCCTGGAGCCTGTTCGATTTCGCCGTCGTTGCCATCGCCCTGGTCCCGGCGGCGGGCCCGTTCGCCGTGCTGCGCGCCTTGCGCGTCTTGCGCGTGCTGCGGCTACTGACCCTGGTGCCCTCCATGCGGCGCGTGGTGAGTGCCCTGCTTGGGGCCATCCCGGGGCTCTTTTCCATCGCGGTACTGCTGGCGATCATCTATTACGTCTTTGCGGTGATCGCCACCAATCTGTTCGGCGCCGCCTACCCGGAATGGTTCGGCCATCTGGGGCGCTCCTTATATACCCTGTTCCAGATCATGACCTTGGAGAGCTGGTCGATGGGCATAGCCAGACCGGTAATGGAAGGCTTCCCCTATGCCTGGGCCTTTTTCGTGCCTTTCATCCTGGTGGCCACCTTCACCATGCTCAACTTGTTCATCGCCATCATCGTCAACGCCATGCAGAGCTATAGCGAGACGGAACATCGGGAGACCGTCGCGGCAGTGGCGCAGGTCAGCGAGAAGCTCGAGGCGGATCTGCATGGCGAGGTGCAAGCCTTGCGCGAAGACATCCGGGAACTGAAGGCGCTGCTGTCGCAAGGGGGGCTGGCACGGACGCCGGCGCCGCGCCCGCCCGATTCCTGAAGGTTCGTCCGCGCTGACCATCGGCCCATGGCCGAACCTTAATCCAGTGGAGATCACAATGAATTATCGCGAGCGTATCACGGTCGAGCCTGGCAAGCGGGGCGGAAGACCTTGCATCAGAGGGCTGCGAATTACGGTGTACGACGTCCTGGATCAACTCTCGGCCGGGATGACCGCGGAGCATGTCATTGAAGATTTTCCCGAGCTTGAGTTGGAGGATATTCACGCCTGCCTCGGATTTGCGGCGGATCGCGAACGACATATAGCCGGACTTCATGCGTAATGAAGCTCCTGTTGGATCGTCGCGAAGTCATCAAGCGCCTGCTTGCGGACCCCGATATTGCCTGTGTCGAGATTGGCTGAATCGGGGGTAGCGATGGAGCTGCAACGAACCGAGCAGGGCTTGGGGCGTTCGCCATCGCCTCAACCCAAAGGCCTCAGCTACGCCGAGGCCTCTTCCCCGCCACCGGTCTAACCGCCCCCCGCCGTCCCCCGCCGCCGCCCTCGGACCCTGGCCCCCCAGGTTGCCAGGCGGGTACCAGGTGGCGCTGGCCGTTGCCGATCAGATCGGCGCGGCCCATCCGCTTCAGCGCCTCGCGCAGCAGGGGCCAGTTCTCCGGGTCGTGATAGCGCAGGAAGGCCTTGTGCAGCCGGCGCTGGAGTCCGCCGCGCGCCAGGACCAGGGGTTCGGCGCCCCGGGTTATCCGCTTCAGGGGGTTGAGCCCGGTGTGATACATGGTGGAGGCCAGCGCCATGGGCGTGGGCAGGAAGGCCTGGACCTGATCGGGGCGGAAGCCGTTGCCCTTGAGCCAGAGGGCGAGCTGGAGCATGTCCTCGTCCCGGGTGCCCGGGTGGGCGGCGATGAAGTAGGGGATGAGGAACTGCTCCTTGCCCGCCTCCCGGGAATACTTGTCGAACAGGGTCTTGAAGCGGTCATAGGCGCCGATGCCGGGCTTCATCATCAGCGCCAGGGGGCCCGCCTCGGTATGCTCGGGGGCGATTTTGAGATAGCCACCGACATGGTGGGTCGCCAGCTCGCGGATGTAGGCCGGGGAGCGCACCGCCAGGTCGTAGCGCAGGCCGGAGGCGATGAGGACGCGCTTGATGCCGGGCAGGGCGCGGGCCTTGCGGTAGAGCTGGATGAGGGGGTCGTGGTCCGTGCCCAGGTTCTTGCAGATACCCGGAAAGACGCAGGAGAGGCGCCGGCAGGCGGACTCGATGGCCGGGTCGCGGCAGCCCAGGCGCCACATGTTGGCGGTGGGCCCGCCCAGGTCCGACAGGACCCCCGTGAACCCCGGCGTACGGTCGCGCAGCGCCTCGATCTCCCGCAGGATGGAGGCCTCGGAACGGCTCTGGATGATGCGGCCCTCGTGCTCGGTGATGGAGCAGAAGGTGCAGCCGCCGAAGCAGCCGCGCATGATGGCGACCGAGAAGCGGATCATCTCCCAGGCCGGGATGCGCGCTCCCCCATAGCTGTCGTGGGGCCGGCGGCTGTAGGGGAGTTCGTACACCCGGTCCAGCTCGGCGCTGGTCAGGGGGATGGGCGGCGGGTTGAGCCAGAGGTCCCGGTCGCCGTGCCCCTGGACCAGGGCGCGGGCGTTGCCCGGATTCGTCTCCAGATGAAAGAGGCGGGAGGCATGGGCGTAGAGGAGGGGGTCGTCCCGCACCTGCTCGTAGGAGGGCAGGCGCAGGAGGGTGTGGGCGCGGTCGGCGCGGTCCGGGGCATGGGCCTGATCGGCCGCGGGACCGGCGGAGTGGGTCAGGCTGGACAGGGAGACCTCTATCCCGAGCGGGCGGTCACTGGCCGGCGCGACCCGGGCTCCCGGCCGCGGGGCTCCGGGTGCCGGGACGCCGACGGCTGCGCAGGCGGGTTCCATCTGGTAGGGATCGCGATGAGGATCCCGGAACGGCTCGCCCGGTGGCGCGGCGGGCGCTCCGAGGGCTCCGGGGGCTGAAGCCCGGAGGGCGTCGTCGAGGCGGGTCGCGTCCATTTCCACCCAGCCCGCGGGCAGCCCCCGGCTCATGAAGGCCGTGCCGCGCAGGTCGCGAATGGTCCCGATGGGCTCGCCGGTGGCCAGCCGATGGGCCAGGGCCACCAAGGCGCGTTCGGCGTTGCCATAGAGGAGCAGGTCCGCCTTGGCGTCCAGGAGGATGGAGCGTCGTACCTTGTCCGACCAGTAATCATAGTGGGCGATGCGCCGCAGGCTGGCCTCGATGCCGCCCAGGACGATGGGCGTGTCCTTGTAGGCCTCCCGCGCCCGCTGGGCATAGACGATCACCGACCGGTCCGGCCGCCGCCCGCCCGCGCCATCGGGGCTGTAGGCGTCGTCGCTGCGCAGCCGCCGGTCGGAGGTGTAGCGGTTGACCATGGAATCCATGTTGCCGGCGGTGATCCCGAAAAAGAGGTTCGGCCGGCCCAGGCGCCGGAAATCCTCCGCCGAGTTCCAGTCCGGCTGGGCCAGGATGCCGACCCGGAACCCCTGGGCCTCCAGCAGCCGCCCGACGATGGCCATGCCGAAGGAGGGATGGTCCACATAGGCGTCGCCGGTGACGATGATGACATCGCAGGCATCCCAGCCCAGCAGGTCCATCTCCGCCCGGGACATGGGCAGTTGCGGCGCCGCGCCGAGTTCGTGGGCCCAATAGGGGGGGTAGGAAAAGAGATCGCGAGCGGCTTGCATGGCGGGGACCGGCTGACGGATAGTAGCGGGACGATAGACGAAGGGGGTGGGGCCGGGCAAGGGCCCCACCCCCTCATGAACAGAGGAGAAAGCGATGGACGGTGGATTTCCCCGCAGAGACGAACCCCTGAACGTGCTGGGGGAGCCGCTGGCCCCCTGCTCGGACGGCGACCTGGTGACGGGCTACTACCGCGACGGCAGTTGCGCGACCGGTCCGGACGATGTCGGTCTGCATGTCGTCTGCGCCCGGGTCACGGCGGAATTTCTGGAGTATTCCCTGCGGCAGGGCAACGACCTCATCACCCCACATCCGGAGTTCGAGTTTCCGGGCCTCAAGCCGGGTGATCACTGGTGCCTGTGCGCGGCCCGCTGGCAAGAGGCCCTGGAGGCCGGAGTTGCGCCGCGGGTGGTACTGCGGGCCACCCACCAGCAGGCCTTGCGCATCGTCAGCCTGGCGGACCTGAAGCGGCACGCCATCGATCTGAGTTGAGCCTGGGACCGGTGGGGGCCGGTTGCCCGCGACCGCCCCACCAGATCAGCTTCCAGCGCACCCTGCGCATCCCGGACGATATCCAGCCCTACCCACTGCCCGCCGGGCTGAGCCGCTTTCCTCTCCACCACGTCGACGACTGTTGCCAACGGCTTCCGGCGAGCTGGGAGCAACAGGGCGGCGTCTTCTTGCCCATGTACCAATCGGAAGCGCTATGGCTTGATTTCAGCTCCAATCGCTGGCTCGGGGACTATCCGTGCGCCGTCAAGGTGACGACCGGCAAGATCAACGCCATCTCCGGCGAGCCGTGGGGCCATGGTCTGTGATCGCCGTCCCCCAGGATTATCTGGTCATCCCCGAACAGCCCTGGCTCAATGGATATGCCACCATCGCCCCGCGCCCCGGCCAGAGCCGGCCACGGATGTCTGTGCTATGGTGAAAGCCAGCCCCTGTCCGCGAGCGAGACGCCATTCTCATGAAATTTCCCTACGCTGTAAGCGATTTTGGCAAGCTGATCACGCAAGGCCATTTCTATCAGGATCGCACCGACCGGATTCCTTTGCTGGAGGAGGCTGGTTATCAACTCGTCTTCATCCGCCCGCGCCGCTTTGGCAAAAGTCTGCTGCTCTCCATGCTGGAGCATTACTACGACGTAAACCGGGCCGACCAGTTTTCCACCCTGTTCGGCAAACTGGTAATCGGTCAAAACCCGACCCCCCTGCATAACCAGTACCTGGTGCTGACCTGGGATTTCTCGGTGGTCAAAGCCCAGGGGACGCTCAGGGAAATCGAAGCCGCCCTGCATCAGCACGTCAACGACCGCTTGACCCAGTTCAGCGCTCGATACGCCGCCCGGCTCACCCAGCCGATCACTCTTCATCCGACCGATGCGGTCTCCTCCCTGGAATCGGCGCGGTTCGCCGCCCAGCAATCGGGAACCGCCATCTATTTGCTGATCGACGAATACGACAACTTCGCCAATGACGTGCTGATGGCGAAGCGCGAGCAGGCCGATTATGAACGCTTGCTCTATGGCGAGGGGGAACTGAAACGCCTGTTCAAGACGGTGAAGGCCGGAGCGGGGCGCGGGATCGACCGGGTATTCATCACCGGCGTCTCGCCCATTGTCCTGAGCGATATGACCAGCGGCTACAACGTCGGCGAGGACATTTATCTCAAAGCCGCCTTCAACGACCTCTGCGGTTTCACGGAGGCCGAAATCGCGGTGGTTTTGGAGCGGTTGGCCGCCGAGGGTCAGGGGGGGACCTGGTCGCCAGCGGAAGCCCTGGACCTGATGCGCACCTTCTATAACGGCTATCGCTTCGCCACGAAAGCCGACGAGCGGCTCTACAATCCAACCCTGAGTCTGTATTTTCTGAAATCGCTCCAGACTGAGGGTGCCTATCCCGAGGAGATGCTGGATGAAAATCTGGCGATGGACCGCAGCAAATTGAGTTATATCGCCGAATTGCCGCATGGGGAGGAGGTGCTGGCCCAGGCCCTCAACGGCGAGGAAGGCATCCTGATTCCCCGCCTGGCCAAGCGCTTTGGCGTGGCCGACGTGCTGACCGCGGTCAAGGATCAGCCCTTCATGGCGTCCCTGCTTT
>JADZBU010000402.1 GCA_020851955.1 Chromatiaceae bacterium | reverse complement strand
GCGCCAGCTTGAGCCACTGGGCGATGCCGTTGCTCTGGGCCAGGATGATCTCGGGTTCCAGGGGCGCCAGGGGATAGCGCCGCATCCAGGTCACCAGCAGGTCCCGCAAGGTCTCCGGCTGGTTGCCATGGACGAGCATCAAGCCTGGGGGGAGGAGGGTGGCGGTCACGTGAGGCTCCTGGCGCGGCGAGTGGTTGGGGAAGGCGGAGGCGAAGATTAACACCAGCCGATGACAGAGGGTGTCGCATTGCCCTGGACCCGCGAACGGGAGGGCGGGCCGCAACCTATAATGTCCCCAGGCACCGCGATCCTGCTCAGGCAGAGCCAGGCCAAGCGCCGCTCCCCAGGTCGGGAGCATCGGTCAGACCGTGACGTATCCGTCGGGTGTAATACCCATCCCAAAACCAAGAAGAGGATAGGCCCATGTTCCGCCCCTACCACCCTGGCCGCGCGCCCGATCGGCTAAGTCGCCGTTATTTCAGTTATCTCGGCCTTGCCAGCCTCTTGTTCTGGGTCGGCGGCGCTCTGGCCGGTGATGTCAAACCCATCCCCAAGGACGGCGCCTGCCCGCCAGGCTATTACTCCTCGGGCAAGTACTGCGTGCCACGTAAATCGGCCAACCCCGTCATCGAGAAGCAGGGGGCCTGTCCACCCGGTTACTACTCCAATGGCAATTACTGTGTCGGGCGCGACAACGCCAAGGATGTCGTGGAGAAACTCGGCGCCTGCCCGCCGGGCTACTACTCAAATGGCAACTACTGCGTGTCGCGGAAGTAACCGATCCCGCCAGGTGGGCTGGTCGCGGCGGATACGAGATGCCATGGCTCGGCGTGGGTCAACCGCCTCTCGATCGGCCCATGATTCGCGTATAGTTTCGACGAGCGCAAGCCACCCGTGAACCACCGCGCACCCCAACTGTGCCGAGGACCCTGCCATGCAGCCCAGCCTGAATAGCCAAACCCTTAAGCAAACCTTCAAGCAGGCCCTCGTCGAGGTGCTGCACGAGGAGCACGATGTCCTGCGCGACGTCTTTGCCGAAGCCATTGAGGACCTGGCCCTCGCCGAGGCCATCCGCGCGGGCCAGGATTCCGAGTTGGTCACCCGCGGGGCGGTATTCGAGGTCCTCGAGGTCCTCGAGGTCCTCGAGGGCAAGGGGTGAAAATCCTCTTTCGTGCCAGTTTTCTTCGCGACCTCAAAAAAATTCGAGACCCCGCGATTCTGGCCACCACCAAGGCCGCCATTGAGGAAGCCGAGCAGGCGGGCAGCCTCGACCAGATTCCGCATTTGCGCAAACTTTCTGGCGCCGCGGGGTTTTACCGCGTTCGCGTGGGAGACTACCGCATCGGGTTGGTCGCTGGCGACGAGGGCCTGGAATGTGTGCGCTTCCTGCATCGTAGAGACATCTACAGGTACTTTCCCTGATGGAGATGCGCCACGGCGGGGAGGGCCTTCATGGCACCAGGCGCCCCGCCTCATCGAGATGGAGCAGTCCCCGTTCCCGCAGGGCCCGCAAGTCGCGCTGCTTGGTCTTGTCGGCGAGCCGGGCATAGAGGGCGAGATACCAGGGTGAACGGCGCAGGTCGGCCAGGGTGAGGGGCTTGGCGGCCTCCCGCAGGCGGTCGAGGATGGCGTGTTGACGGGCATTGATGGCCTTGTCGCGGAGCAGGTGGTCGATCTCGGCCAGCAAGAGCCCTTTCCCAGCCATGCTGGGGCGGCTTATAACGACCACCATGGGCGGCATCGCCGACATGCGTCAGGATGTTCTTGGGGTTGTCGCGCCATTGACCAGGGCGGTTGTAAGGGTGAGTCAGTCCCTGGGTAATGGCGGCATGGAGGGCGCGGACAAAATCCAGGTCCGGTCGCCAATCCGGGGTGGCGCTGGCCGTCATCGCCAATTGATAGGCCTCTTTCAGATTGAGGGCGCGCCGTTCTTCTTCGGCCACCCCGCTGTCCGCGGGCAGGTCCAGCAGCCGGCGGGTTTCCTCCTCCGTCAGGGTCCCCCCCTCGATGGAATTGGTACCAAAAATCCCCCCGCCATCACCTCCGGGGCCAGGCGCTCGGCGATCTGGGCCAGGGGCGCGGACTGAAAGCGCGCCTGGGCATCCAGCACCCGCTGATAGGTCAACTCCAGGGCTTGGGCGTCCAGCCCCAATTGGAAGCGAAAGGGGCCCGCCCGCCGGGTTTCCACCCGGCTATCTAGGCGGGCAGCGATCTCGGGCAGATGGGAGAGGGCCTTGATGTCCAACGCCATGTCCAGGGTGAATGTGCATATTAATCAATTAAAATAAATAGTTAATAACACCATCCTGGATTAATGTCCAGCAGCATGTCCACCTCTGGTCAGGGCCTGTTGGCCATCGCACTCCACCAGCAGTAGGGTCACTGTACCCTCCGCCGCCGCCACGGCAGCCAAACCCGGTGCCTTGGCGCGCTCGCGGGGGATGGCCAGGCTGTCCCGGCAAAGCGCCGCCCTGGCTGGTGAATCGAGACAGGGTAGATAGATCAGCGGACTGGTGACGTTCGCATTCATAATTGGATGGAGGTCTGATAGTAGGGGTTTTGGCCTAACATGCTGGTATAAAATGCGTTCTTACTGGGATAACCCACGTAAAGGCCGTGCGTCAGGGGCTCATCTCGTCGTCCAGACTAAAGCCGCACGGTTTGGTCGGCAATGTCACCTTGAATATTGACAAGGATGACATCTGTCCATACGCTTTGGCGATGAGAATTGCCTGGAATCCTGCTAAGGCCGCCGCCAATCTCCACGCCCATGGTGTGGCCTTTAGTGAAGCAGCGACGGTTCTCACTGACGACCATGCCCTGACGCGTGAAGACTGGGATGCGCAGGATGAACAGCGGTTCGTCACACTGGGAATGAGTGCCACCGGGCTCCTGTTGGTCGTGGTCTACAGTCACCGCGAGCCGGACATCCACCGACTCGTTTCCGCGTGGAAAGCCAATAATCCGCAAAGGAAAATATATGAGAACCATCGCCGCCGAAACCTACCGGGACATTGATTTTTCCAATGCAGAACAGGGTCCGGTGATTCCGCCTGAAACGGGCAAGACCAAGATCTCGATCCGGCTCGACAATCGCGTGATCGATTTCTTCCGGGGTCAGGTCGAGCTGATGGGTGCGGGGAATTACCAAACGCTCATCAATGACGCCCTGGTTGCTTTTATCCAGCAGCGCTCGATGCTGGAAGCCGTCCGTCAGGTGGTGCGAGAAGAACTGGCTGCTCCCCAGGCCATACCCAGGGCCAGCTACCCGCAGGAAGCTGCCCGCGATGCCGCATGAAGTCCAAAACCGACCCGGCCACCGTCAGGGGCCTGAGGCTATGGCGCCCATCTACTTCGTCGTGCCACTTCCATAACGCCCCACGCAATCCCCCAGCCGGCTGGCCGGGGTCTTTTGGATTTGCGTCAGCAATTGGCACGAGACCGCGTCCAGCCCAAAGCGGCGCCTGAGTTCCCGCTCCAGATAGAGCGTCAAGTGGGCGGTCATTTCGGCATCGGCCTCGGCCCGGTGATAGCGGCCAGTGACGGGCAGCTTGGCATAATCCACCAGGGTGCCCAGCTTGTGATTGGGCGCCTGGGGCAGTATTCGCCGGGCCAGCAGCATTGAGCAGATAAAATCCTGCTGGCGGGCGTGCCCAATTCCGGCCAGTTCCGCATCCCAGAATTTTTTGTCGAAGGAGGCGTTGTGGGCCACCAAGGGATAATCGCCAACAAAGTCGGCGACTTCACCCATTACCTGCCGCGCGGACGGCGCCTGGCGCACCATGGCGGTCGTGATGCCGGTCAACTGGGTGATGAACCAGGGTACCGACACGCCGGCATTCATGAGGCTCTGATAGCGGTCGATGATCTGGCCATCGCGGACGATGATGGCGGCGATCTCGGTGGCGCGCGCTCCGTAACCCGGTGACATGCCGGTGGTCTCAAAGTCGATGACGGCAACGGCTTCCAATCGATTTCTCCAGGTTATCCAGGGACTATTTTCTGACTTGAGGGCGAGGCGGCGGTACCTGCGGAGGGCTGCTTCCCCAGCCCCAACCGCCCGCCAACCTGGCTGCCGGCCCACACCAGCAGATCCAGGCGCACCGTGGCCCGCCCCATGCCGCAAAACAGCAGGCGATCGAGCCGCTCGGCGCTTTTCTGGTCATCCACATCCACCAGGATCACAGCAGGCGATTCCTGGCCCTTGAAGCGATAAAGGCTCTCGAAGGTGAGGTCCCCGCTGCTCCAGATCTGGGCCCCGTCGGGCTGATAGCGGCCTGTGAAGCGGCGGACGGCATGGCGGCCGATATGATCCTCTTGCCAGAGGGGTGATTGGTTGAGGCCGCGTAGGGAGAGGATGACGATCTCTTCGGGCGCGAAGCCGAGGGCCAGTTGTTGGCCGACAACCTCGGCCAGGCGCTGGACCTGGTCCGCGGGCCGGTGGAAGCCATGCACCCCCACCCCCAGTCCCGGCAAGGGGTTGGCGGGCTCGAAGTCAAAGGGCAGGTGTTCGTGCATAAAGCGGGCGATGCCGAAAGGCGAGCGGAAATTCTGGCGCAAGCGCAGCCGCACGAAGCCCGGCAGGGCCAGCGGCTCCTGGTCGCGCAGGTTCTGGTCCGGGTCCTCCAGCCAGAGAACCCGGCCCTCCTCGGTCAGAAAGAGTTGCAGGATCTCCAGCCAGTCGGCCTCGAAATCCTGGCCCTCGTCGAGGATAAGGACATCGAAGCGCCAGTCGGGCGAGATGGGGGCGACCAGCACCCGGTCCTGGACCTCGCCCCAGAAACCTGGCTGGTTCATGCGGCCATAATCCAGGGTCTCCCCGCGATCACGCAGGAAGGCGTCGCAAAAACCGTAAAAGGTCTTGACCTTGATCTCGGGCAGCAGGCTATGCAACTGGTCGGCCAAGGGGCGGTTGAAGCACACCAGCAGCACCCGCCGGCCCCGCCGGGCCTGATCGCGGGCGAAGACGCTGGCGAGCAGCGTCTTGCCACAGCCGCCAGTGCCGCTAATGCGCACCCGAAAGGGCGTCATCTCCAGATCGCGGACCAGGGCCGCCAGCCCGCCGCCGTGGTGGACGAAGTGGCGCTCCTGGGCCTGGCGGTAGGCCTGAATGTGCGGCACCACCTCGAAGGTTTGGCAGAAAAAATCCTCGATCAGGGCGCGGCGCGCGGGGTCGGTCTTGCCCAGGCCGAGCATTCGGGTGATGCGCCGCGCCAGGCCATCCGTGGCCCCGGCATCCAGGATGCGGCTCTGGTCCAGGCCCGCGGCGTTGAGGTTCTTGATGCGGTAATCGGGGCAGTAGAGGAGATAGTCCAGCCCCAGCGGTCCGGCGCCGGGTTGTTGCCACTGGAACTTGTCGCGGACCTGATCGAGGGAGCGGTGGAGCTGGTCCACCACCGATTTGGGCCCGCCGGGATAAAGCTTGACCAGACCCGCCGCCGTCTCGGCCAGAAAGCCGTTCTTCTGCTCGATGCAGAGCACGGCGCCGGCCTGATTGACCAGAATAAAGTCGATCTCCCCAAACCGGGTGCCCTGGCCTTGGCTGAAACTCCAGTGGACGCTATGGAAGAGGGTATATTCCGGGCCCAGTTCATCCTTGAGCCGGGCCAAGGTGGCCAATTCCGGGTCATGGGTCCCCCCCAAGGCCAGGGAGCGGATATTGGCGGGAATGATGCGCGCCATGGCGATGGCCTTTTGATGCGACTTAGGTTCGCGAGCCGCTGCTTACCAGCCTGGGCTGGTGGGGGCGGTGGACGGCGGGATGAGGGGCGGTATATCCAAGGGCAACTGCGTGAATCGACACCAGACGTCCACCGCCTGTGCCGAGGGCTTCCTGACCATGCCTTGCGCCGTGAATTCAAGGACACCCAGTGTCGGGATAGGCCAGCCACTTCATGACATCCGCCTGAATCTTGTCTGGTTGCGCCGAGGAGACGGAATGCCCGGCGTTCCCATAATAGGGGTAGTAAATCGCCACCGTGCGCGGCGTCGCGGTTTCAGTCAGGGCATTGGGAATATAATGCACCCTAAACTGCCCACGGTCTTTGTCGGTATTTTCCTTACCGCGCACCACATCCACCTTTTGTACCAGATCGGTATATTTCTCTAGCGCCTTGGGTATGGCGGGAGAATAGATCACCAAATCATATTCCGCGTCGGTCAGGAAGGTTTTAACCAGGGGCAGGTTTTCAAGAAACATCCGCCCATAGATGGGTGAATCATCGGGTTCGAGGTCATAGATAAAGCTTTCAAGATTAAGCATGGTAAAGGCGGCATAGACCGTTAGATTCATCCCGATCAAGTAGCAGTCCCATTTCCGCAAGGGGCCAAACGTGGCTTGTAGCGTATCGGGAACCTGGACGTTATCGGAACAAGCCGGATTAGGGTCATCGCTATTTAGCAGACCGGATTGGTATGTCTGGGATTTCGCATAAGCCGCCAAGCGTCCCCGGCTTTCTGGCGAGGGTGCGCCTTGACGGCCATTGGGAAAAATCCGGGAACCGTAATTCAGCAGATCAATGTCGCCGAAGTGAAGATCAATCAGCCGATAGGCCTGTTGGCGCGCTTCTGGCTTAATCTCCGCGATAGCGGCGACGTTGTAATTGAGGACCGTGGATAGATCATTGACATCCCGCAGGCTTTGTATGGTGAATGCCTCCAGGTCATCCGTCCAGGTAGTTCCCTTGGTGTAGTTGTAGCGATCCCGTTCAAATACCGCTGGCAGGTAATAAAAGAGCGCGCAGTTAATCGGCGTATTTGGAATCGTTCCCAACTGCTCTTGTGTGCAAGTCCGCTGATAGCCGCCGGGATGACCGGATTCTTCGGCCACCAGGTCGATGACCGACTTCGGTTCCAGGAACATCTCGCCCGTAATCTGATCCTGATAGACGCCGCTGAGTTCAGGCTGAATCAGAATTTGCCGGCTGAATTGACGAGCGACGACCTCCGGGGTGAGTTCCGTATCCTGGCCATAAATAGCGCGGAAATGATGGCGGATTTCCGCCGCTAGAGTCAGATCCTGGTAAATGCCGTTGCCGTCGGCATATTTCTGATGAAAGAGCAGCAGATTCAGCATGGTGGAAACTCGGGTACCGGCATAACTTTCCCCAACCAGAATCACCTCGTTGGCCTGAATATCGGGATGATGATCCAGAAATCGGAGGATCACCCGAATGATCTGGGCAGCGTCAATGTAGGGATTAAAATTGCCCTTGAGGAAAAACTCGCTGATCCTTCCCGACAGGGTTGCGGCATCCGGTGAAACATTGTAGGAAAAACCGGTCGCGGCGGCATCGATATACAGCAGATTACCCATCTGGGTCCAACTGTGGTCATTCAGGGAATAACCATCGCTATTGGGTTTGAGATGTTCCCGGTCCAAGGTATAGGGTGCGGTATTCATGCTGAATAACTGGGTCGAAGTCGATGATCCCGGGCCACCATTAATCAACACGAACAGTGGTTTGTTGATGGCATCGACGTCAGCGGGCAAATAGGAATGCCAGATTCGTGATTCAGAGGTTTTCAGCTCCAGTACGCCATTTTCCTGATTCTGAAACCGGTACTGAATCGGTTCAATAATGGAATAGCCTGCCTTGCTCTTGGTCGAATCGATGGCGGGATGGTCGAAAGAGTCGTCGCCACAGCCAGTCAACGCCAGTATGCCGGTAGTCATTAACGCGGCTAGTCGTAAAAATGAGGGTTTGAAAGCGTTCATGAAGGTTCCTTGGCGTTGGTTTCTCGGACATTAGCCCCAGTCCCCCAAACCTGTCAAACCATAAGGACAAAGGCCTTGATTCTCCCGCTTCAGTCGCGGGTCCCGCCCCAGCCACGTTTACCCACCGACCGCGGGCAAGCTCCCGGATCCGGGGCTCCAGATCATCATCGCCGGAGATGGCGACCTGGCACAGTACCAACTCGGGCATGCCAATGCCCTCGGGAATAGCAACCTCGACCCCGGCATCGAGCCGACCACGGGGGCCATGACGCGCTCCGGCCTGGCCGCGTTTCTGTTTCCGCTCAATACCGCAAAGGGTACGCCCTGACTCGCGCTGGCGGAGGAGGGGAGGCGTGCCAGGAGCCGCCCCCTAATACCCCCAGGCGGGTTCGGGATTAGCCGCGGCGGGTAGCACCCGCGCGTCATCTCGCGCCAGGTCGGATTCGAAGGCCGCCAGCGCCTCCTCCAGCTCCCATTGCAGGCGGGCCTTCGGACTGTCCGCCAGGAATTGCCGGCAAGGATCGCTGGGCGGAAGCCGCCCGACCCCGTCAGACCCGCACGCCGCGGTGGGTTGCGCCTGGTTCAGATCCCGCCACAGGCTAGGCCCCGTCAGAAAGGCATGTTCCAGGCTGGCCCGGGCCATGGTCTTCAACTCCCGGTAGTTGAGCTGCTGCTCGCGAATGCCCTTGAGATACTCCTCGGTGATACTGGAGCGCAGCACCCCGGCATCGTCGGTCGCCAGGGCGACGGGTACGCCGTGGCGCTGATACTGCCGCAAGGGATGCCGCGCGCCACGCACCCCCAGCACGGCGTCATTACTGGACAGGCAGATTTCCACCAGAATGCGCCGGCGCGCCATCTCCCTCATCAGTTCCACTGGCCGCTCCTCATCCATCACATCCACCCCATGGCCGATGCGCTCGGCATGACCGACTTCGATTGAGTCGCGGATATGAAAGGTCAACGCCTCCGGCGGGGCCAGGCCGGGAACCAGCTCGCCGGCATGCAGGGCGATGTGGACCCCGGGATAGACCCCGTGCAGATAATCCAGCATCTTCATCTGCAATGAAAAATCGGCGATGGCGGTGGGGCCGTCCTCGGGCTGGACCAGGTTGAGCGCCACCAGGCGCGGATCGCGGCGGGCGGCCTCGAAGGCTGCGACCATCTGTGCGAAGACCTGCTCTTTCGGATTGCCGCGGGAGACCTGGAACTGGTAGCGCAGGGTCACGCCGCAACCGGGCCGCGCCGCCGGGGTTCCGCAGGCGAGCTGGTCGCGCAACTGGGCCTCCATCTCATCCAGGTTGGTGGTGACGGCCGTCGCCGCCGTCAGGATGCCCCGGTCCAGCAGCTTGCCGCGCAGCCGGGCCAGGTCGTCGTCCCACCCCGTGGCACGCCCAAGGTTCCGGGAGATGCCGCTGTCCGGGGTCAACATCAATTCCAGATACACCAACTCCTCGGCGGCGGCCCGGTAAGCGGCTTCAGCCAGCATCTTGCCGGTATTAGTAGCGCTGGCGGCGCCGAATTTGCCGAAGGTAGCGAAAAAATGATCGTGGCCGCTGACACCGCTGGCGGGTGTCCAGTTGCGCATGGACCAGGCGTCAATCAGGGCGTTGTAGAGCCAGGGCGTGGCCAGGGCGAATGAGGCCGGTGGCCGGCCCGCCTCGGCATCGCAAGGGGCGGTGGCCGTGGGCGCCACCAGGGTCATGCGGGTCACTGCCACGCACAGCCCATCCTCCGCCGCCCACTGGATATAGCTTTCGGCATAGATGGCCCCCGAGAGGTGGTTATGCAGATCGCCACCCTTCGGCATCGCCCGGACGAACCTGGCGAGGGGCTCCGGTTTGTCGCGGATGGTCTCGAAATAGGCGGCCGTCCGGTACTCGGCCGTCTCCAGACTTGTGTTGCTACAGCCACCGGCCAGCAAGGCCAGCAGGGGGATTAGGGTCAGCAGGGCTCGGGGGAGGATGGGGTTCATCGTTGAAAATTGAGGACAGGGGTCTGGGGAATTGTCCCGCAGTTTATCAAGATGAAGAGGACACAGCCGGAGGGGTCCATGTCAGTAGGAGGCTGCGATGTCCATTTCCTCGCAGAAGGCGAAGAAGCGCTCCCGGATGTTGGTGGCGGTGACGGGGGTCAGCTCAAACTGTTTGGTGATGGCGTCCTCGCGGTCCTTGCGGAAGTAAAAATAGCGACGGCTGCCCATCTCCAGGGTGTGATCTGGCTCCGATTCTACTTTCTGGCGACGCGGAGCGTTGGGGATAGGGCCAGTGGGGACCGGGAAGCCGTCAAGCAGCGTGAGGCACAGGTGCGACTTGGCTACGATGCGCTGGGGCTTCAGGTGACGGAAGGGGCAATCCGAAGGGGAGTGCACTCAAATACTTCGCAATGTCCGCTTCAGCGAAAAACCGTCCCGGACATAGGATCTGGGATAGATGCCGTGTCCTCGGCTGCACGACCGCAATTCCTGCCGGAGGTGTAGGGAGAGGCTTAGTGTAAAGCTGCTGATCAGATTGGGGCTGGCGTCCAATCGTTGTTCAGTATTGATAATGATGGAAAAAGTGGGAGCCAGAATCCAAAAAGCGTTACATAGAATCAGGTTTTTGGATTTGCAGGTAACCATAAATTCCCTCGACCTAGTCAGACTTGCCCCGGGATTTGGGGGCAAACTACGAAACGAACCCATTTGCTGGGCCAAGGCGGGCGGGCGCCCAGCGGTGCTGAAAAAGGCCAAATTACGAAACAAAGCCAAATTCCCTTGCCCATAAGGATGGTTACCGGCACTCTGGCGCCCCCGGTGTCGAACTCGCTGACAAAGGCAGCACAGTAGGTGGCCAGCAGGCTGCGGCAGCGTGAAGGATCAGCGTCTCATATAGGCCAGCAGGCGCAGCTACCATGCAAGGGATAAGCGCGGCTACGGAACTCGATGAAGATTTAAAGGATCGTCCCTGCGCTGGCGCAGGTCGTTGGCGATTATGCAGTTCCTGGCATCGCCCCTTCAGGACACGAGGGTATTTAAGCGCAGCATGAGCGTCAGGGGATGTAAGGGCGAGGCTTGAAAACCGTAATGCTCATAAAAACCTTTGGCGTCTTGGTCAAGGGCGTGAACGAGCAAGGCTCTGACCCCGGCATTATGCGAAACGATCACAGCCCGATTGACGGCGTCCTGCAGCAAGGCCGAGCCAAGCTTTCTTCTCTGGGCGTGAAGGTCAACAGCCAGTCGCGCCAGAACGAGCACGGGTATGGGATCGGGCATGTTGCGGCGCACGGCAGGGGTTGCTACCTGATGCGTGACCGCGCCCGCGGCTATGGCGTAGTAGGCGTAGATGCGATGGTTATGGTCCGCCACAACAAAGGTCCTGCTGGCGCCGCTGGCTTGATTGGCCAATGCCCGGCGTTTCAGCCATTCGTCAAGACTGGCTTCGCCGCAGCTAAATTCATCCAGAAAATGGGTGGCGCTTATCGGCTCAGGTGCACTGAGTCGCAGGCTCATGCCGGTTCGTCTTTATCATCCCATGGCGCCGTGACGGCCATGAGGCGTTCTAGTCCAGGGTTGGCACAAGGTGGGGCGTCGAGGAGTGCCGTGAACTGCCTGAACCGATCATCATCCAATTGAAAGAAAACCTGATCCAATACTACGGCTTGCGCCTTGTCGCAAGCAGCTTCCAGCATGAAGTCAGAGCGGTTCTTACCAAGTAGGCTGGCGGCGTGATCGATCAGGTCCCGCTGCTCTGGCAGTGCTCTGAGGTTGATTGCTGCATCGCGCATCTAAGGAATCCTCGTTATGCATATACAACTGATATACGTATGCTAGCGGACTCCGTTGTGGTTGGCAATGCGTGAAAGGCCCATGATGATCTGTATGCTTTTGCCGCCGGCCTTAACCCGGAGGCATCTCGGCTTACATAAAAAAACCCGCCGGGTTGCCCCGGCGGGCCATGGCGCGATCCCTCGCTAGTCCGATCCGATCAGGCGGCGACGGCCTTGGCGGTCTCGGCGTATTCCTCGATCTGGTCGAAGTTCATGTAGCGGTACACGCTGGCGGCGTCCTGGTTGATGATGCCCATCTCGGCCTGGTACTCGGCCACCGTCGGCAGCTTGCCCAGCTTGGAGGCGATGGCCGCCAACTCCGCCGAGGCCAGATAGACGTTGGCGTTTTTGCCAAGGCGGTTCGGGAAGTTGCGGGTGCTGGTGCTGACGACCGTGGCCCCTTCGCGCACCTGGGCCTGGTTGCCCATGCAGAGGCTGCAGCCGGGCATTTCGGTACGGGCGCCGGCGACGCCGAAGGTGTTGTAGTGGCCTTCCTTGATGAGTTCGCTCTGGTCCATCTTGGTGGGTGGCGCCACCCACAGCTTGACGGGGATGTCACGCTGGCCGCCGAGCAGCTTGGCGGCGGCCCGGAAGTGGCCGACGTTGGTCATGCAGGAGCCGATGAAGGCCTCGTCGATCTTGGTGCCCGCCACCTCGCTGAGGAATCTGGCATCGTCCGGGTCGTTGGGGCAGCAGAGGATGGGCTCCTTGATGTCGGCCAGGTCGATCTCGATGACGGCGGCGTATTCGGCATCCGGATCGGCCTCGAGCAGTTGCGGGTTGGCCAGCCAGGCCTCGACGGCCTCGATGCGGCGCTCCAGGGTGCGCCGGTCCTGGTAGCCGTTGGCGATCATGGTCTTCATCAGCACGATGTTGCTGGTCAGGTACTCGATGATGGGTTCCTTGTTCAGCTTGATGGTGCAGCCGGCGGCGGAGCGTTCGGCGCTGGCGTCGGAGAGCTCGAAGGCCTGTTCCACCTTGAGATTGGGCAGGCCCTCGATCTCCAGGACGCGGCCGGAGAAGGCGTTGACCTTGCCGGCCTTGGCGACCGTCAGCAGGCCGGCCTTGATGGCGTAGAGGGGGATGGCGTGGACCAGGTCACGCAGAGTGACGCCGGGCTGCATCTCGCCCTTGAAGCGCACCAGGACGGACTCGGGCATGTCCAGGGGCATGACGCCGGTGGCGGCGGCGAAGGCGACCAGGCCGGAGCCGGCGGGGAAGCTGATGCCGATGGGGAAGCGGGTGTGGCTGTCGCCGCCGGTGCCGACGGTGTCGGGCAGGAGCAGGCGGTTGAGCCAGCTATGGATGATGCCGTCGCCGGGGCGCAGGGAGACGCCGCCGCGGGTGCTGATGAAGGTCGGCAATTCGCGGTGGGTCTTGACGTCCACCGGCTTGGGATAGGCGGCGGTGTGGCAGAAGGACTGCATCACCAGGTCGGCGGAAAAGCCCAGGCAGGCCAGGTCCTTGAGCTCGTCGCGGGTCATGGGGCCCGTGGTGTCCTGGCTGCCGACGGTGGTCATGCGGGGTTCGCAGTAGGTGCCGGGACGAATGCCATGGCCCTCGGGCAGGCCGCAGGCCCGGCCGACCATCTTCTGCGCCACCGTGAAGCCCTTGCCGGTGTCCACCGGGGGCTTGGGCAGGCGGAAGCTAGTGGCGGCGGGCAGGCCCAGGAAGTCGCGCGCCCGGGCGGTGAGGGCGCGGCCGATGATGAGGTTGATGCGGCCGCCGGCGCGAACCTCGTCCAGCAGGACCTCGCTCTTGAGCTGGAACTCGGTGAGGGTGGCGCCGTTTTTGAGGATCTTGCCGTCATAGGGCAGGACGTCGACCACGTCGCCCATCTCCAGCTTGGAGACGTCCAGCTCGATGGGCAAGGAGCCGGAGTCCTCCTGGGTATTGAAGAAGATGGGCGCGATCTTGCCGCCCAGGGTCACGCCGCCGAAGCGCTTGTTGGGCACGTAGGGGATGTCCTGGCCGGTGGCCCAGACGACGCTGTTGGTGGCGCTCTTGCGGCTGGAGCCGGTGCCGACGACATCGCCGACGTAGGCGACCAGGTGGCCTTTTTGCTTGAGTTCCTCGATGAACTGCATGGGGCCGCGCTTGCCGTCTTCCTCGGGCTGGAAGGCCGCGTCGGGACGGGTGTTCTTCAACATGGCCAGATAATGCAGCGGGATGTCCGGACGGCTCCAGGCGTCGGGGGCGGGCGAGAGGTCGTCGGTGTTGGTCTCGCCGGGCACCTTGAAGACGGTGACGGTGATGGACTGGGGCACCTCGGGGCGGCTGGTGAACCACTCGGCGTCGGCCCAGCTCTGGATGACTTCCTTGGCCTGGGCATTGCCGGCCTTGGCCTTGTCGGCGACGTCGTTGAAGAAGTCGAACATCAGCAGGGTCTTTTTCAGGCCGGCGGCGGCCACGGCGGCGACCTCGGGGTCGTCCAGCAGCTCGATCAGGGGGTGGACGTTGTAGCCGCCGACCATGGTGCCCAGCAACTCGGTGGCCTTGGCCTTGCCGATGAGCCCGACGCTGATGTCACCGTGCGCCACGGCCGCCAGGAAGCTGGCCTTGACCTGGGCGGCGTCGTCCACGCCGGGCGGTACCCGGTGGGTCAGCAGGTCCAGCAGGAAGGCCTCTTCGCCGGCGGGGGGTTGCTTGATCAGCTCAATCAACTCGGCGGTCTGCGTGGCGGTCAGGGGCAGCGGCGGAATACCGAGGGCGGCGCGTTCGGCCACATGTTGACGGTAGGCTTGCAGCATGGGAATCCTTCTTATTTGGTGGTGAGCGAAGCGGCCATTTTAGCCAATAATGAGGGCGGGGATGCGAGAGATGGCCTCCGGCCAGGGCTGGCGCGTTTGCGTCCTCCAACCAGTGGAAGCAAGATAGATCCTAACCAGGGCGACCGCCCTTGACCCCAGCAAATCAGGCTTGAAATCATGACGGTGGCAGTGGAATCCATGGCCCAGGCGGAGCGCCTCTGGCGGGAGTGGCTGGATTGGGCGGCGGGGCAGGGGCTTGACGTGCCCCCCACCCGGGACCCGGCTTTCGAGGAGACCCGGGCCCGGGTCTGGGAGGCGAGTGACTTTGTCGCCACCACCGTCGCCCGTTACCCCGAGACCTTCGCCCGGCTTTTGGCCTCGGGGGATCTGGACCGCCCCTATGCCCCGGGCGAGATGGGCCAGGGGCTGGCCGCGGCCCTGGCGGACCTGAGTCTGGCGGGCGCCGATGACGGGGGCCTCCAGCATCGCCTGCGCCTCTTTCGCCGCCGCGAAATGCTGCGCCTCATCTGGCGGGACCTGGGCGGAGCCGCCGCCCTGGAGGAGACCCTGGAGGATCTCAGTGAACTGGCGGATGTGTGCGTCAATCAGGCCCTGGACTGGACCCAGGCCTGGACACGGGCGGAACTGGGCACCCCCCGCAATGCCCAGGGCGAGGCGCAGGGGTTACTGGTCATCGGCATGGGCAAGCTGGGGGCGCGGGAGCTCAACATGTCCTCGGACATCGACCTCATTCTGGCCTATCCGGAGGCGGGTCAGGTCGATGGCCCCCGGCCCCTGACCAACGAGCAGTTCTTCATCCGGCTGGGGCAGCGGCTGGTGCGGGCCCTGGACGCGCTCACCGTCGATGGCTTCGTCTTCCGCGTCGATACCCGCCTGCGGCCCTTTGGCGACGCCGGGCCCCTGGCCATGAGTTTCACGGCCATGGAGTATTACTATCAGGACCAGGCGCGGGAGTGGGAACGCTACGCCATGGTCAAGGCGCGGGTGGTGGCCGGTCCCCGGGACCAGGCGGAACAACTCGCGGCCCTGCTGCGGCCCTTCGTCTATCGGCGCTATCTGGACTTTGGCGCCATCGAATCCATCCGCGACATGAAGGCCATGATCGCCAAGGAGCTCCAGCGCAAGGGCATGGCGGACAACGTCAAGCTGGGGCCTGGCGGCATCCGGGAGATCGAGTTTATCGGCCAGACCTTCCAGCTCGTGCGTGGGGGGCGCGATCCCCAACTGCAGATTCGCCCCATCCGCGCCGTCTTGCGGTTGCTGGGGGAGCGCGGCCTCTTGCCCGCCGACGCCGTCCAGCAGCTCGACGCGGCCTATGTCTTTCTGCGGCGAGTGGAAAATCGCCTCCAGGCCTGGAAGGACCAGCAGACCTATCGCCTGCCCGAGGACGACCTGGGGCGGTGGCGTCTGGCCCGGTCCATGGGCTTTGACGACTGGGCAGGCTTTCTCGCGACCCTCGACGAGAACCGGCGCCACGTCCAGGGCCAATTCGATGGCCTCTTTGCCGCGCCCCAGGCCGGGAAGGCCCAGCAGGAACCGGCCTTCACCGCCCTCTGGCGGGGGCGTCTGGAGGCGGCTCAGGCAGAGGAGCTGCTGGGTCAGGCGGGATTCGCCGATCCCCAGGCGGCGCGCCTCAGCCTGGAATCCTTCCGCGAGCAAGTCCATCGCAAGGATCTCGGCAGTCGCGGGCGCGAGCGCTTGGGCCAGCTCATGCCCCTGGCCCTGCCCATGATCGCCGGTTCCGCGGCTCCGGACCTGGCTCTGGAGCGGGTGCTGCGGGTGCTGGAGGCAGTGGCCCGCCGCACCGCCTACCTGGCGATGCTGGTGGAGCGGCCCATCATCCTGTCCCAACTGGTGCGGCTGACGGGCATGAGCCCCTGGATCGGCCAGCAGATCGTGCGCCAGCCCCTGCTGCTCGACGAGTTGATCGATACCCGCCGCCTCTATTCACCCCTGCGCCGGGCGGAGCTGGAGGCCGAGCTGGATGCCCTCCTGGACCCCCTGGACCCGGAGGACCTGGAGCAGCAGATGGAGCGCCTGCGCCAGTTCGCCCAGGGCAACCGGCTGCGGGTAGCCGCCGCCGATCTGACGGGGGCCATCCCCCTCATGGTGGTCAGTGACTATCTCACCGATATCGCCGAGGCCAGTTTGGAGCGCATTGTCGCCCTGACCTATCGCCACCTGGTCCAGCGGCATGGGGTCCCCGCCGGGGTGGGGGCGGGGGAGACCGGCTTTCTGGTGGTCGGTTATGGCAAGCTGGGGGGGATCGAGCTGGGCTATGGCTCGGATCTGGATCTGGTCTTTCTCCACGGCAGCGATAGCGTCAATGCCATGACCGCCGGGCCCAAGGCCTTGGCCAACGACCAGTTCTATGCGCGCCTGGGCCAGCGCGCCATTCATATGATGACCACCCAGACCCCCTCCGGCCAGCTCTACGAGGTCGATATGCGCCTGCGCCCGGATGGCAATAAGGGGCTGCTGGTGCGCTCCCTGGCCTCCTTCGCCCATTATCAGGCCCAGGAGGCCTGGACCTGGGAACATCAGGCCCTGGTGCGCGCCCGGCCCCTGGCGGGGGACCGGGGCCTCTACGATCGCTTCGCCCGGATTCGCCGCGAGGTCCTGTGCCGGGAGCGCGATCCGGACCGCGTGCGCCAGGAGGTCCGGGAGATGCGGGCCAAGATGCGCGCCAGCCTGGACAAGAGTGGCGGAGGCCGCTTCGACCTCAAACAGGGTCAGGGCGGTATTGCGGACATCGAGTTTATGGTTCAATACTCAATCCTGCGGTGGGCATACCATTATCCGGAACTGGCCGATTGGTCCGATAACATCCGGTTGCTGGAAAGCCTGGGCCGGCTGGATCTCCTGCCGGGGACGGCGGCGACGGATCTCACCGCGGCCTATAAGGCCCTGCGGGCCGCCTACCATCGCAGTGCCTTGCAGGATGAGCCGACCCGGGTCGCCGCGGACGTGCTGCTCGACAGTCGCGAGCGGGTGGCGGCCCTGTGGCGAGCATTGATGGAGGATTGAGGTCCGGCCCCGCCGGTGGCCCCGATCCCCGACCTTGGGGGCGCTATCCTGGCAAGGCGCCAGTCTGGCGGTCCGCGACCTACTACGGAGAAGAGCATGAGAACGATGGCGGACCGTGACGGCCTCATCTGGCTGGACGGCGAATTGGTGCCCTGGCGCGAGGCCAAGGTCCATGTGCTGACCCATACCCTGCACTATGGCATGGGTGTCTTCGAGGGTGTCCGGGCCTACGCGACCGACAAGGGCGCCGCCATCTTCCGGTTGCGCGAGCATACGGACCGCCTCTTCAACTCCGCCAAGATCCTGGGTATGCCCATGCCCTATGACCGCGCCACCCTGAACGAGGCCCAGCGCGCGGCGGTGCGCGAGAACGGCCTCGCCTCCGCCTACATCCGGCCCATGTGCTTTTACGGCTCCGAGGGCATGGGCCTGCGCGCCGATAATCTGCAGGTCCACTGCATGGTGGCCGCCTGGGAGTGGGGCGCCTATCTGGGCGAGGACAACATGCGCAACGGTATCCGCATCCGCGTGTCCTCCTTCACCCGGCATCACGTCAATATCACCATGTGCCGGGCCAAGGCCAACGGCAACTACATGAATTCCATGATGGCGCTGCAGGAGGCCCTGCGGGATGGCTATGACGAGGCCCTGCTGCTGGACGCCTCGGGCTATGTCATGGAGGGGAGCGGCGAGAACATCTTCCTGGTGCGGGACGGCGTCCTCTATACCCCGGACCTGACCTCGGCCCTGGACGGCATCACCCGCCGCAGCATCATCCAGGTGGCGGAGGAGCTGGGCCTGCGGGTGGTCGAGAAGCGCATCACCCGCGACGAGGTCTATATCGCGGACGAGGCCTTCTTTACCGGCACCGCCGCCGAGGTGACCCCCATTCGCGAAGTGGATAACCGCGTCATTGGTAGCGGCACCCGGGGCCCCATCACCCAACGCCTGCAAAGTCTCTATTTCGATCAGGTCCACGGTCGCCGCGACGAGCATCCCGAGTGGCTCACGCTGGTCTGACCTCCCGCTTCCCTCACGAGGAGAATCCGATCATGGCCGCAGCCGCCGACAATGCCCAGACCCGGGAAGTGATTTCCGTCAGCCGCAAGGATCTGCCCCTGGCCTGCCCCCCGCTGGGGGACAAGTTCTGGAGCCAGCACCCTCGGGTCTTTCTCCCCGTCGAAAAGACGGGCGAGGCCACTTGCCCCTATTGCGGGGCCCGTTACCAACTGCGGGATTAGGGGGTTGGCCGGGCGGGGTGACCTGCCCGGCCGGCACCGGGGCTAGCCGGCGGCGACTTGGCCGGCGGCCTTGGCCCGCCGCGCCAGCCATACCTCGAG
>JADZBU010000401.1 GCA_020851955.1 Chromatiaceae bacterium | reverse complement strand
TCTCGAGGTGGCGGGGCAGCAGGCGCCCGAAGAGCCCGGCGTCCCAGCGCTCCAGGGCCTCGGGCATGAGGGTGTGGTTGGTGTAGGCGCAGGTGCGGGTGGTGATCTCCCAGGCCAGGTCCCAGCCAAGGCCATGCTCATCCATGAGCAGGCGCATCAGCTCCGGGATGGCCACCACCGGGTGGGTGTCGTTGAGATGGATCGCCTCGCGGGCCGGGAGCTGGCGGAGGTCGCCGCAGTCGGCCAGGAAGCGGGCCAGGATGCGTTGCAGGGAAGCGCTGACGAAGAAGTACTGCTGCTTGAGGCGCAGCTCCTTGCCGGCGGCGGTGTTGTCGTCCGGGTAGAGGACCTTGGAGATGGTCTCGTCCAGGGCCTTTTCCTCCACGGCGCGCAGATAATCGCCGTGGTTGAAATAGCTCAGGTTAAAGCAGTCGCTGGCGACCGCGCTCCACAGGACCAGGGGGTTGGCCACGCCGTTGCGAAAGCCCGGGATCAGCATCTCGTAAGGCAGGGCCGAGACGGTATCGTCCGGGTACCAGGTCACCCGCAGGTGGCCGGCGGCATCCTCCTGGTAGGCGGTGTGGCCGCCGAAGCCGATCTGGTAGATCTCCTGGGGGCGCGGGGTCTCCCAGGGGTTGCCGAGGAAGAGCCAGTTGTCCGGGCGCTCGACCTGATGGCCGTCGCGGATCTCCTGACGGAACATGCCGTACTCGTAACGGATGCCATAACCGCAGGCGGGGTAACCCTGGGTCGCCAGGGAGTCCAGAAAACAGGCCGCCAGGCGCCCCAGGCCGCCGTTGCCCAGGCCGGCGTCGTGTTCCCGTTCGTACACATCCTCCAGCACCTGGCCCAGGCCGCGGATGGCCTCGCGGGCCTCGTCCTCCAGATCCAGGTTGAGCACGGCGTTTTGCAGGGCCCGCCCGGCCAGGAACTCCAGGGACAGATAGTTGACGCGCTTGGCCCCCTGGTCACGGTAGCGCTGCTCGGTGCGCAGCCAGTCGTCCATCAGGGACCGGCGCACCGCGAGTGCCAGGCTGTGGTACTTGTCGTAGGCCTGGGCCTGGTCGGGTTCACAGCCGAGGGCCAGGCGCAGGGAGAGGAGGCACTCCTGGGCCAGGGTGAGCCCGACGGTGGCGGTGGTGGTTGCTTTCTTGGCGGCCATTCTTGTTATTCCCATGCTGAGTCTGACTGTCCGACTGACGCCGGCCCACCAGGCGACGGGCCGCCCCAACAAGCCGCCACCAGCGGGTCTGTCAGCCGATCGGGTCCGCGGGCGTGGCAGCGCGGAGTATGTCGCAGTAGCGGGAAAAAGGACACTTCTCCCCTTGGGTTACCACCAAGTCCAGGGTGAGACATTCCTGGAGGCTCAAGCCTCCATGGTTGTAGTCCACGGATTTGCCATAGCAGCTCACCCCGTCGGCCAGGACGAACTGCTGGTTCGGGTTCCAAAACCAGGGGTACGAACGTTCACCGGTGGCGGCACCGGGTTTGATGGCGGCGCAGCGCCCCCATTGGTTGTCGGTGAGGTCCTTGGACAGCTGAATCCTGGGTAACTTGCCCTATAGTGGACCCCGGATTTGAGACAGCTCCTTAAGATAGAGCGACAGCGCAAGGGGGGGTGACGATGCGGCCTAGCGGGTTGATGGGGCTCATGCGGAGCTGCCCAATAATTGCGCTAGGGCGGCGCGGACGGTGCGCTCATTCCGGACCGATAGCCGGCACAGGACGCCGCGCACCAGCCGATGATCGAGGGTGAAGAGCTTGAAGCGCACCTTGGAGGGGGCGGGCAAACCCGCCGCCGTCAGGTCTTCGAGCGCGCAGTCCAGCGGCCAGGGGGCGGTACTGGCCGAGGTAATCATGGCTATGACGGAATGCCCGGCCGGATGATTGAAACGGGTAGCGTCGGACAGAATCAGCGCGGGCCGGTTTTTCGTGGCGGCCCGATCCGTGAACGGGAAGGGGACGCGCACCAGGGTAAAACGCTCAAAGCTCACGATAGGCCGCCTCGTCAGCCGCGCTGGCCCATTCGGACAGGGTGCTTTCGACGGCGCCTAGATAGTCGAGGTCCAGCGGCTGCACACGACGGACGCGGGCGCTGCCGTCGGCGATGACTTCCCAGGCCAGCAGGTCGCCGGGGCCCACCCCCAAGGCAGCGCGGATGTCTTGCGGAATGGTGGTCTGGCCCTTGGCGGTGATCTTGGCGATAGCGGTCATGGCCTTACCCCGAAAAGGTTTGCATTACTTCCTTACTGTAGGGCTGCCATGATCGCCTTGGCAAGTTAGGAGCGCTTGGCCCGCGACCGCTTGCGCCCCTGGAAGGCGGCGAGCTGCTGGAGAATGGGCTGGAAGGGGATCTCGGCCAGGTCGCCGAAGCGGTCGCTGGCGGCGGCCAGAACCTGGTCGATGTCGGGGATGTGCGGGGGCACCGGCTGGTCGGGCTCCAGGACGGCATGGAGGCCGCGCAGGCCGCCGACCTGCACCCGCATGGCCTGGGCGTGGGGCAGGGATGGGCGCTGGTCGGTGGCTTTGAGGGCAAAGCGGGCGTTGTGGCGGACCAGGGCTAGGAAGGCCTCGCAGCGGGTCTGGGAGGCCGGGGCGCCGCAGCGCACGCCTTCGCGCTCGGCGATACAAAAGCGCTGGGCGTGCCGGCAGTCGCCGTTGCGGGTGAGGAGGGTCTTCTCGTAGGGACAGCCCTGCTCCGTGATGGCCTGGTAGGCCTGGCGAAACATCTCTTGGTCCATGGGCGGTAGGGGGCTCCTGGTCAGGTCCGGACCGGGGGCGGGGGCTCCCCCTGGTCGGTGAAGCGTTCGATCTGGCGACGGTCGCGCTTGGTGGGGCGGCCGGGGCGGTCGGCGAGAGTCCCCAACTCCCGGCGTTCCCGTACCAGGGCCTGGCGGCGCTCG
>JADZBU010000400.1 GCA_020851955.1 Chromatiaceae bacterium | reverse complement strand
TTCATGGCCGCGACGGCGCTGTCCATGCTGCCATGGGCCGTGATCATGGCCACCGGCAGTTGGGGGAACTGGCTGGCGATCTGGCGCACCAGGTCGATGCCGTCGCCATCGGGCAGGCGCATGTCGGTCAGGCAGAGGTCGAAGGTCTCGGTCGCCAGGCAGCGCCGCGCCGCCGCCAGGTCCGGCGCCGCGCGACAATCGATGCCCATGCGCGCCAGGGTGATGCGCAGGAGTTCCAGAATGTCCTCTTCGTCATCGACGACGAGGGCGCGGGCTGAGGTCATGGGCGGCTCAAGGGCGAATCAGGGTGGAAATTCCCCCCCATTATGCGGCCTTGCGCCCGCTCCTGACGAGAGGGAGGCACGGGTCCTCCCGGTCCCTCCGGTCGGGCGGGGCATCAGGCCGCCGGCGGCAAACTCAGATGAAAGCTATTGCCGCCCCCGGGGATCGCCCGATATTCCAGGGCGATGCCGTTGGTGGCGGCGAGTTCCAGGGCGATATAGAGACCCAGCCCGGTGCCGCTGGCGCTGGTGGTGAAGAAGGGCGTGAACATCTCCTTGGCGATCTCGGGGTCGATGGAGTCCCCCTCGTCGCGAATCTCGATGAAGGCCCCCGCCGTGGCTGACAGCCGACCGGCGTTCAGGCCCAGGCGCGCGGGCTGGTGGGCGGTCCTGGCGTGTTTGAGGGCGTTATCGCAGAGATTGGCCAGAATTTGATGCAAGTGATCAGCATTGACCCGGGCCGGCGGGGTATCGGGGGCGATGGCGAGCTGGAAGCGTTCCCGGGGCAATTGGCGCGACTCCAGTAATTCGGCGTGAAATTCCCGGAGCCAGGCGCCCAGATCCAGGGTCTGGCGCTCGGGCGGGTGGCCCCGGGAGAGCTGGAGCACGCTCTCGACAATGCCGTCGATTCGGCCACTGTTGCGCTGGATGATGGCGAGCAGGTGCTGGTCTTCCTCCCCGAGATCCGGTGATTCCGCCAGGAGCTGACTGGCGTGCTTGACCGCGCTCAGGGGGTTGCGGATGTTGTGGGCGATGCTGGCCGTCAGGCGCCCCAGGGCCGCCAGCTTGATCTGCTGGGCCTCCTGGAGCAGGGCGCGCTTGTCGCGCAGAAACAGCAGCAGGGCGCCCTGGGGGTCCTGGCCGAGCCCGAGGTGACTGGCCTCGAGGTCCCGTTCCCCGACCCGCACCGTGGCGCCGGGCGCCTGCCCCGGGGCGGGCGGGTCGAGGGTCGCCGCCAGCCAGGCGGCCAGTTCCGGCGCGATCTTGGCCAGGGGCTGGCCCACGGGGTCCGGGGTGCCCAGGAGTTCGGCGGTGGCCTGGTTGCCGAGGCGGATGCGCCGGGCTTCGTCGATGACCAGCACTCCGGTGCTCATGCGCTGGATGATGAAGGCGTTGAGCTTGGAGAGGTCATCGATGTCGACCTGGCGGCTGGCGGCGAGCCGTTCCGCCGCCTGGATGCGTCGGTAGAGGACGTGGGCCAGGAGGGCGACCATGAAATAGAGGCCGCCCAGCAGGCCCGCCTGGGTGAAGCCATCCTTCGGACCCAGGCCGGAGAGCTGGGCATTGATCTGGACGGCCATGACGCCCGTGGTGGCAAAGGCGGCGAAGAGGAGCGAGAGTCGTCCCTCCATCAGCAGGGCGCCGGCGGCCACGGCGATGGCCATCGGGAGGCCGAAGCTGCCATCGACACCGCCGCTGTGGTGCATGAGCAGGGAGAAGGCCAGGATGTCGATGAAGACGCCCGTCTGGACCAGGGTCGCCTTCTCGGCCAGGCGCCAGTGGGTCAAGGCCAGGCCCAGCAGGGCCAGGCCCAGATAGGTAAAGACCAGGCCCTCGGTCCAGGGGGTCTGGTAGAAGTCCGTGGCCAGTTCCTGCAGGGCGGGGGTAAAGAGGAAGAGGCACAGATCGATTGCCAGGACCAGGCGAAAGAGGCCGAACCAGGTCAGGGTCCGCCAACTTGGATAGGCGTCGCTCTCCGGGCTGGCTGGCGTCTGGGATGGGGGGGGAGGGGCGGGGGTCGTCATCTCGGAATCACGTGTTGCGCCGCGGCAATGAGGGTTGGTAATCCGTTGGGGATTGGTCGAAAATAGCTCGGACCACTATGACGGCCCGTCGGTCCAGCCGCAAGGGTTACCACAATAGGGCAGGGCGAAGGGCGCGATCCCGGGGTAACCGGGGCGGCGCAATCCCGACCCAAGCCCACCACCAAAATCCAGGAACAGGGGCATTAGTCCATGAATTTACATGAATACCAGGCGAAAGGCCTGTTTGCGCGGCATGGCATCCCGGTGCCGCGCAGCCTGACGGTCGCCCTGGCCAGCGAGGCGCGCGCGGCCACCGATGAATTGGGCGGCGAGCGCTGGGTGGTCAAGGCCCAGGTCCACTCCGGGGCGCGGGGTAAGGCGGGCGGCGTGGTGCTGACCGAGAGCATCGAGCAGGTGGCACGGGAAACCGAGCGCCTCGTCGGTACCCGGCTCAGGACGCACCAGACGGGCCCCGAGGGCCTGCCCATCGGCCAGGTCCTGATCGAGACCCCCACCGACAGCGTGCGCGAGCTGTATCTCGGAGCCCTGGTGGATCGCGAGGCCAAGCGCGTGGTCATCATGGCCTCGGCGGACGGCGGCATGGACATCGAGGAGGTGGCGGCCAAGACCCCGGAGCGCATCCTGACCACCCATGTCCATCCGGCGGTCGGTCTCATGGGCTGGCAGAGCCGCAAGATCGGCTTTGGCCTGGGTCTGGAGCCGGAGCAGGTCAAGGCCCTGGGCAAGGTGATGCAGGGCCTCTACCAACTCTTCATCGATTGCGATGCCAGCCTGGTGGAGATCAACCCCCTGGTGGTGACCCCGGCCGGCGCCCTCATGGCCCTGGACGCCAAGCTCAACCTGGATGACAACGCCCTCTACCGGCATCCGGACCTGGTGGCGATGCGCGACATCACCCAGGAGGACGCCCGCGAGGCCCTGGCCAAGGAGCATGACCTCAATTACATCAGCCTGGACGGCAACATCGGCTGCATGGTCAATGGCGCCGGCCTGGCCATGGCGACCATGGACCTGGTCCAGCTCCATGGCGGCTCGCCCGCTAACTTCCTGGACGTCGGCGGTGGCGCCACGGCGGCGCGGGTGGCCGAGGCCTTCAAGCTCATCCTTTCCGATGACAAGGTCCGGGCCGTGCTGGTCAACATCTTTGGCGGCATCGTGCGCTGCGACCTGATCGCCGAGGGCATCATCCAGGCGGTGCGCGAGGTCCAGGTCCAGGTCCCCGTGGTGGTGCGCCTGGAGGGCACCAATGCCGAGCAGGGCCTGGCCCTTTTGGCGGCCAGCGACCTGGCCATCACTACCGCCGCCAGCCTGAGCGAGGCCGCGGATAAAGTCGTCGCCGCCGCCGGCGCCCAGCACTGAGAGGGAACGAGACATGAGCGTATTGGTTGACAAGCACACCCGTGTCATTTGCCAGGGCTTTACCGGCAAGCAGGGCACCTTCCACAGTGAACAGGCCATCGCCTACGGCACCCAGTTGGTGGGGGGCGTCACCCCCGGGAAGGGCGGCACCCGGCACCTCGACCGTCCCGTCTTTGACACGGTCCACGATGCCGTGCGCGAGACCGGGGCCAACGCCACCATGATCTATGTCCCGGCGGCCTTTGCCGCCGACGCCATCCTGGAGGCGGCGGACGCGGGCATCGGCGTCATCGTCTGCATTACCGAGGGCATCCCGGTCCTCGATATGCTCAAGGTCAAGGCCGCCCTGGCGGGGAGCGCCAGCGTCCTGATCGGCCCCAACTGCCCCGGCATCATCACCCCCGGCGCCTGCAAGATCGGCATCATGCCCGGCAGCATTCACCAGCCGGGTCGCGTGGGCATCGTCTCCCGCTCCGGCACCCTGACCTACGAGGCGGTCTTCCAGACCACCAACGTCGGCCTGGGCCAGAGTACCTGTATCGGTATCGGCGGTGATCCCATCAACGGCATGGATTTCATTGCCTGCCTGGAGCGTTTTCAGGCCGACGACCAGACCGAGGGCGTCAT
>JADZBU010000399.1 GCA_020851955.1 Chromatiaceae bacterium | reverse complement strand
GGGGTGGCGCGGGCGGGCACCCGGCTGCTGGAGGTGCGGGAGGCGGAGCAGGTCTTCCGCTTTGTCGATCTGCCCGAGCCGCCCATGCCCTCCTTGCTGCGCGGCTTCTCGGCCCCCGTCAAGGTCCGTTTTGACTACAGCGATGCGGATCTCCTCTTCCTCATGGCCCATGACAGCGATGGCTTCAATCGCTGGGAGGCGGCCCAGACTCTGGCGCAGCGGCTCTTGCTGGCCTGGGTGGCGGAGCCGGGCCGGCCGCTCCCGGCGGGCTTTTTCGAGGCCGGGCGGCGCGCCCTGACGGATGCCCGGGCGGAGCCGGCCTTGATCGCCGAGATCCTGACCTTGCCGAGCGAATCTTATCTGGGAGACCAGATGGCCCTGGTCGCCGTGGAGGCGATCCACCAGGCTCGCGAGGCCCTCCTGGCCCGCCTGGGGCGGGAATTGAGCGGGGAGTTCCGGGCGGGCTATGACCGGCACCGGGATAACGGGCCTTACGAACCTAGCCCCGAGGCCATGGGGCGGCGCGCTCTCAAGAATCTGTGTCTGGGCTACCTGGTGGCGGCGGGGGAGGGCGAGGCCCTGGGGCTCTGTCGTGACCAGTTCGCGGCTGGCCACAACATGACGGACCAGATCGCCGCCCTGCGGCTGCTGGTGGATGCGGGCGGCGCGGCCGGGGAGCAGGCTCTGGCGGCTTTTTACGACCAGTGGGCCGATGATGCCCTGGTCCTCGATAAATGGTTTGCCATCCAGGCCAGCGCCAAGGGGCCGGGTACCCTGGAGCGGGTGCGGGCCCTGCTGGGGCATCCCGCCTACAGCCCCACCAACCCGAACCGGGTGCGCAGCCTGGTGGCCAGCTTCTGCGCCAACCCCATGCCCTTCCATGCCGCCGATGGCGCTGGCTATGCCTTCCTGCGCGAGCGGGTCCTCGAACTGGATCCCCTCAACCCCCAGATCGCCGCCCGTCTGCTCCAGTCCCTGGTCCGTTGGCGCCGCTACGACGCCCATCGTCAGGGTCTGATGCGGGCGGAACTGGAGCGCATCCTGGCCGTGCCCAAGCTGTCGAAGGATGTTTATGAAGTGGCCGCGAAGGGCCTGGCCTGAATGTGAGGTGAAGAAATTGGCGACGTGTAAGACGACTCCCGACTTGTCCCCGGTGACGCGGGTACCGCTTGATCCCGACCCGCCTCTGGCGGATTACCGTGCCGCCATGGGGCTGGCGGATCGGGAGGCCAGGGCCCGCCTGGGGGATTGCATGCTCCTGTCCTGGTATGACCGGGACCGGGATTTCGAGTCGCCCCAGCATTCCAGCGAGTGCCACCTGGACAGCGCCACGCCGGGCTACGTGGACTATGGCATCCACCATGGCGCCACTCTAATGCTGGATATCGAGGGCGGGCGTTTCGTGTTCTTCTACATGCCACTGGGGTTGGATACCCTGAACACCTGAGTTACGGGTGTCCCGGGCCGGGTGGTGTCTGGCGGGGGACGCCGTGAATACATCCCTGTAGGCTTGGCGACCGCATCCCTGCGGTCGACACCCCCGCCAGCCTCCACCCGACCCTCCCAGCCACCTGCTGGGGGGGTAAGGCGCGCCGGCTATGAGTCTGGTCGGGTGTTGCCGCCAGGCCCCTGGCCTTCGTGGCGGACGCGGACTTCCAGGGGGTCGGAGGCGCGCAGGTGGATGTCGCGCTGGGGGAAGGCGAGGGAGATGCCGTGGGCGCGGAACTTGTCCAGGATGACTTGTTGCAGGTCCGAAATGACCGGTACCCGATCCTCCACCTCCGGGACGAAGCAGCGGGCCTGCAGGAGCAGGGCGCTGTCGCCAAAGCGTTCGAAGATGAAGCTGGGTGGGGGCTCCTTCAGCACCCGGTCATTGCCCGCCACCGCCTCTTCCATGAGCCGTATCGCCAGGCGCACGTCATCCTCGTAGCCCACGCCCAGGCTGATGACGACCCGGTTGAGGGAGTCGCTCAGGGTCCAGTTCAGCAGGTGGTTGGTGATGAATTCCTTGTTTGGGACCAGGAGTTCCTGGCGGTCCCAGTTGCGTACCGTGGTGGCGCGGATGCGGATCTTGGTCACGGTGCCCGTGGTTTGGCCGATGGTCACCACGTCGCCGACCCGCACCGGGCGCTCGAAGAGGATGATGATGCCGCTGATGAAGTTGGCGACGATCTCCTGCAAGCCGAAGCCAATACCCACGCTCAGGGCCGCCACCAGCCACTGGACCCGCCCCCAGGAAATGCCGAGGGCGCTGGATACCGTCATGGCGGCGATGGCGATGAGGGTGTAGGCGGTGAGGGTCTTGATGGCGTAGCGGGCGCCGGGCGAGACGGAGAAGCGATCCAACAGGAGAATTTCCAGCAGCGCCGGCAGGTTGCGGACGGCGATGGTGGCCATGACGATGGTGGCGAGGATGAAGGCCACGCTGGCCAGGGAAAAGGTCTTGAGCTTCTCCTCGCCGTCCACCAGGCCCATGTAGGTCCAGAGGGCGATGTCCTGGAGGCGGGTAAAGGCCGGAACGACATCGGACCAGATGGCCCAGAGGCCCAGCAGGGCCCCCACGAAGATGACGGCGTTGATCAGGCGCCGGGTCTGCTCATCCAGGCTGACCAGTTCCATCCGCCGCTCCGTGACCGGGTTGATGGCGCCCGTCGTTGCCTCCGGCTCTTGTCCTTCCGCGGTGTGATCCAGGGCGACCTGCAGGGCCAGGCGGCGATGGGTGACGCCCAGCCAGCGCAGGATGGATTGCTGCAGGATGACCAGGGCCAAAATCAACCAGAGTTGCTGGACCAGGGAGCCCAGGAGGGTGGCGGCGGTAAAGACAAAGCCAGAAATGGCGAGCAGGGATAGCCCCAGCGGGATGGCGAGGATGCCGAAATACCAGACATGCCGCAGCCGGTAGGACCAGCCTTCGGGGTGCGGCGCGAGGTAATTCTTGAGGACGCCGTGGATGGGATGCGCCAGCCTGCCAAGAAAGGCGGTGAGGACCAGCATGAGGACGATGAGGCTGAGGCGTTGCAGCCCCAGCCCGAAGGTAGCATTGGGGTCGGCGAAGAGGAGGGCGACGACGAAGGCGATGGGCACCAGGGTCGTCGTCGCCCAGGTCACGTTGCGCCGGATCAGGCCCAGGATGGCCCCCGTCCACCGGAAGTGGCGGTCGGCCACGCCGCCGGGCATGCAGAGCTGGTTAAAGAAGAGCAGGGAAAAAAAGCTGGTTGAAATGGCGATCAGGGCAAAGCCGACACCCTTGCTGAAGACCGTCGCCGCCGCGGAGGCCTCGAGCCGCCAGCCGATGACGGCCATGAAGAGGGGCCAGCGCAGCGCCAGCAGGAAGGTGAGGGCCAGCCCGGCGAGGGTATGGCGGAAACTGTCGGTCTGGACGCGCCGCAGGGGTTCGGCGCCCCGCAGAATGGCCCGCTTGATGGCCTTGCCCCGAAACAGCAGCCAGACGAGGGGCGCCAGGCTGAGCCAGAAGAGGGGGGAACTCGTGGCCTCGTAGAGCAGGACCTTGAGGACCTCTTGCCAGTGGGAGGGCGCCAGCAGCCAGGCCAGGCCGCGGGGCACCGAGGTGAAGGCGTCCATGCCCATGACGGGCGGCGCGCTGCGGGTCCACAAGAGATGCTGGGCCAGAAACCGCTGGTAGGCGGTGACGGTGCGCAGGAGTTCCTGGGCGGCGAAGTCCAGTTCGCCCAGGAGGCGCAGGTAAGCCTGGTTAGCCTCCTGGGCCTGGCCGAGCAGTTCCCGTTGCCGTTCGAGTTGCTCCCGGACCTGGCCGCGCAGCTCGCCGGTGACTTCTTCGGCGGGTAGCGCGGCCAGGCGTTCCTCGACCTGGCCATCCAGGTCGCGCAGGCGTTGCAGGTCCTCGTTGTAGCGAATCTCGCGCAGACTGGCGTCGGCGATGCGGTGTTCCCGGGCACGGTTGGCCTGCTCGATCTCGGCGGCGTCCGGGAGTTGCTGACGGCTGTTGAGCAGCAACTGGCCCATGGCCTCGGTGATGCCCGAGATTTCCATCCGTTGGCGGGTGTTGCGGTATTCCTCCTCCAGCCGCTTGGCCTGGGCGCGGAGTTGGGTCAGTTCGGTGGTGATGGCCCCTTGGGCGCGGGCGGCCTCGCCGAGCTTTTCGGTCAGCTCCGCGTTCACCGCCGCGAGTTCCCCCACCAGGGCATGACGCCCCGAGGCCTCGACCGTGGCGGCCTTGGCCTGTCGCTTGGCCTGCTCGGCCTCGGCGAGGCGCCGCGCGCTCATGGCCTCCCGCAGGAGACCGACGCGGGCCTGGGTGCGCTTGAGTTCCAGTTGGTGCTTGTCGCGTTCCGCCCGCAAGAGATCCTCGCGCACGCCCTGGGACAGGATTTCCCGGTCCAGGCGCGCCAGCTCGGCGCGCAAGGCGCGCTGGCGCGTCTCCTGGGCCAGGAGACGGGCCTCCTTGGTGGCTGCGGTCTCGCCTTCCGGGGCCGGTTGCGCCACCTCCGTCGCGAGATCATCCAGGGCCTTGCGGGCGTCCTGGGTGCTTTGCCGCGCGGCGGCCAGGGTTTGGGGCCAGTCCGATAGGCTCTTGTCCAACTCGCCGAGGCGGGCGGTGAGGGCGGCCTCGTCGGCGCCCGCCTGGGTGAGCTGCTGCTCGAGTTCCGCGATCGGGATATCTTCCTTGGGGGCCTTGGGTTGCTCCTCGGCCTGGGTCCGCAGGACCTCGATCTCCTTGCGCAGGCGCTGGATCTCGGTCGGCGCATCCTCCAGGGTCTTGGCCAGGGCCGCCGATTTGGCCTCCTGGTTGCGCATCACCTCCATGTTGCTCAGGGCCTTGCGGTAGAGTTCGGTCAGGCGCTTGGCGGTGTCGGTGTCGCTGGCGCCCTCCAGTTCCTTGATACGGGTCTCGATCAGGCGGATGGTGACCGCGGGATCCTCCTTGGCGGCCAGGATGTCGGTGACGACCTGGCGCTTGTCCTCCTCCCGCGCGGTGTCGGACTGGGATTTGCCCTCGGTCGCGGCGAGGGCATGGCCGGCGCTCAGGCAGAGCCAGGCCAGGAGGAGGATCAGTGAACCGAGGCGGGTTAGGGGCAAGGGACGACTCCGGTGGGGTGGGCTTCCTATGGTCCCGCCACGGCCTTCAGGAAGCAACCCGGCGGGGCGGGATGACTAGGTCCGTGACCTTGATGAGGCTTTTCAGGCGGGATCTTGGCGGGGGATCCTCATCCGGCTTGGGGTTCAGGGCGAGGATTATGAGCTTGGTGAAGGAAAACCTTGTCAATTTCCGCGCGGACTGGCTATAGTTTAGCTACGTTGCCCGCGCCAGCGACGCCAACAAGCAATAACCTTGGGGCGCCTCTTTGTGTTTTTTTCGTTTAGAAAGGGAGGGGGAGTCCGTGCTCGTGTCATCGCCCGCACGTTACCTATTGTTGGCGCTACTGGCGTCAATCTTGATCCATCTATCCGGTTGCTCCAGTACAGGCGATTCCGAATACAAGTCCGTTCACCAGACTTCCTCGGACGCCACCTTTCCGATTCCGCCGGGTATCGAGGATAACGTCGAATTCTGGCGTAAGGTTTATGGGGAAATGGATCGTTCCCAGGTTGTCATTCACGACAACGAATACATGAGCGTCATCTACGAGGTGGTCGATGTCCCTGGCAGTGGCGAGAGCCGCCGGGCCTTCGTCAAGAGCAAGCAGCAGGAATACCGCGACCGCCTCGCCACCCTGGAGCGTAAGGTCACCTACGGCGAGTCCCTGACCTCGGCGGAGGAGGAAATGAAGGCCGAGCTCGAGGCGGTGGGCGGCCGGAACGCCATTTTTGGCGCCGCCGATCGGGTGCGAACCCAGCAGGGCATGCGCGAGCGGTTCCGCTCCGGCATGGAGATCAGCGGTCGGTACGACCAGGCCTTCCGTGAAATCTTCCGCAAGCACGGCGTCCCCGAGGACCTTGCCTTTCTGCCGCACGTGGAATCCTCCTTCCAGTCCACGGCCCGCTCTGGCGTCGGCGCGGCGGGGCTCTGGCAATTCATGCCCGCCACGGGGCGCGTCTATGATCTCCAGGTCGATCACAAACTCGACGAGCGCATGGACCCCCTGCTGGCCTGCGAGGGCGCGGCCCGCTATCTTGCCGCGGCCCATCGCAAACTGGGGAGCTGGCCACTGGCCATCACCTCGTACAACCACGGCCAGGGCGGCATCGCCAAGGCCAAGAGCCTCCATGGCAGCGACATCGGCAAGATCGTCGAGAATTACAAAGGCGCCGCCTTTGGCTTCGATTCGCGCAATTTCTATTCGCAATTCGTCGCCGCCCGCGAGGTCGCGGGCAACCCCAAAAAATACTTCCCCGACGGCGTGGACTTTCACAAGGCGCACGACAACGACCGCCTGGTCCTGAAGCAACCCATGTCGGCCCAGCAACTGGCCGGTAATTACGGCTTGTCCGTTTATCAGTTGGACGACCTGAACCCGTCTTGGAGCGACGCCATCGTCAGGGGTAACGCCAGCATTCCGGCGGGTGCCAGCGTCTGGCTGCCGGCCGGGACCACCGGACGCAACTCGGGACAACCCGTCGCGGCGGCGCCGGCCATGATGGCCCGGCAGGAAAAGGAGGAGCCCGAATCCGCCTTCGAGCCGGAGTCCGAGTTTGAGCCTGAATCCGAGTTTCTCAGTGTCAGAACGGTCAGCCGTTCCGAGCCGGTTCTCGCCAAGGCCAGCGTGAAACCCGAGCCGGTCAAGGCCGCCCCCCGGACCCAACCCACCCTTGCCAAGGTCGAAACCACGGAGGAGCCTGATTTCGACAGCGTCGATTACGACAGGGTCGAACCCAAGGCCAGGACCGCCAACCTCAAGGCCGATACTAAAGCCAAGCTTGATTTCGACATGGACGAACCCAAGGCCAATACCCGTGTCGCCCTGGCCGACACCAAGGCTAAAACCGCCACGGGTAAGGGCGACACCAAGGCCAACAGCCGTGCCGCCCTGGCCGATACCAAGGCTAAATCCGCCACCGGTAAGGCCGACGCCAAGTCCGATACTCGTGTCGCCCTGGCCGACCCCAAGGCCAAGACCACCAGTCTCAAGTCCGACCCCAAGGCCAAGTCCAAGGCCGATATCGCCCAGGCCGATCCCAAGGCTAAGTCCGCCACCGGTAAGCCCGATGCCAAGGCTAACAGCCGTGTTGCCCTGGCTGATCCCAAGGCCGGCACCAAGGCGGGCGCCGCCAAGGGCAAGGCGGAGGCCAAGTCGGCTCCGGCCCTGGCCATGGCCGATACCAAGTCTGGCAAGGATAAGGCCGGTAAGGGCAAGGCCGAGCCGGAAAAGGCGCCAGCCAAGACCCACGTGGTGCAGGCTAACGAGACCCTCTTCCGGGTGGCCGTCAAGTACGATACCAGCGTGGACGAGCTCAAGAAGCTCAACAAGATGACCGCCAAGGACAACACCATCAAGGCGGGTCAGAAACTCAAGGTTAAGGTGAGCGGCTAAGCTTCCGCGGGAGGGCCTGGGGCCATCCCGTCCTTACCCGCAACCCCGGAGATCCCGCCTCCGGGGTTTTTCTTTGTTACGAACCCGTCAAGCCAACCGTATCAATCCGAGGCCCCGTCATGAACTTCGTCGATCTCAAGACCCAATACGCCCGCATCCAGGCCGACCTCCAGGCCCGCATCCAGGCCGTCCTGGAGCATGGGCGCTATGTCATGGGGCCTGAGATCACCGAACTGGAAGAGCGCCTGGCGGCCCGGGTCGGGGTCCGCCATGGCATCGCCGTCGCCTCGGGCACCGACGCCCTCCTGATCGCCTTGATGGCCCTGGATCTGGGACCCGGCGACGAGGTCATCACCACCCCCTTCACCTTCATCGCCACCGCCGAAGTCATCGCCCTGTTGGGTGCCCAGCCCGTCTTCGTGGACATAGACCCGCGTACCTACAACATCAGCCCCACGGCCATCGCCGCCGCCATCGGTCCCCGTACCCGGGTCATCATGCCCGTCAGCCTCTATGGCCAGTGCGCGGACATGGACGCTATCAACGCCATCGCCGCGCGGCATGGGCTGCCCGTGATCGAGGATGCCGCCCAGAGTCTGGGCGCCACCTACAAGGGGCGAGCCTCCTGTGGCCTCTCCACCATCGGTTGCACCAGCTTCTTTCCCTCCAAGCCCCTCGGCGCCTACGGGGACGGCGGCGCCTGCTTTACCGATGACGAGGGTCTCGCCCTGGCCATGCGCCAGATCCGCGATCATGGCCAGGATCGGCGCTATCACCACGTGCGCATCGGCGTCAACGGGCGCCTGGATACCCTCCAGGCCGCCATCCTCCTCGCCAAGCTCGCCATCTTCCCGGACGAGATCGCCGCCCGCGCCCGCCTGGGCGCCCGTTACTCCGAACTTCTGGCGGACGCCCCCTGCGTGACGCCCTTCATCGAGGCCCACAACACCAGCGTCTTCGCCCAGTACACGGTGCATCTGGAGGACCGGGAGGCCGTCGCGGCCCGCCTCGGGGAACAGGGCATTCCCACCTCGGTCCACTACCCCATCCCCCTCAACCTCCAGCCGGCCTTCGCCGACACCGGCCCCCCCGCGGGCGCCCTGCCCGAGGCCGAGCGCGCCGCCGCCGGGGTTCTCAGCCTACCCATGCACCCCTATCTCCAGGATGCCGAGCAGCGCCAGGTCGCCGAGGCCTTGCACCGGGCCCTGACGGTCTGAACCCCCCGGGGATGTCAACCGTGCCCAAGCCCAGGGTTAACCTGGGCCAGGATCTGTTAAGCGCGAACCCTGGCGGGGGCGGGCGATCCGATCCAGGATCAGGCCCGTCTCCGTCCCCGTCATCGGCATGACCTATCGGATAGAAAGAAACATTCGATTTTGAAGACGCCTAGTTGCCCCCTATCCTGATACCCAACAACTTATTAGGAGGCAGCCGACATGATCAAGACCCTCACCTTCGCCCTCGTCCATTTCACCGTGGCCTTCACCGTGGCCTACGCCTTGAGTGGCAGCCTGGTCATCGGCGGCGCCATTGCCCTGGTGGAGCCCATCATCAACACCATCGCCTACTTCTTCCACGAGAAAATCTGGGAGAAGGTTCGGGCCAACCGCGAGACGCTGGCGGCGGGCTTGCCCGCCTAAACCCCAGCACCAATCCACCTCGCCGATTCCCGGCCCTTGGCAAAGGCCACCAGATGATCCACCGCGACCCTGATGCCGATGTGTTCCCCAATGGCATGGTTGTGATGGCTCTGCACCAGGCACAGAAGGTCCTGTCCGCTCGCCAACCTCAGGGTGTAAAGATACTCGGCACCCCGGAAGGCGCGGTTGACGACCTCCGCCCGCAGGGGACTATCGTCGTCGTGAAGAATGTCATCCGGCCTCAGCAGCACCTCGGCCTCCGCCCCCACGGCCAGACCATGGGGCCGGCCTCCCGCGAGCAGGCCCAGCTCGGTCTCCACCTGGCGCCCGTCCCGCACCCGGCCCGGCAGCATGACCCCCTGACCAATGAAGTTGGCGACGAAACGGTTCGCCGGCTCGTGATAAAGCTCGAAACCCGTCGCGACCTGGTGCAGGCGCCCGCCGAACAGGACCGCGATCTGGTCCGCCATGGCGAAGGCCTCGAATTGATCATGGGTCACCAGGATAGCGGTCACCCCGTCGCGCTTGAGCAACTCCCTGACCTCCCGCGCGAGTTGCTCGCGCAACGCCACGTCCATGCTGGAGAAGGGTTCGTCCAGGAGCAGGATGTCCGGGCGGGGCGCCATGGCCCGGGCCAGGGCGACACGCTGCTGCTGGCCGCCGGACAGTTGATGCGGATATTTCTCCCCCGACCCCGGCAGGCCGATGAGGTCCAGCAGTTCCGCCACCCGCGCCTGGCGCTCCCGGCCACCCTGGCGGCGCAGACCGAAGGCGATATTGCGCGCCACGCTCAAGTGGGGGAAGAGGGCGAAGTCCTGAAACACCATGCCCGCGCGGCGCTCCTCCGGGGGCAGACCGAAACCCGGCCGCGCCACCAGACGGCCCTGCAACCAGATCTCACCGGTGGCGACGGGTTCAAAACCGGCCACGGCACGCAGCAGGGTGGTCTTGCCGCAGCCACTCGGCCCCAGCAGACAGCCGATGTCGCCGCCTTCCAGGTGCAAATCCACCCCCTGGACGATGGTGGTGTTGCCGTAGGCGACGGAGACGCCTTTGATTTCAAGTTGTTTGGGCATGGCGGGACTGGGTGATGGAGCGACTCAGCAGGATGACGGGCAGCAGGCCGGTGAGGACGATGGCCAGGGCCGCGGGCGCCGCGTCCGCCAGCCGCTCGTCCGCGGCCAGTTCATAGACCCTGACCGCCAGCGTATTGAAGTTGAAGGGCCGCAGGATGAGGGTCGCCGGCAACTCCTTGAGGACATCGACGAAGACCAGCAGCAGGGCCGTCAGCAGGCTGCCCCGCAGCATGGGCAGGTGCACCCGTCGCAGCACCCCGCCCGGGCGCAGGCCCAGGGAGCGGGCCGATTCGTCCATGGCCGGGCGGATCTTGCCCAGCCCGCTCTCGACGGTTTGCAAGGCCACGGCCAGGAAGCGCACCAGGTAGGCGAAGAGGAGGGCGGCCAGGGTCCCGCTCAGCAGCAGACCGGTGGAGAGGCCGAAGGTGGCGCGCATCCAGGCGTCCAGACTGTTGTCGAGCCAGGCGAAGGGGATGATGACGCCGACGGCGATGACGGTGCCCGGCACGGCATAGCCCATGCCGGCGATGCGCACGGCGGCGGTGACCCCGCGGGTCGGGTGCAGGCGCCGCCCATAGCCCAGGATCAGGGCCAGCACCAGGGCCAGGAGCGCGGCGGTGGCCGCCAGCCCCAGGCTATGGCCCATCAGCCCCAGGAAGGCGGCGTCGATGCGGGTGTCCGCCACCCGCCAGGCCCAGGTCGTCAGCAGGCCGGCGGGGATCAGGAAGCCGCAGGCCACCGGCAGCAGGCAAAAGGCGATGGCCGCCAGCGCCCTTCCGCCCCGGAGCGGATAACGGCGGATGGCTTGATGCCGCTGGCTGGTTTGATGGTAGCGGGCGCCGCGCCGGGACAGACGCTCTAGGGCGACCAGCAGGAAGACGAAGCCCAGCAGGAGGGCCGAGAGTTGGGCCGCCGCCACCGTATTGTTGAGGCCGTACCAGGTGCGAAAGATGCCGGTGGTGAAGGTGGCGACGCCAAAGTATTGGACGGTGCCGTAATCCGCCAGGGTCTCCATCAGGGCCAGGGACAGACCGGCGACGATGGCGGGTCGCGCCAGGGGCAGGGCGACCGTGAAAAAGGTCCGCCAGGGCCCATTGCCCAGGGTCCGGCTCACGTCCAGGACGCAGAGGGACTGGCTCAGAAAGGCCGCGCGCGCCAGCAGATAGACGTAGGGATAGAGCACTAGGGACAGCATGAGGGCCGCCCCCTCCCGCGAGCGGATCTCGGGGAACCAATAATCGCCATAACCCCAGCCGAACCCGGCGCGCAGCAGGGTCTGGACGGGTCCCGCGAAGTCCAGCAGGCCGGTGTAGGTGTAAGCGATGATGTAGGCCGGCATGGCCATGGGCAGCAGCAGGGCCCATTCGAACAGGCCCCGGCCGGGAAAACGGCACATGCTGGTGAGCCAGGCCGTGCCAACGCCGCCGATCAGGGTGCCGATCGTCACCCCCAGCATGAGCCAGAGGGAATTGGTGACATAGTCCCGCAGTACCGTGTCCGCCAGATGCCCCCAGACCTCCCCGGCGGGCACCAGGAGAAAGCCCAGCACCACCAGCAGGGGCAAGGCCAGGATCAGGGCCAGGGCGGTCACGCCCACGCCCCAGGGGCCGGGCCGGGCGGATGCGGGCCGGGAGGTGGTGGACGGGGCGGTGGCGGTCATGGGGGGATGATGTTGCCAGGGGGCCAGGGCCCCCGGTTGGGTCGGGAGGGCTGGGATTATCCTCGACCCTCCGGGGCCCGTCTATTTCCAGCCCGCGCGGTCCATCAGTCGTAAGGCCTCGCCATTGAGCTCACCCAACCGTTCCAGGTTCAGGCTGTCGGCCTTGAACTCCCCCCAGGCGGCCAGGGTGGCGCCGACGGGAATGCCCGGACGGATGGGATATTCGCCATTGGTTTCCGCGTACCAGGCCTGGGCCGGATCGCTCGCCAGGAACTCCAGCAGCTTGATGGCCTCCGCCGGATGCTGGGCGGCGCGGGTGAGGGCCGCCCCGCTGATGTTGACATGCACGCCCCGGTCCGCCTGATTGGGCCAGAAGACCGCCAGCTTGCCGGCGGCCTCGCGCTGGTCCGCCTCCGGGGCGGTCAACATACCGGCCAGATAATAGCTGTTGGCGATGGCCAGGTCGCACTGGCCGGCGGCGGCCGCCAGGATCTGATCCCGGTCGCCGCCCTTGGGCGGACGCGCCAGATTGGCGACCAGGCCCTTGGCCCAGGCCTCCGTCGCCTCGGCGCCATCGGCGGCGATGAGGGAGGCCACCAGGGACTGATTATAGACGTTGTCCGAGGACCTAATGCAGATGCGCCCTTTCCACTGGGGGTCCGCCAGGCCCTCGTAGCTGGAGAGTTGCTCGGGCTCGACCTTGTCCCGGACGTACAAAATGGGCCGCGCCCGCAGCGACAAGCCAAACCAGTGGCCCGCCGGGTCCCGGTAGGTCGCGGGAATGGCCGCCTGGAGTCGCTCCGAGGTCACCGGCTGGGTCACCCCCGCCGCCTTGGCCTGAAAGAGCCGTCCGGCGTCGGTGGTGATCAAGAGGTCCGCCGGGGAATTCACCCCCTCGCTCTGGAGCCGTTGCAGCAGGGCCTCCGCCTTGCCCGTGACCAGGTTGACCCGAATCCCCGTCTCCTGGGTGAAGCGGTCCAGCAAGGGCTTGATCAGCTCCTCTCCGCGGGCGGAATAGAGATTCACCTCCGCCGCCAGGGCGGGGAGGGGGAGGGCGGTCAGGGCGGCCAGGCCGATGGCCAGGAGGGAGCGGCGGCAAGGTGACATGGCGGAGGGTTCTCCAGGGTCGGCGGTGAAGGGTGGGAGAGGCGACGACGAGCGGGTATGCCGGTCGGCGCGTTCGCGTAGTAATAACGCGAACCATTCTCATTTGCAAGTCCGTCACGCCAGCCAGATACGTTCCAGGGCCCCGCGGGACACATTGCCGCGCCCGTCTTCCGCCTCGATGAAATACCGCACGTCGCCGGCGCCGACCGGCAGGTGGGCGGTGTAGTAATCCGCCGTCACCCGGGCCCCGGTCTGGCTGGGATAGGGCCCCTGGTTGCGCATGGCCAGACGGCTTTCGCCCGCCGGGGCGCGCAGCACCAGTTCCACCCGTTTCAGCCCGGACACGTCGGCGACAAAGGTGTGGGCGACGCCCTGGCGGGGCGCATCCAGGAGGCAGCCCTGGCCCCAACGCTTGCCGCCCGGATTCTCCGGCGTCACCCAGGGCGGAAAGATCGTCGGTCCGCCGTGGTCGTGGCCGGCCGCCACCAGGGCGTCGAGGGCCGGCTTGAGCAGGTCCAGCCCCCGATTGGCGGCGTTGGTCACCTGCTGGTCCCAGATCTGCTGGCCGGTCCAGTACCAGTAGCAACTGGTCTCGGCGGTCAGGAGCAGGCGGATGGCCTCCGCCAGTTCCGGATGACCGGGCTCGCTGTATTCCAGGGTATGGACGGCATTCTGGAAGGCGGTGAGCACAGCCCAGGAGTTCAGGTCCGGCGAGTAGGGCTGGTCGTAGCGGCTGAACCACTTCATGAACTGGGGATCGCCGTTGTCGGCGCCGGCCCAGGAGCCGGGCTCGATGTGGCATACCTGGGTCGGGTCCGGCGGGAAGCGTTGCAGATAGTCCTCCACCGTGGTCAGCTCGAAGCGGCTGTCCTGTCGCAGCCATTCGACCAGGCGCGCCGTGTTGTGATGGTAATAACTGTCGGCGCCCCCGCCGTGATTGTCGCCGTCCGAATGCAGCAGGAAGAAGGGCGGATGGGCGGGGTCGTAGCCGCCGGTCTCCAGGATGCGGTCATGGACCTGGCCGAGCACGTCCGCGTATTGCAGGGCGCCAAAGCCGCCGCGAGCGTCCTCGTTACCGATATAGCGCTCGGCGGGGACGGCGATGATCTTGTGGAGCTTGCCGTCCGGGTCCTCGTAGCCCACGTATTCAGGCTTTAGCAGGCGCGGGGAAATCCGGGAGCCGGCCCAGATGTTGCGCATCTGCAGCCAGTCGTCCACGGGCGGATTGACCTGTTCGGCGGCATTGGGCGGCAACATGCCCTCGCCGATGCCGGCATAGGGGTAATCCCGGCAGGCGCGGAAGCGGTGGATGGAGTCATAGACCACCGCCGTCACCCCCGCCTCCACCAGGGCCGGGATGATGCGCGCATGGAAGGCGGTCTCCGGCGGAAACAGCACCCTCGAGGCCGCGACACCGAAGGCCCGCTGGATCAGGTCGCGGTGCCAGTGAATCTGGCGAACGATGTCCTGGTGCGGGATGAGGGGCATGAGGGGGTGGAAGAAGCCGAAGGCGGAAAAGGCGATGCGCGGGTTGCCGAGGGAGGTGGTGGCCCCGGCCAGATGGCGCAGGGCGCTATTCCAGCCGGCGAAGCGGCCGCCGCAGAGCCCCTCGTCCCCGCAGCGGTCCAGTTGCTCGATCAGGGAGCCGCTCCAACTCGTGGACAGCCCTGCGTGGGGGAGACCGCCCTCGATGTATTGGCGCACCGCCGCCGGGATGAAATCGGTATAGTTGCCGCCCCGCGAGCCGAAGATCTGGTCCTTCTCGCCGTCCCAATAGTTGCGGTCGGTGGTGTTGTAATAGGGCTGGTGCATGTGCTTGTGGATGCCGAAGTAGAGCTTGACCTCGGCACCGCCGGAGCCTTGGGCGCGGATGACCGCCGGGCGGGGCGGGCGGATCAGGCGCAGGTCCCGGAAGGCCTTGATCCAGTCGTCGCCTCCCGCCAGGCCGAGGTCGGCTTGGCGGCAGCCCTCGATCTGGATGGTGACTCCTGCCCCCGTCAGCTTTCCCGCCGGCACCCGGGCAGCGTAATGCCAGGTCCCGGCAGCCGTTTGGCGGGACTGGATCGCCTCGCCCTTGAGCAAGAGAACCCGGCCCGGCGCATGCAATATCACCTGGGGAAAGGGGATCTCGCCGTCCGCGGTGAAGCCGACCTCGAAGGCCTCGTGCTCGCCATCGGGCCCGCAGGGAATGGTCTCGGGGCAATCGATCTGCGTGAAACGGGTAAAGGTGCCCATAGGTTGTTCCTGATCGTCGTTTGAGTGGGACTATCGGGGTTAAAACGCCCTGCCGCCAGCCGCCGAAGTGTGACTGGCGCTGGGTATATGATGACGCGCTAGGGCTGCCCGCGCGCCCACGACCCACCTATTTTAACCGAGATCACCATGCGCTCTGCCTCCCCCGACCTCCCGCGGCGGCCCACCACCCGCAATCTCAAGCCCCTCATGCGCCTGCTGGGCTTCGTGCGGCCCTACTTCGGCCGGGTGCTGCTGGCCGTGCTCGCCCTTCTGGTGGCTGCCGGGGCCGTGCTGGCCTTTGGCCAGGTGATCCGCGAAGTCGTGGACACCGGGCTCAAGGTGGGCTCCGAGGCCGCCCTCAATCGCTCCCTGCAACTCTTCCTCGCCGTGGTACTGACCATGGCCGGGGCCATCCTGGCCCGATCCTACCTGCTGAGCTGGATCGGCGAGCGGGTCATCGCCGATATCCGGGCGGCGGTCTTCGGCCGGGTCCTGGGGTTGGACGTGGGCTTCTTCGAGACGACGCGCACCGGGGAGATCATCTCGCGCCTGACCTCGGACACCACCCTGCTCCAGACCGTGGTGGGCTCGACCCTCGCCATGGCCCTGCGCGCCTCCCTGCTGGTCATCGGCGGGCTCGTCATGCTGGCCCTCACCAGCCCCCGCCTGACCGGGCTGGTGCTGCTGGGCACGCCCCTGGTGATCTTGCCCCTCTGGCTCCTCGGCTCCCGCCTGCGGCGCCTGTCCCGGGCCAGCCAGGATCGCGTTGCCGACGTCGGGGCCTATGTGGACGAGGTGCTCCACGCCATCCGCACCGTCCAGGCCTTTTGCCACGAGGCCATCGACCGGGGACGCTACCGGGAGCGGGTGGAGGCGGCCTTCGGCACCGCCCTGCGCCGCGCCCTCCTGAGTGCCGCCCTGGGCGCCATCGCCACGGCCCTGACCTTCGGGGCCATCGGCGCCGTCCTGTGGGTCGGCGGGCGCGAGGTGCTGGCGGGCCAGATGAGCGGGGGCGAACTCTCCGCCTTCCTCTTCTATGCCGTGCTGGTGGCGAGTTCCATCGGCGGCCTGAGCGAGATCGTTGGCGAACTGTTGCGCGGTGCCGGCGCCAGCGAGCGGCTGATGGAACTCCTGGCCACCGAGAGCGGCATTCGCGCGCCGGCTCACCCCCGGTCCCTGCCCCGGCCGGCCCAGGGGCGCATCGAGATCCAGGATCTGAGTTTCGCCTACCCGGCGCATCCGGACCTCCCGGTCGTCAAGGATCTGTCCCTGCTGATCCAGCCGGGGGAAAAGGTGGCCCTGGTCGGCCCTTCGGGAGGCGGCAAGACCACCCTTTTCCAACTCCTGCTGCGGTTCTACGATCCCCAGACGGGCGCCCTGCGCTTCGACGGCCTGGATCTGCGCGACCTGGAACCGGGGGACTTGCGCCGCCAGATCGCCCTGGTCCCCCAGGACCCGGTGATCTTCGGCGCCGACGCCTGGGAGAACATCCGCTACGGTCTGGATCAGGTGCCCGACGCGGCGGTGCGCCGCGCCGCGGACGCCGCCCACGCCAGCGAATTCCTGGACCGGCTCCCGGACGGCTTCAACACCTTCCTGGGCGAACGGGGGGTGCGGCTCTCCGGCGGCCAGCGCCAGCGGCTCGCCATCGCCCGCGCCATCCTCCGGGACCCGGTCCTGCTCCTGCTGGACGAGGCTACCAGCGCCCTGGACGCCGAGAGCGAGCGCCTGGTGCAACTGGCCCTGACGGAACTGATGGTGGGCCGCACCAGCATCGTCATCGCCCATCGTCTGGCGACGGTGCGCCAGGTCGATCGCATCCTGGTGCTCGACCAGGGCTGCCTGGTGGCGGCCGGCACCCACGAGGCCCTCATGGCCCAAGGGGGACTCTATGCCCGGCTGGCTTCTCTCCAGTTTCGGGAGCAGGCCCATGTCTAACCTGATCACTTCCGGCATCGCCCGGATGAACCGCTCCCTGCATGGCGTCGAGGACTTCCGGATCATCCGGGGCGATCCCCTGGCCGATCCCCGGCCATTCGGTCAGCCTGCGTTCGGCACGGGAGCTGGCAAACCGATGGCCGCGCCTTCTGGCGGCGGATGAACGCGCTGGTGGAAACGTTCGATGGCCTGCCTATTGGCGAAGCCTGGAATGGACATGCATAATTACATCATTCTGTACATCTCGAGATAGCGATGAGACAAGCCACTTTCACCGAAGTGCGTAACCATGCCAAGACCTATTTCGACATCGTCGAATCGGGCGAGTCCGTGCGCGTACTGCGCAATGGCAAACCCATTGCCG
>JADZBU010000398.1 GCA_020851955.1 Chromatiaceae bacterium | reverse complement strand
TCTATAATCATCAAATACCCCAGCGCGCGCTAGGCCATCTCTCGCCCGTTCAGGCCCTGCAAGATTGGCAGGAGCGGTGCCCAGGGTTGTTTAAAAAGAAGGTATACAATCTCACGGGTCTTGACACCTATACCTCGCGTGCCATCGCGAAAGCAATAGCTGAGTTTGGGAGACAGTCCCTTCTGCAGTTGGCAACTGATGGAATAGAGCCCGATGGCCATGACCGGCCCGATCAAGGTTAAACCGGAGAGGATCGTCAACAATACGAGCGGGCCGCTAATGACAAATCCCGCATAGGCTGCGATGTAGCACAGGATCGTCGCTGTCACACCATAGGCCAAACTTTTGCCCGGAGCTCTTCTCAGATCCGCAATGCCAAGCCTTATCCAGCGTTTCGGCGCCTCGATGTCTAACTCGCGGCAAGGTGCAACAAATGGCAGGTTATGAGTGTTATGAGGTGGATTCTGCGAATCCGAATCGGTGTGGTCTGCCATGTCAAATGAGCCAGTTAAGGTGGTCTTAAATAAAAAAATCGCTAAGGAAAGTGGCTTTGCTGGCCCGTGGGCAGGACTCGGGGACTTTCCCGGCCCCCTCGCAAGCGCGTCAATTTTCTGAACATTAGCCCAGGCTCCCGAAACTGTCAATCCAGGAGGAAATGGGCCGTTTCCGGCGTGAGCGCCTTGGTGGCGGTTAAATATTAATTAGTGCCTGAACGAAAACCCATTAAATTCGCCAAAACCGCCAGGGTCCACCTCAACCAGGATGCGGGCGTACTGCAGGCAGGCGATGATATCCTCGCGCTCCAATTCCGGGTGGTCGATAAGAATTTCCTCCATGGTCATACCGGACGAAACGAGGTCAATGACCACCTCAACCGGCCAGCGCAGGTGCCTGATACAGGGTTTGCCGTGGCAGATATCTGGGTCTCCTATCGATGAGATGAGCAAACAAGCGGCCGATGCGGCCAGATTTTCCACGCGAATCATACACGCATCACTCAGTTCCGCCCCCTTTCCACCCTGGTGGTTGCGGCGTATCAATTGATACCTGCTGGGGTCCCGACCACCCCGTAGGCTCACCAAGTTCCGCTACCCGCACCCCTTGTCGTGAATGCGACAGCCAATTCCCGCTCCTAAATTAAAGTCAATAAATATCAATAAGATATAACTTGGCACGCCCCCTGCTAAGGTTAATGCACACCTGATGGGGGGTCCCGATGAAACAGCAACAGATCGCCGCCCTGCTCGACGAGCCGGCCTGCGTCCACAACAGCAAGACCAAGTCGGGCTGCGCCAAGACCAAGCCTGGGGCGACGGCAGGCGGCTGTGCCTTCGACGGGGCCCAGATCGCCCTCCTGCCCATCGCCGACGTGGCCCACATCGTCCACGGCTCCATCGCCTGCGCGGGCAGCTCCTGGGACAACCGGGGCACCCGCTCCTCGGGTCCCGCCCTCTACAAGATGGGCATGACCACGGACCTGACGGAGCAGGACGTCATCATGGGCCGGGGCGAAAAGCGCCTCTTCCACGCCATCAAGCAGGCCATCGACACCTATCGGCCGGCGGCGGTCTTTGTTTACAACACCTGTATCCCGGCTCTGATCGGCGACGACATCGAGGCGGTGTGCAAGGAGGCCGCCGGCCGCTGGGGGACGCCGGTGGTGCCCGTAGACGCGGCGGGCTTCTACGGTACCAAGAACCTGGGCAATCGCATCGCCGGGGAGGCGATGGTGAAATATGTCTGCGGGACCCGGGAGCCGGACCCCCTGCCCGCGGGCAGCGAGCGGGAGGGTTTCAAGGTACACGACGTGGCCCTGATCGGTGAATACAACATCGCCGGCGAGTTCTGGCACGTCCTGCCACTCCTGGATGAACTGGGCCTGCGGGTCCTGGGCAACCTGTCGGGCGACGCCCGTTTTCGGGAGGTGCAGACCCTGCACCACTCGGCGGTCAATATGATGGTCTGCTCCAAGGCCATGATCAATGTCGCCCGCCTGCTCCAGGAGCGCTACGGCACGCCTTGGTTCGAGGGCAGTTTCTATGGGGTGGCCGATGTCTCTCAGGCCTTGCGGGACTTCGCCCGCATCATCGGCGACCCGGACCTGACCGCCCGCACCGAGTCCGTCATCGCACGGGAGGAGTTGGCCATCCACGGCCAACTCGCACCCTGGCGGGCGCGGCTCAAGGGCCGCAAGGTCCTGCTCTACACGGGTGGCGTCAAATCCTGGTCCATCGTCTCGGCCTTGCAAGACCTCGGCATGGTGGTGGTCGCTACCGGCACCCGTAAGTCCACGGAGGACGACAAGGCCCGTATCCGCGCCCTGATGGGCGAGGATGCCGTCATGATCGATGATGGCAACCCCCGGGGACTGATCGATATCGTCCGTGACCAGGGTGTGGATGTCCTCATCGCTGGTGGGCGCAACATGTACACGGCACTCAAGGCGCGCATCCCCTTCCTGGATATCAATCAGGAACGCGACTTCGCCTACGCGGGCTATGGCGGCATGTTGGAGTTGGCCCGGCAACTCTGTCTCACGATCGAGAGCCCGGTGTGGCAAGCGGCGCGTCAACCGGCGCCCTGGCATCGCCCCCCGGCTGCCCTGGCAGACGTCGGGCCCGTGAGTGTGCCAGCCGCTGGGGCCCCCGCCACGCCCGCCGCCGCGGGTGGCCATCCGGGATTCTCCCCGGTGGCTGACCTGGCGACCGTGGACGGGCCTGTTCCCGAACCCATGACGCCGGCTCCACCCGCGATCCTCAAGCGCGCCAAGGCTCTATCGGTCGGCCCGCTCAAGGCCAGCGCCACCCTGGGCGCGGCCCTGGCCTTTCTGGGGTTTCGCCGCGCCATTCCCATGCTGCACGGTTCCCAGGGTTGCACCGCCTTCGGCAAGGTCTTCTTCGTCCGCCACTTTCGCGAACCCATTCCCCTCCAGACCACCGCCATCGAACAGGTCAGCGCCATCATGGGGTCGGAAGACAACCTGGTGGAGGGGCTGCGGGTTATCTGCGAGAAGCATGACCCCGATCTCATCGGGGTGCCCACCACCGGCTTGGTGGAGACCCAGGGCTGCGATATCCGCATGGCGGTCAAGAACTTTCGCTCCCAGTACCCCCAGTACGCGCGGATCGCCGTGGTCCCGGTCGCCACCCCGGATTTCACGGGCTCCCTGGAATCGGGCTACGCCCTGGCCACCCAGGCCATCATCGAGTGGCTGGTACCATCCCAGGAGGCCACCGGGACCCAAGCCGGCCAACTCGCTTCACCGACCCCGCTTCCGCATGGGGAGAGGGGCCAACAGCCGCTACAAGTCAATGTGCTGGCAGGTTCACACCTCACCCCCGGCGATCTTGAGCACCTCAAGGCGCTGATCGAGGCCTTCGGACTCCAGCCGCTGGTCCTGCCCGATCTGTCGGATTCCCTGGATGGTCACCTGCCCGAGGAGGACTTCAGCCCCCTGACCCTGGGTGGCGCCTCGGTCGCGGCCCTGGCGACCCTCCAGGACGCAGCGGCGACCCTGGTGATCGGGGGCTCCATGCACCCAGCGGCGGATCTGCTCCAGGCGCGCACCGGGGTCCCTGACTATCGCCTCCCCCATCTCATGGGGCTGGAGGCGGTCGATGCCCTGGTGACGATCCTGGCGAAAATCGCCGCCCGCCCGGTTCCGTCGTCCCTGGAACGGCAACGCGCCCAACTCCAGGACGCCATGTTGGATTGCCACTTCATGTTGGGCCAGTCCCGCTTTGCCATCGCCGCCGAACCGGATCTCCTGGTCGGCTTCAGCCAACTCCTCGCCGGCGTTGGGGCCGAGACGGTGGCGGCGGTAGCCCCCATCAATGCCCCCTCCCTGGCGGCGGCACGGTGCGAGCGGGTGAGGATCGGTGACCTGGAGGACCTGGAGCAGGCCGCCCGCGCCGGGTCCGCCGAGATGGTGATCGGCAACGCCCATGCGGCCCCGACCGCCCAGCGGCTAGGCATCCCCCTGATACGCGCCGGTTTCCCCCAATACGATCGGCTGGGCGGCTACCAACGCACCTGGATCGGCTATCAAGGCACGCGGGACACCCTGTTCGATCTGGCCAACCAACTGCTCAAGCTGGAAAGTGGGGAGGTCCATCCCTATCGCTCCCGCCTGTCGCCGCGGGGCGAAGCGCCCTGCCCTGGCCAGGACCATGCCGCCTGAAGCCGTGGCCACGCCATGGCCTCGCACCGGGCCATGGCGAGCGCCGGCCCTGGGTATCGGGAGAGGGAAATGCGACTTACACGACGACTTAGGCTCATGACCCTGGGAGGCGATGCCATGGGAAGCGAGACAACGATCCGGGTGGCTTTTGCCAGCTCGGACAGGCAGCGGGTTGACCAGCACTTCGGGGCGGCGGTGTCCTTCGTCATCCATGCCATCGATAGCCATCGCTCCAGCCTGGTGGAGGTGGTCCAATTCGGGCCCCTCCATCAGGACGGTAACGAGGACAAGTTGGCCGTCAAGATCGCCGCCCTGCAGGGCTGCGCCGCGGTTTACTGCGAGGCGATCGGGACCTCCGCCGTCAACCAATTGCGGGTCGCGGGCATCCAGCCTCTGAAGGTCGCCTCCGGCACCCGGGTGGCGGAGATCCTGGCGGCGCTGCGGCAGGAGTTGCGGGCCGGACCCAGCGCTTGGCTGGCGCGAGCCGTCGGCGCCCAGCGGGGCCGGGATACGAACCGCTTCGATGCCATGGTGGCCGAGGGGTGGTGCGAATGAACCTGGCCTGCCCTTTCGCGACGACACCCCGGCCAGGATGGCGCCGCGCCGCACCGCCTGCCTCATCCACAGACTTGCCGGGGCAAGGGTCATGATGGAGGAAACCGCGATCGTGGTCGCCCAGGAGCCCGGTATTGCCTGGGTCGAGACGCGCCGTCGCAACGCCTGTGGCGCCTGTAGCCAGAGCGCGGGCTGTGGTAGCGCCCTCCTGAGCCGCCTCTTTGCCCCAGGCGCCAATCGACTCGCCCTGGAGGACGGCCTCGGGGTCGCGATCGGCGAGCGGGTGGTGATCGGCATCCCGGACGGCCTCCTGGTGCGCGCCGCCCTGATCGCCTACCTCTTGCCGCTGCTGACCCTGGTCATGGGCGCGGTACTGGCCGACTGGTGGCAACTGGCGGAGATCGAGGTCGCCCTGGCGAGCATCGCCGGACTCGGCGTCGGCCTCTGGCTCACGGGTCATCTGACCGGTGGCGCCAGGGGGCGCCAGCGCTACCGCCCAATCCTGCTGCGCCGCGAGCCCGCGACCCCGACGAGCCACCGCGCTTCCGGTACCGCGGCCCCGCGCGCAACCCCCCCGCAACAACCCAACCCAGAGGTATCAAGATGACTACGACATTGGCCGCAGCAGGGACCGAGGACCCGGTCCTCGCCACGGTGTTCGCCAAGGAGATGGTGCGTCAGACCCGTGCCCTCGACACCCACGGCACCCATGACGCCTGTTCGGATGCCTGGATCCTCGAACCCTTCATCCTGACCCCGGAAAAGAAGCGCGCCATCCCCCTGGTGGGCGACCCGGATGAGATCGTCATCGCCCGGGTCAAGTCCTTCTACAACGCCATCGCGGCCCTCATCGAACAGGAGTGCGGGCTCATGGCGGTGCCCCTCGTCAATCTGAGCCACGAGGGCTTTGGCCGCGCCATCATCACCGTCGGCAAGCTGGTGGTCATGGACCGCACCCTGCGCGATGTCCACCGCTTTGGCTTCCCATCCCTCTCCAAGATGAAGGACGAGGCCGACAAGATCCTGTCGGTGGCCCTGGAGATCATTGGCCTTTACCCGCGAGTCGCGGGGCTTTAAGGGCACGGCCCAGCGAGGTATCCCTATGAACACGCTTACCGGAATCACCCGGGGCGGGGCCTTCTGGACCCCGGCCTTCGTTACCGACCTGGACCAGGTCCGCTGCATCGGCTGCGGGCGCTGCTACAAGGTCTGCCCCCGCGACGTCTTCGAGTTGGTCGATCGCGACGACCTGGATCTGGAAGACATGGCCATGGACGATGACAGCGATGACGATTTCGAGGAGGCCCCCGGCATGGTCATGAACCTCAAGGACCTGCTGGACTGCATCGGCTGCCAGGCCTGCGCCCGGGTCTGTCCCAAGAAATGCCTGAGCCACGAGCCCCTGCCTTTGGCGGCCTAGGACGGCGGTCGAGACCCTTTTAGCCAACCCCCAGGGAGAACACGGGCGTGTCACATCAATTGAGCGAGCTGATCCAGGGCATCGAGCGGGGCCAGATCATTCCCTTCCTGGGCCCCGGGGCCTTGGCCGGGGTCCTCGACCCCTTGAACCAGGAGCCCATCCCCGCGGACAGCGACAGCCTCATCATGGGGCTCAATGGTGGCCGCCCCATGTCACCCCGACTCATGTGGGAATTTTCCCGGGCCGCCATGAACGTGGAGCTCAAACGGGGGCGCGGCGCCGTGCAGCGCTTCCTGGACCAGACCTACGGACAGCGGACCTGGACGCGCGCCCCTCTCCATGAATGGCTGCGGTCCCTGGCGCCACCCTATGTGATCGATATCAATCGGGATACCCAACTCCAGGACTCCTATGCGGACCAGCCCCATACGCTGGTGCGGGGGATCGCCAGGACGGGCGGCACCGATTACCGCTTTCGCATCCATCATTACGATGGCACCCGCTACCAGGAGGTAACCCAGGAGGCCGTGGTGCCGGGTCTGCCGGTGCTCTTCAAGCCCATGGGCAGCCCGCGCCCCGATGCCACCTACATCGCCTCGGACGCGGACTATGTGGACTATCTCACCGAGCTCATGGGCGGCTTCGCCATCCCCGCCTTTCTCAAGGCCTATCGGCCCGGCCGCCAATACGCCTTCCTCGGCCTGCGCCTGCTGCGCGATACGGAACGCATGCTGCTATCGGATATCACCTATGGGTCGGGATCGCCCCGCGGCTGGGCCCTGATCCCCGAGCCGACGGCCAAGGAGCGCCGCTTCTGCGCGAGCAAAGACATCGAGATCATCACGGCGGACATACTAGACCTGCTCGCGGCGTAACCCTTCAGCCCCCCCTCTCCCCAACCCTCCCCCGCGAGGGGGGAGGGAGCCGGAAAATCAATGGCTTGAGCTACCGAGCCCAAACGATGCGGCCGGGGGGGGCTGAACGCCTACCTCGTGGCGGCGAGTGGCGTGACGTGGGACGGGATGCGAGGCGTGACGTGGGAGGGGTGCGGTTGGCTGCCGCCTTCGCCCTCACCGACCCGCGGGCGTCCTGATCCTCCTCAGGCGCAGATCGGTGACCAGCTCCCGCGGCTCACCCACCCGGATACGCGCGAAGTCCGGATGGCGGGGGTTGAGCAGGTAGTTCGTCTCGAGGGGCACCACCGCGCTGGGCACCGCCAGCAAGGCCGTGGTCAGCCCGATGGCCCAGGCGGTCCCAAGGGCCTGGAGAGAGGCCAGGGCCGCCGGGGCCCGCCAATCGGGAGCAAGCTGTTCCGGAGTGACCCGCCCCAGGGGCAAGTCCCCGGGGATCTCCGCCGGGATCATGAGGTAACGGGCCCGCAGGGGCTCGTCTTGGACGAGCATCTCCAGCATCGCCAGGGATTGGCTGCCGGCGGTGTAAACCAGCGGGATACCCTTGCGGTTCCAGCGCCCCCCGAAGCGCCTGGCCCCCTCGCCGGAGAAGGCGCTGTCGGCAAAGCGCGCGGTCACGATCCGCCAGACCGTCAGCATCAGGCGAAGATACCCTGCTCGATCCGTCCCAGTGTGTCCATGACCCCTTCGGTGCCGATGTCGGTGTCGAGGAGGCTCAGGGGGGTAACGCCGCCGAGAGCGGCATTGGCCGACTGGAGCCAGTGGATGGCCGCCTCCAGGTCCTCGAAAACCTCCTCGCCGCGGGCCACCACGCGGGCCAGGCGGATCAGCCGTGACGACTCCTCGCTGGTGAGCCGGCCCTCGCGCTTGCGGCGGGCCAGGGTCCGCTCGGGAATCCCCACCGCGGCGGCCAGTTCGGACCGGGACAGATGGGTGAGCCGGGTCAGGGCGTCGATCGCGGACGTAGGGATGCCGAGGCGAATGAGGGTTATCCAGTCAAGCGCCGAGCGGGGGATGGTGGCCAGGACCGGCTGGCCGCCCAGCAGGTCGTCAATCGCGAGGGCGGAGGGTGCGGTTGGGGCAGCGGCGGGGGACATGGGCGAACTCCAGAATGGCCAGATGGCAGCCATTATAGTAAAAAATGGCTTCGTCACTGCGACCAGGGGTGGCCTGCCTTCAGCTCTCCCAGCCGCGTTCGCGGCCCTTGGGCGCCATCCTCAAGAGGGCACTGGCCTGTTTCCGGCAGGACTCCTTGATCCGGGGGTCCAGGGCGGCAAGCCAGCGCCGGGGGATAGCCTCCCGACCGTAAAGGGCGCCGGCGATCATGCCCAGGATGGCTCCGGTGGTATCCGCATCCCCGCCCCGGTTGACCACGTCGATAAGGGCGGTCTCGAAGTCATGGGCGCCGAACAGGGCCTGGAAGACCGCTTGTAAGGTCTCGACGAGGTAGCCGCCCGGATTTTCCAGGCGCTGACGGTCATAACGGTAGCGGGGCTCCTCGACCACCAGGGCCTCCGCCAATAGCCGGAGTTTGGCCAGATCCACGCCCAGCAGGGCGGTCTGGACCATGCGGATCACGGTCAGGGTCCCGGCATCCCCGAGGGGGCTGTGGTGGGTGGTGTGGGATTGAATCCGGTTGGCTTCGGCCACCGCGTCCGCCGCCAGGCCCAGGGTACAGAGGGCGATGGGCAGGGCGCGCATGCAGGCGCCATTGCCGGCATCCTGATCGTTCAGCGGCACCGCCGTCTGTCCCGTCTGGCGGTAGCGGACGATGCCACGCCGTACCGTGTGGCCGATATCCACGGGCTTGCCCCGCATCCAGGCGCTGAAGGACTCGGCGATCGCCCGCGCATCCAGGCCCCCGGCATCGAGGATGGCCCGTCCCAGGGCCAGGCTCATCTCCGTATCGTCCGTGACCTGGCCCCGCCGCAGCCGCAACCAGCCGCCCCCGCTCAGGTGCCGATGCACCCCATGGGCCTGGCGAATCTCCCGGGGCGTCATGAACTCCGTCGTAGCACCGAGGGCATCACCCACTGCCAGGCCCAGGTAGGCGCCCTCGGCCCGGGCACTCAGCCCCGCCGGAATCCCGGCGCGAGGACCCTCAATGATCGGGTGAAAAACAAACATGATAATCCGCGCACACCTCGCAAGACGGGGCGCGGCAGGCATGGATACCCTCGGCCTCGCACAATTGCTTGTAGAGGAAACGCTTCCATTTCATGTCCCGGACATTACGGGCGGCAAGGGCCGGGAAGTTGCGGCGCATGAGCTCGGTCAACTCCGGGCGCCTTCTCAGGCCCAGGTCTTCCCAGAGGTGATCGCCGCCCATGCAACCGGCCGCCACCACGGCGGCCATCCAGACCTCCGAGGGTGAACCGCCGGCGCGGTGCGCGAGCATGAGGTCGATCAAATCCTGGCGTTCCGCTTGACGCCGGTCGGGGCCCGGCCGCCACCCGGGACCGCGGTCAGCCAATCCCTTCAGGACCAGGGGTAGGGTCCGCGTTCCCAAACCTGGAAAATGATAGTCCAGCAGGCGCAGGCAGGTCAGGCGCTCCAGGCCGAGCCAAGGCGGCAGGGCACCCCGACCCGCCCCCCGGGTAGCGATCATGGCGGCAAAGGCCCCGTCATTGCCCATCCCGGTCGCCTGGGTCATGAGCCGGGCATAAAGGTCATCGATCCCGATCGCCAGAGGCACGGCCTCCGGCCATAGCTGGCAACCCGAGCGGCGCGCCGGCAAGGACGAGGAAGACGACAAGGCCCACATCTCAATAGGCCACCAGGATATCTTCATCCCGCACGATCATCTGGCAGGCCAGACGCCATTCGGTGGGGATATCGTCCACCGCCATCCGCTCGATATCCTCCTGGGTGATCTTGCCGATCTGGCCGAGGACCGTTTTTTCCTTGTCCGTGAGGGGTCCGCCCATCCGCTGGTTCTTATGGTCCACGCTGGTGACGTGGACCAGACAGCTGCCACATTCTCCGTCCTGACAGTCATGATGAACCGGGACCTTGTGCTCCTTGGCGAGCTTGAGCAGGGTCTCGGTGTGGCTTCCCGCCACGGCGTAAACCGTTTTATCCTTGTAATCGGGGCTCGAAAAGGTCACGAGAGCCATGGGTGCTTCTCCGCAATCGCTGGGTTAGGGGTTAATCGCCGTCGTCAAGCAGGCATGACCTTACAATCGCCCAGGACCTGGGCCTGGCAAGCAAGCCGGTCGTGGCGGCTCGCCATGTTTTCGCGCAGAACCTTCTCCTCAAGCACCGAGGGCTCGGTGAGATTATTCCACCCTTCAAGGACATGCATCATGCAGGTCCCGCAATCGCCCTCGCGGCACCCGTAGATGATCCCGGCCCCGATCTTCTCGGAGATCTCGATCACCCGGGTACCCGCCGGGACATTAACGGTCTGACGGATGTCTTCGAAGGTAACTCTGGCTTTTGGCATGGTTCGGAACTCCTGATTGCCTGATTAAAATAGAAAAATTACGCCTGACCCGGTCCACGACCAGGACTGGTTCCAAGCGGGAACACACCCCATCGCGGGCAGGAGCCCTGATGCTGGTGGGCACCCATCAGAGGTCAGCCATCTCGATCACCCGCTCCGTCCCCTCGCCCAGCAGAGCCAGGGCGAGCCGATGACCGAAGTCGCGGCACTCATCGAGTTCCTCGTCGGTGGGGATCAGCTTGATCCGCAGGCCCGCTACCGGCACCCGCATCTTCAGCCCCCGCATCCGATCCTCGATCATGCGGACCGCCTCGCCGCTCCAGCCAAAGGAGCCGAAGGCGGCCCCCAGCTTGCCCTGAAGATTGACCACCGCCAGGGAGGACAGCAGATCCCACACCGGTTTCACCGCATCGCCGTTGATGGTGGGGGAGCCAAAGGCGATGGCATCCGCCTCCTCGATCAGATCCACGAAGGGCGTCGTCTCGCCGCCCGCCAGGTCATAGAGGGAGACGCGGACCCCGGGCTCCGCCTCCGCCCCGGCTTGGACCGCCTCGGCCATGCGCGCGGTGCTACCGTAGGCGCTCATGTAGAAGATGCACAGCGACAGCTCCTCGTTACCGATGCGCTCGGCGAGGCTGGAAGTGGAAAGCTCCCGGTAGTGGGTGACGTAGCGCCGGGGCCGGTCCCGCAGGATGGGGCCATGGGTGGGCGCGATCAGGTTCAGCCGCAAGGGCTCGATCAGCTTGAGGGCCGCGAGCACATGGGCCTTGAAGGGCCGCATGATGTGGGCGTAGTAATAATCGAAGGAAAAGCGAAAGTCCCCGACCCGATCATTAAAGAGCCGGCTGTCGCAATAGTGACACCCGAAGACATCTCCGGAGAACAAAACCCCCTCCTCCACCAGGTAGGTACATTGGGTATCGGGCCAGTGCAGAAAGGGGGTATGCAGGAACCGCAAGGTGCGATTGCCCAGGGAGACCTCGTCCCCGGTGCCGACCGTCTGGTACTCCAGGGGCCTATCCGTGGCCTTGGGCTTCAGCAAAGCCTTGAGCATGGCGGTGGCACGGGTGGAAATATAGAGGCGCGCCTGGGGGGCGCGGCGCATCAACTCCGGCAGCGCCCCGCTGTGATCCGGTTCCAGGTGGTTGAGCACGATGACCCGGATCTCCGCGTAGTCCGCGACGGACTCCAGGCGCCGAAAAAACTCCACCGCGAACTCCAGCTTGACCGTATCCACCACGGCCACCCCCTCCTCTCCCCGCACCAGGTAGGCGTTGTAGCTGGTCCCGTTGGCGGTGCGCAGGATGATGTCGAAGGTGCGCAGGGTCGGGTCCATGGCGCCGATCCAATGCACACCGGGGGCGACCGCGACCGCGCCGGGGAGATTGGCCGGGAGCGGCGCCGGGGCCCAGGCGGGTTCCGGGGTAACCATGACTTAACGGGCCCCGATCTCGGCCCGGGTCGCGGCCCGACGCTCGGGGGGGATACCGGTCAGGGACCCGGGAGGATTCGAGGGGATGCCCAAGGCATCGAGAATAACCCCCTCGACCGGGCAGATGCTGGCGCACTGGGGATCGGCATACTGGCCCTCGCACTCGTTGCAACGCCAGGTGTCGATCAGGAAATGCGGCTTAACCGCGAGAATGGCCTGGCTGGGACACAGGGGTAGGCAGGCCCAGCAGTTCACGCAACCTTCGACGATTTGAAAAGCCATGGGGAATAGCCTCCTGGGAGAAATCAGGCGCGCCGCCGCGCCAACTCGGGGCTGGGCATCGCCACCCGCCCCGCCGCGACCCATTCCTGGTACAGGCTGGCCACCGCCTGCTCGATGGGTTCCTGGGCGTGCTCGCCGTTCGGGGTGATGCCCGCCGCCTCCAGTTGGCCCCAGGGTTCAAAGCCGATCCTGGAGCAGAGCACCACCTCGCAGCCGGATAGGGCGCGGAGGGTATCCTCCAGGACCCAATCCAGCTCGCCACAGTCCTCGGGACCGCTGCAATAGGCGCCCACCTTGCGGACGCCGATGAAGCGCACTTCCTGGGCACTGGCCTCGTAGACGAGGAACTCGCGGGCCTGGCCGAAGTGCTGATTGATCAGCCCGCCGCCGCTGGTCGCCACCGCCATCAGGACCGGGCGCGTCTCCCGCCTGACCCGCTTGATGGCGGTAGGCGAGATCAGGATCTCGCCCTTGGCCGGGGGCTGGGCCGCGGCCGCGCGCTGGGCCTCGATGGCGGCATGGACCTGACGCCGGCGCGCCATGGCCTGGGGGTAGTCGATCTCCAGGGTCTCGATCTTGTCCAGGCTGAATTCGGCCCCCCGATCCTCCCCCAGCATCCCCACCGCGTCGGCCCGGCACTGACGACAGTGACGCATCATGGCCATGTCGCCGGCGCAGGCGTCCTGAAGTTGCTGGAGCTCCTCGTGGGTCGGACCCCGCTGGCCCATGAGGCCATAGAAGGTGCCATGCTCGGGCTCCGCGATCAGGGGCATGACGTTGTGCAGGAAGGCCCCCTTGGCCTTGACCAGCCGGGAGACCTCCTTCAGATGCTCGTCGTTGACCCCGGGGATGAGCACCGAGTTGACCTTGACCAGGACACCGCGAGCCACCAGCATCTCCAGCCCCTGCTGCTGCCGCTCGATAAGGATCTCGGCGGCCTTGCGGCCCTTGATCCGGCGATTTTTCCAGAAGATCCAGGGATAAATGTGGGCGCCGACATCCGGGTCCACGCAATTGATGGTGAGGGTGACGTGATCGATGTTGAGCGCGCACAAGTCCTCGACCAGATCCGGCAGGGCGAGCCCATTGGTCGAGACGCAGAGCTTGATATCCGGGGCCTGCTCGGCGAGGGCCTGGAAGGTGGCCAGGGTGCGCTCGGGATTGGCGAGGGGATCGCCGGGGCCGGCGATGCCCAGCACCGCCATCTGGGGAATGGTGGCCGCCACCGCCAGCACCTGTTTCACCGCCTGGGCGGGGGTCAGGAGTTCCGAGACGACCCCGGGGCGGGACTCGTTGGCGCAGTTGTACTTACGGTTGCAGTAGTGACATTGAATATTGCAGGCCGGGGCCACCGCCACATGCATGCGGGCATAGTGATGATGGGCCTCCTCCGAGTAGCAAGGGTGGTTGTGGACCTTGGCGCGGATGTGCTCCGGCAGGTGGGAGAGGCCGGCGGATGACCCGCCACAACCGCTCGAGGCACAGCCCTCGGCGGATGCACCGACCCCGGCGCGGCTCGCGACCTGCAACTTCAACATAGCGCCTCCAGAGATCAGGGGCAGGCTAGCCCCTCGGGATTAAAACGGATTCTGGAGTCACTACAGCAAGGCCCGTGCCGGACTTGCTCCTGGGGAGTTTTGGCTAGGGTACTTTTTGGATATCTCACTGATTTTGATATTAATATAAATCAAAATCGGCAAGTTGGACTAGCAGGCAAAGGCCCGTCGAGGGTCAGCAAGATCGCCCGGCAAGGAGGGATGGGCTCTGGGTCCAGTGCCGGCTTGTCGTCAATCCGACAGACTCATAGCCGCGCACTTGTGGGAATGGGAACAGCGAAGGAACCTTGAACGAGTGGTTATGGGCGCCTTGGCGACTCCTAGCCATGTTCCGGCCATGACTCAGTTGACGCTCTGGAACGCGGCGGACTAGAACTGCCGCACCTTGATATTCAGGGTCTGGATGCGGTAGGCGATCTGGCGGGGGGTCATGTTGAGCAGGCGCGCGGCCTTGGCCTGCACCCAACCGGCCTCCTCCATGGCGGCGATGACGCGCTCGCGTTCATCCAGGTCCGGGTCGTCCAGGTCGATCCGGGGGGCTGATTCCGACCCCGGTCCCAGCTGCCGGCCGGCATCGATGGGAGGCCGGGCGTCCCGGGCGCCCCCATCGAGGCCCGTGAGCTCGATGGTGTCCCGGTCGATGATGCCGCCCTCGCTCATGACGGCGGCGCGCTCCATGCAGTTCTCCAGCTCCCGCACATTCCCTGGCCAGTCGTGGCGCATCAGGATGCGCAGAGCGCTGTCGGTGATCTTCAATTCGCGGCCCTGGCGGCTGGCGACCTTGGTCACCAGGAAGCGGGCCAGGTCCGGCAGGTCCTCGATGCGCTCGCGCAGGGAGGGCATGCGAATGGGCATGACGTTGAGCCGATAGTAAAGGTCCTCCCGGAAGTCACCGGCGCGCACCTCGCTCTCGAGGTCGCGGTTGGTCGCGGCGATGAAGCGCACATCCACCTTGAGGGTCCGGCTCCCGCCGACCCGCTCGAATTCGCCCTCCTGCAGAATCCGCAGCAGCTTGGCCTGGAAGGCGGGGCTGATTTCGCCAATCTCGTCGAGAAAGAAGCTCCCGCCGTCGGCCTGCTCGAAGCGCCCCTTGCGCAAGCTGATGGCGCCCGTGAAGGCCCCCTTTTCATGGCCGAACAGCTCCGATTCCAGGAGGGTGTCGGGCAGGGCGGCGCAATTGAGCTTGACGAAGGGCCCCCGGGCCCGGGGCGAGTTGTAGTGGATGGCATTGGCGACCAGTTCCTTGCCGGTACCCGACTCACCCCGAATCAGCACCGTGGTCGTCCACTTGGCCACCTGCCGCACCTGGTCAAAGACCAGGCGCATGGGCACGGTGTGGCCGATGATGCTCTCGAACCCATGGGTCGCCTTGACCTCCCGACGCAGCTTGTCGCGTTCGTCCCGGAGGGCCTGTTGCTCGGCCTCGACCGAGCGGGCCAGCCGCACGGCCTGACCCATTAGGTTGGCGACCATCTCCAGGAAGCGGGCCCGGTGCGGCAGAAGCTCATCCGCCCGCGGGGGTTGGGCGGCGAAGACCCCCACGGCGCCACCCTCGCCGATGCGAATAGGCACCCCGATAAAGGGCAAGGCCGGCTGATAGAGGTTGAGCCGATCCAGAAAGCGGGGCTCATCCCCGACCCTGGGCAGTATCCAGGTCTCGTTGCGTTCCAGAATGCGGCCAATGATCCCCTCCCCGGAGCCATAGCGGACCGGCTCCTGGGGGGCGGCCCGACCCTGGTGCAGAGCACAGGTCAGCAGATCGCCGCTCTCCTCGTCCAGGAGCGCCACCAGGCCATGGCTCAAGCGGCCGCGCTCGTGCAACACCCTCAGCACCTCTTGCAGGGTCTCGCGCAAATTCAGTGAGCGGCTCAGGACGCTGCTCACCTCGCAGAGGGTGGCCAGCTGGGATTCGAGCAGCTCGAGACGGGAGGACTCGTCGGGGCTAGCGGAAAGCGGGCGTTCGTCGGTCATGGGTGCGGGCCCTGGTCACGAAGCGGATTTGGCGCTGCTCAGAAAGAGGCGCATGCGGCAGCCATCCGGGAAGCCGGGGTCCACCTCGATGGAGCCCCCGTGGGCGTTGACAATCTCCTGGGCGATGGCCAGCCCCATGCCAGCCTTGCCACGGCGACTGCGCCAGCCGATATGGAAGGGTTCGAAGACCTTGTAGCGGTCCGTGCCGGGGATGCCGACGCCGTTATCCTGGATCTCCACGGCCACCGCGCCCTCCAGTGCCCGGGTGTGCAGCAGGAGTTCCGGGTTCATGCGCCCGCTTTCGTTCAGGGCATGAATGGCGTTTTCAATCAATTCCTTGAATACCGAGCGCAACTGATTTTCGTGACCCGGGAGCGCCGGGAGCACCTCGGCGGGGCGCCAATCCACCACGATACCCGCCGCGAGCAAGCGGTCGGTCTCCAGATCCAGGACCTGGCGCAGGAGCTCGTTGACATTGACCATGGCCTCGGCCTCGCGCGGTTCCTCGGGCAGGGCGCCGCGAAGCGTTGCCAGGGCCCGGGCCCCGGAGGCGCAGATCTGATCCAGCATGGCGGCCAGGGTCTCCAGGCTGGCGGTGCCGCACCGGACCATGACCGAGGCGGCATGGATGACATTCATGGGGGCCTGCAGTTGGTAGATGGCCGCCGCCAGGGCCTCGTGCATCCCCTGGATCAGTTGTTGCTCGGCGAGTCTGGCCCGCAAGTTCTCCAGATGGGCGCGCGCCATCTCGCGGCGGCGGGCCGTGATCTCGGTGGCGATCAGGAGGAGCTGCCGATCACCCCGGGTCCCGCTGGCGAAGTAACCGCGAGCGCTGGCGTCTGGCTCGTCCGCCGGGGTACCGGAGCAGGAGAACCAGCGCGGGCCCCGTCCATGCGGGGTCTCCAGGCTGATCTCCAGATTTTTGAAACCCTGCCCCGCCAGGCAGGCCGCTATCGGGTCGGTTCCCGCTTGGCCCAGGATGGCCTCGGTCAGCACCTGGGCCGGCTCCCGCCCCCGCAGATCCCCCAGGAGCTTTTTATATTCCTGGTTATCGAGCAGGACCCGTCCCTGGGCATCCAGCAACATCACCACCACGGGGGCGGCATCCAACACCATCTCAATGCGGGCCTTCTGCTGGCGCAGCCTGGCCTCCAATTCGTGCTCTTTCGTGACGTCACGCTGCTTGCCGAGGAAGTAGCCCAGTTCGCCGTGCCGATCCAGGACCGGGGCTATCGTCAGCTCCGCCAGGTAGTCACCCCCTTGCTTGGTCCGGTTGACCAGGACCCCGGTCCAGGTTTGCTTGCGCGTGATAGTCCGCCACAGCTCCTGGTAGATGCTTTCCGGGGTCGCCCGGTTATTGAGGATGGACTGGTTCTGGCCGATCACCTCCTCCCGGGCGTAACCGGTCAGGGCCTCGAAGGCGCGGTTGACGTAAAGGATGGTCGCCTGGGGGTCCGCGATGGAAATGGCGGAGGGCGTCTGCTCGACCGCCTCGAAAAAGAGCTCGGGGGGTAGGAGGTCGGCGGCGGACCCGGATACTGGGTTCAGGGCCTCGATCACCTCGCCCGGGGTGCCTGGCGGTGGCGAGGCGAGAAACTCGACCAGGGCCTGGGTGAAGTTCCCGTGAGGTAGTTCTGGGAGGTGAGTCGTCTTCACGGGATTGCTCCGACAAAAGGGCCGCGGGGTATTAATTCACAGCAATATTCGTGCCCCTCGCCACCCGTCCGTGCGGGGTAGAGGCATTACTTCCAGTGCTTGCCCCCGGTGCCTGGCTAACTGCTTGATCCCGTCCCCCTGGGGAGGCACGGCATCCTTGTCGGATCGGCAACAAAGCCGAACCGCCCGCCGTCCCGGCCTTGTCGCAACCCCCACAAGCGCTTCGCCCCCCCAGTACCGCGCTATTAGGGCGCGTAACCGCGCCCAGGGACCTAGCCGCGTCCGGTAAACCTTCGGACCCCTCTCCCCAACCCTCCCCCGCCAGGGGGGAGGGAGCAAGAGAATCAGTGGTTTGAGCTATCGAACCCAACCCATGCAGCCGGGGGGCTAAACGGTTACCCCGCGCACAGGCCCCCTGTCTTTCCTGGAGTCACACCGCCCGGTTACCGCCCCGGCCACCCCCGAGGGGCCCCGGTGCGAGTGACTGGCACCTAATTTGCGTTACCCCTAGCAACGGACCCCATCCCGGGTCTGGGTAGGCGCCTTCCCCCTTGATCCCGAGGCCTTGATTCCCATGGGTGAATATTTGTTACTTATCCTGGCGACCGCGCTGGTCAACAACGTGCTGCTGGTGAAGTTCCTGGGGCTGTGCTCCTTCATGGGCGTCTCGAGCCGGCTCGATTCCGCCTTGGGGATGAGCCTGGCGACCACCTTCGTGCTGACCCTGGCCGTGGTGGCGGGTTGGCTCCTGGAGCATCTCCTCATCCAGCCCCTTGAACTGGGCTCTTTGCGAATTCTCACCTTCATCTTGGTCATCGCCTCGGTGGTCCAGTTCACCGAGATGGTGGTCCGTAAAGTCTCGCCGGCGCTCCACCAGGTGCTGGGCATCTACCTGCCCCTGATTACCACCAACTGCGCCGTTCTGGGCGTGACCTTGCTCAATGTCCAGGAGGACCATGGCTTTTTATACAGCCTGCTCAACGGGATCGGCTCCGCCCTCGGCTTCTCGCTGGTGATGGTGCTGTTCGCCGGGCTGCGGGAGCGCCTGGCCCTGGCCCAGGTCCCAGCCCTCTTCGCGGGGCAGCCTATCGCCTTCATCACGGCGGGGTTGCTGTCACTGGGCTTCATGGGTTTCGTGGGGCTGGCGTGACGCGCGCGCACCGAGCCCCCAAGGGAGACACAGCAAGATGATCGTCGCCATTGGTAGCCTCACCCTCCTCGGCCTGACCCTGGGCGGTCTCCTCGCCGTCGCCGGGCGCTATTTGCGGGTCGAGGGCAATCCCCTCGCCGAGCAAGTCGTGGCCCTGCTCCCCGGGTCCCAGTGTGGACAGTGTGGCTATGCGGGCTGTGGACCCGCGGGGGAGGCCATCGCCTCGGGCGCCGCCTCGCCGGCCATCTGCCCTCCGGGAGGTAGGGCCGTGGCGGGCGAGATCGCCAATCTGCTGGGGGTTGCCCTGGACCTGTCGGGCCTCGCGGAAAAGGCCCCCAGGATCGCCTTCATCAAGGAGAGCCTCTGTATCGGCTGCTGCAAATGCTTCAAGCGCTGCCCCACGGACGCCATCCTGGGGGCCAACAACATGATTCATAGCGTCTTTACCGACGCCTGCATCGGCTGCGAACAGTGCTTCGCGGTCTGTCCCACCGAGTGCATCGAGATGCGCCCCCTCGTGGCCAACCTCCAGACCTGGTTCTGGCCCAATCCGACCGCCCTGGCGGCGGTCCATTGACACGCCGGGAGTAGCGGACATGCGACTGTTCAGGATTCGCGGGGGCGTTCACCCCGAGGCGCGCAAGCAGCTGGCGGCGGGGCAGCCCATCGAGGACCTGCCCCTGCCCGCCTTGCTGCATGTCCCGCTGCAGCAGCATATCGGCACCCCCGCGGCGCCCCTGGTGCATCGGGGCCAAAGGGTCCTCAAGGGCGATCTCCTGGGCCATGCCCAGGGGGCCATCTCGGCCCCGGTCCATGCCCCGACCTCGGGACGCATCATGGGTGTCGGCAGCTACCCAGCCCATCATGCCTCCGGGCTCTCGGTCCGCACCATCACCCTGCAGCCCGATGGGGAGGACCGCTGGCGTGACGACCTCGCGGGGACCGGGGACCCCTTTGCGCTGGAACCGGAAGACATCACGGCCCGGGTCGCGGCCGCGGGCATCGTCGGGATGGGCGGGGCAACCTTCCCCGCCGCCGTCAAGCTCAACCTGCGGCAGCGCTACCGGCTGCATACCCTGGTGATCAACGGCGCCGAATGCGAACCCTATCTCACCTGTGACGACCGGCTGATGCGCGAGCATGCGGACCAGGTCCTCGACGGCATCCGCATCATGGCCCATGCCCTGGGCCTGAACCGGATGGTGATCGCCATCGAAAACAACAAGCCCGAGGCCTTGAACGCCATGTCCCAGGCAGCGGCCGGTCAGGCGGAGGTCCGGGTGATCGGCCTGCCGGTCCGCTACCCCATGGGCTCGGAAAAGCATCTGGTGCAGACGTTGTTGGGCCGCGAGATCCCGGCGCGGGGTCTCACCGCCGACCTGGGGGTGGTGGTACACAACCCCGCCACCGCCTTCGCCGTGCATCAGGCCCTGCGGCTGGGCCGGCCCCTGGTCTCGCGGGTGGTGACGGTCAGCGGTGGAGCCATCAGGACCCCCCGCAATCTGCGCGTCCCCCTGGGGACACCGGTTCAGCACCTGATCGACCATTGCGGCGGCTTCGAAGAAGAGCCGACACGGCTGATTAGCGGGGGGCCCATGATGGGCCAACCCCTGCCCAGCACGCGCGTACCCATCGTCAAGGGCTGCAACGGCATCCTGGCGCTGACCGCCGCCGAGACGCGCACCCGCCTGCCCATGCCGTGCATCCGCTGCGCCAACTGTGTCTCCGCCTGCCCCTGCGGGCTGGTGCCCCTGGAGATGGCGGCGCATACCCGCGCCGGGGATTTGGAGGGGGCCGTGGCCCTGGGGCTCATGGATTGCGTGGCTTGTGGCTCCTGCTCCTATGTGTGCCCGGCCCATATCCCCCTGGTGCAGTATTTCAATTTCGCCAAGGGCGAGATGGCCGCCCGGGGCCGGGCCAAACAGAAGCAGGCCGAGACGCGCCGGCTGGCCGAGCAACGCACCGCGCGGATCGAGGCCATCCAGCAGGCCAAGCGGGAGGCCATGGCGGCACGCAAGCGGGAGGCGGCCGCCCCTAAACCCCAGACGCCGGTGACCAGCCCCGCATCCCCGGCGGAGGCGTGAACCTGATGAACCCTAGCCTCTTCCCCGGACCCTAGCCCCACTCCGGCACCAGCGTAGGGCGCGCCATGGCTCTGGTGACCCTGGCCCTGGTGCCCGCCACCCTGTTCGGGCTGGGCCAGTTTGGCTGGCCGGCCGTCTTCATCTTCTTCGTCACCCTCGGCGCCGCGCTGGCCGCGGAGGCGGTCAGTCTCATGATCGCGGGCAAGCCTCCCTTGCCCTATCTGCTGGATGGCTCGGCACTCCTGACTGGCTGGCTCCTGGCCCTCTCCTTGCCCCCCTGGGCGCCCTGGTGGCTGGGAGTCATCGGGGCCCTGATAGCCATTCCCCTGACCAAGCAGGTGTACGGCGGGATCGGCCAGAATCTCTTCAATCCGGCCATGGTGGCTCGGGTCGCACTGCTGGTCGCCTTTCCCCTGGAGATGACAAGCTTTACCGCCCCCCTGTCGCCCTGGGCCGCCAGCGCGCCCGATTTCGCGACGGGCCTGGCAGTCACCTTCGGCGGCGCGATTCCCGACGGTTTCACTGGGGCCACCCTCCTGGGCCAGGTGCGAACAGGCCTGAGCCAGGGTCATGACCTCGGCGGCATTTTGGCGGGAATATACGACCCCCTGTCGGGGGCCTTGGGCTGGGTCGGGGGCAGCATGGGCGAGACCTCGGCCATTCTCCTCCTGCTGGGCGGGCTCTTCCTGCTGCAACGGCGGGTCATCACCTGGCACATCCCCGTCTCTCTGCTGGGCGCCTTGGTGCTGATGGCCAGCCTGATGCACCTGATCAATCCGGCCCGGTACCCGGACGCCATGCTGCATCTGGTCTCCGGCGCCACCCTGCTGGCGGCCCTTTTCATCGCCACGGACCCGGTCACCTCACCGGTCTCGCCGCGTGGCCAGTTGCTCTTTGGGGCCGGCTGCGGGCTGCTGATTTACGCCATCCGCACCTGGGCGGGCTATCCGGAGGGGGTCGCCTTCGCCATCGTCCTCATGAACGCCTGCACCCCCATCATCGACCACTATGCGCGCCCACGGATCTACGGACGGGACCGCCGGGGCGACCCCATCGAATACGCCGAGCAAGCGGAGCTGCACCGATGAACGACATCACCACCACCGCCGGTGGCGGCCTCACCAACTTGCGCCAACATGCCGGCTACCCGTCCCTGCTCCTCGGGGCCTTCACCCTGCTCGCCGCCACCCTGCTGGTGGTCGCCGACCGCTTCACGCGCGAGCCGATCGCCGCGCGGGGGGCCGAGGATCTCAAGGCCTCCCTGGCCCAGGTGATCCCCCTGGAGCTCCAAGACAACGATCCCGTGGCGGATGCGTTGTCGATTCCATCGGCAACCGGGGTACCGGTCAGGGCTTACCGGGCGATGCAACAGGGTCGGGTCACCGCTGTCGCCTTCCAGGTCACCGGCCTGGGGTACGCGGGCCCGATCGAGTTGATCCTGAGCCTTGACGCCCAAGGCCGCATCCTGGGTGCCCGGGTACTCTCCCATCGGGAGACCCCAGGGCTGGGGGACCGCATCGAGGCCACCAAGGACGACTGGATCCTGGGTTTCGCGGGGCTCGCCCTGGGCGACCCACCCGAGAGTCGCTGGGCGGTGAAGAAGGACGGGGGGGACTTCGACCAGTTCAGTGGCGCCACCATCACCCCCCGCGCCGTGGTCGGCGCCTTCAAGAAGGGACTCCAGCTCTTCGCCACCCATCAGGCCGTCCTGCTCGCGCCGGCACCCGGCGACCCAGGCCCCGATGCAACCCACTGATCCTGAACCCCTGACAGGAGGCTGTCCGTGAGCACCCCCACCGCATCACCCACCAAGGCCACCCTTGATTGGGGCGCCATCACCCAACAAGGGCTCTGGGGTAACAACGTCATCCTGGCCCAAGGCCTGGCCCTCTGCCCCGCCCTGGCGGTGACCAGCACGACGACCAATGGCTTGGGGATGGGTCTGGCGACCACCGCGGTCATAGCAGCATCCAACCTGCTGGTATCCCTGATGCGCCCGGTCATGAGCCCGGAGGTGCGCATCCCCGTCTACATCGTCCTGATCGCCACCCTGGTGACCCTGGTCGATCTGGGTCTCAACGCCTATGCCCATGAGCTGCACAAGGCGCTTGGCCTCTTCATCGCCCTCATCGTCGTCAACTGCGCCGTCCTGGGACGCGCCGAGGCCTTCGCCTCCAAAAACCCCGCCCTGGCCTCGGTCCTCGATGGCCTGGTCACCGGCCTCGGCTTCACCGCCGTGCTCATGGTCCTGGGCGGGGTCCGCGAAATCATCGGCAGTGGCACCCTCTTCGCCGGCGCCGCCCAGTTGCTGGGGTCCGGCTTCGCCTTCCTGGAGGTGCGCTTGATCCCGGACTACCGGGGCTTCCTGCTGGCGATCCTGCCCCCCGGCGGCTTTCTGGCCCTGGGGTTGCTGCTGGCCGGCAAACGCCTGATCGATGCCCGGCTGGCGGTGAGCCAAGAATCGCGAGCCCTGGCGCGGGCCGCCCAGGCAGCGGCCTAAGCCAGCCAGCCGCGCTCACCCACCAGATTCATCCGAGGAGACCCACCCATGCACATCGGCGTCGCCTACGCGGACAAGTTCAAGCAGACCTGGCTCAAGCTGGATATGCCCGAAGGCAGCAGGGTGCGCGACGCCATCCTGGCCTCCGGCCTCCTCGGTCAGTTCCCCGAAATCGACCTGGACCAGAACCAGGTGGGTATCTTTGGCAAGATCACGCGGCTCGACACGCCCCTCGCCGATGGCAATCGGGTGGAGATCTACCGCCCCATCACCGCCGATCCCGAGACCGTCGAGCGGCGGGACCGGGATTGAGGCCCGACGGAGGGGCCAGGCGGGGCGGTCGGACGGGATATGGACGGAATGGACGGCAGGGGAGGGCTAATGCTGAAGTGCCGGCAACCTCCCCGATGACGGCCGGCAAGTGCCGAGCGAGCATGGCCTGAAAGCATACTTTACATTTGGATAAACCAAACGTATAGCATGCTGGCATGACGCCCGCGTTGCTGGCGGGGTCGAAAAATCTGGATGTGAACTGGACAGCCACCCGTTAGCGCGCCCTAATTGTGGACGATGTCGCACAGCCCGACACCTTCTCTGGTGAAGATGATGATGTCCAACACCCGGCGCGGGGCCTGATGATGCGACTGAAAGACCTTGGTCGTGTCCAAACCAATATCACCTTGGCCCAAACCAGCCCTCTACAGTGGCTAAGAACCCACTCAGGTACCTCCCGGCATGACTGAGAACAAGCCACTCAAGAACCACGACACGCCCCACCCCGTTGATAGTTGCTACCAATGGCCGGGGGACTTTGCGCCCATGGCCACCCAGCGGGAGACCATGCGCTTCCTCACCGCACACGCCCGGGCCTATTGTTTGAACGAGCTCGGAACCGGTAAGACCCTGGCGTCGCTGTGGGCCTTTGACTTCCTGCGCGAGCGTGGTCAGGCCAAGCGGCTGCTGGTGGTAGCCCCACTGTCCACCAGGGAGCGCACCTGGGGCGACGAGATATTCCGGCACTTCCCCCACTTGCTCTTTGTCATCCTGCACGGCACGGCGGAACGGCGGCGAATGCTGCTGCGCAACCCATCCGCTGATGTCTTTATCATCGATCACAACGGTGTTAAGGATATTAATGAGGCCCTGGACGCCATGACGGATATCGATACGGTCATCATCGACGAACTGGCCCAGGTCGCCAGGTACGCCCCGACCGACCGCTGGAAGGCCCTGCGGGCCTTGAGCGAAAAGCGGGAGCGCATCTGGGGCCTGACGAGTAACCCGACACCCAATGCCCCAACCGACGCTTGGGCGCAGTGCCGACTCCTCACCCCCAGCACGGTGCCAACATACTTCGCTGAATTCCGCGATATGACCATGCGCCAGACCGCGAACTACTCCTGGGCCACTGGCGAGGATGCCGTGGACATCGTCCACCAGGCCATGCAGCCGTCGATCCGCTTCAAGCGCGAGGACTGCACCGACCTCCCACCCGTGATGTATGAGACCCGCGAGGTACCCCTGTCCAAGGACCAGCAGGAGGCCTACGACAGCACGATTTCCCAGATCTACGCCGAGTACCAAGGCGGGCAGATCACGGCGGTCAACGAGGCCGTCAAGGCCATGAAGCTGGTGCAGATTGGCTGTGGGTCCGCTGATGGGGATGACGGCAACACCGTGGTCAACCCGCCAAAGGCCCGCATCAACGCCCTGCTTGATATCATCGAAGAGGCCCCGTCCAAGGTCGTCGTCTTCGTGCCCTTCAAGGCCGCCCTGTGGGCGCTGCATGACGAGGTGTCCAAGTACCACGCCGCCGAGATGATCTACGGTGAGGTCCCCAGGTCTGTCCAGGACCGCATCCTCGGTAACTTTCAGAAGTCCTCCCACCCCCGGGTGTTGATCACCCAACCGGCGACCATGTCCGACGGGCTGACCCTAACGGCGGCTACGGTGATCGTCTGGTACGCACCCATCACTTCCGCCGAGACTTATGAGCAGGCTAATGGGCGCAACACTCGCCCCAGCCAACAGCACAACCAGCTCATCATGCACATACAAAGCTCACGCCTGGAAGCTAGGCTTTATGACCGCTTACGTAAAAAGGTAGCCTTAGAGGGTACGCTGTTGGATCTGTTCCGGGAGGATGGGGCCCCAGCCGTGGCGGATGCGGCGGCAGCGGTTGGCGCCGGGATATACGACGGATTGGGAGGAGTTTGCCGGGGGTGGGGGGGCTGATTTCAACCGAAAGAAAATTCCTTGGACCAACAGGATCGGAGTGTCGCCGTGCTCAGGATGCAAGGGGACATTCCAGTCCCCTTTCGCCTTGCGCTCGGCGACAACCATGAGGTTCCAGCCGCCCCGCACCGCGTCACGGCGCCATCACGACGAGTCCCCTGTGGGATGGTCGGACTATGCCAAGACCAGACGACGAATGGCTCGACGGCGTGTCGCGGGCGCTCTGCATAGCGCCTCCAGGGCTATGGGTCATGCGGTCCCTGCGCCCCTTCGGCGCCACGCTCGCGCCGACGCCTTCCCGGGACTACCGGCCTGCGCTTCGCTCTCCATAGCCGGCAGCGGGGGTTTCTGTCCTTGTGATTCTATGTCCACCATGGATTACCAGGACTTGTAGATGGAAGCGAGCTACATCATTTCTTTCCCAATATAAAAATGCTGGTAATCCAACTGACAAGTGTTAACAGGTGCGCTCATAAGCATTTTGGATGTAATGATTTCCCCAATTTTGCTAAAACTCAATCCATAGGCAACTGAAAGGCGATGAAATTCAGAAATCCCAATATGCTGAGCCTGAAGCGCCCTCGGCACCCCCATTTCTATTGGATGCAAACGTAATTGTGAGCTTGATTTTGAAGAGTTGATAAGGTTTATGAATCTTTTATATAAAGCTATGGTCCTTCCGCCACCAGAAAGGAGAAATTGGGTGTGGGTCCCTTTGGCTTCGACGCCAGTAGCCTTTTCCTTAGCCGCCATGATAATGTCGTACCAAAGCATGCCACTAAAAGAATTATAAAATACCTTATCCGAGGTATGCTCAGGATATTGAGCACCCGTTAAATACTGGCTAATCAATCCAGGGACTTCATCTGGCATCCAATTATTGGCAATCAAGTCTCTTAATATTTTGACGATCTCTGGATATAAGCCCTTTTTTGATAATTGATCAAGAAACCAGTGAATACGCTCACGATGAAGCATATAAACACCCAATGGCTCAACGGCGCTGGCCTTGAAGATAAAGGTTGTTTCGCCATTTTTTTGCTGAAATACATGGAAAAGGGCCGCATCAACCGTGCCACCACCAACATCAACCAGCATAAAGGTGTTTTGACCCGGATCCCGGTATTCGGACTTCAAGAAACCATAAATCTGCGCGGCGATTTCAGGGTATACTGCAATCTGATCCCGGTGGACGGAGCCATGGTTATGCCCAGTAATATCAGCGTCTGCGTGGTCCCAGGCCTTTTCCACCGCGCTGATGGCCTGATTTATATCTTCGATGCAGATTGCCTTGCCATTGTTTTCCGCCAGCACCATGCCTGCCCAGAGAATTTTCTTGAACCTCTCTACCAGTCGCGTATTCTCAAAGTTACGCGCTGGAATGCCTAAATTGACCTGCCAGAGAGGAACCTGGCCAGGAAATTCGTCCGCTTTGTGCTTCCAGCTCCAGTTTTTGGCATGACGTATGACCAAAGCGACAAAGGCTGTAGCTCTGATGACATCCACTGGAGTTACACCCTCACCGAAAAGCGCCATCTTCAAATTAGAAAATGCCGTCCCAACGGGATCTAGGTAGAAAGCACCGTCCCGTTCCCACAGTTTGGTGGCAAGGGTATAAGGGTTGTGCTCGTTCGCGGAGAATGGGATTGCCCAAGCTTGAGGGCGACTAGGTTCCTGCACCACCACTTTGCAAAAGCTGGTTCCAAAATCCAGGCCAATAAATAATTCCACTTCACCGCTTGCATTCCCAGCTAGTGGACAACTACACCAAGCTGCATGGCTATTTGAAAAGTCACTGCGATTATTGTCACGGCATAAGGATGGTAAAAGTGCAAGATGCCCGTCGACGACCAAGTCCGTTGTGGGTGGTGGTGACTGTGGCGGTAATTTATTCCCTTTCTTCTTATTTCCACCAAACTCCAGCCAATTTCCGGTTATGACAACCTGCCGATGGCCATCTGATCCGATCCTATATACAACACCTGGTATATCCTTTGTCGTTTTAGGTGTCTGATATTTAGTTTTCTTACCCGGTTTACTTGGCACCGACTGATTTTTTCTTTTCGGCTGTTCGTGATTATTGAGGATCACCCGCGGGTGCGATGCCGCAGTTCGACCACGGCTATTTCCAGGCTGGCTGGTTTGTAGTGGGGTGGCACCCTCCGTTGCCCGCTTGAATAGTTCATTATCGCAAGCGGCTTCCTGCACCCTCGGTGGTGGTGGGCTTACTGATTGTTTTATTGATGCCTTTGCCGCGCCATCCCCCGGCTTTGGCTGGATACCCGATTTCGCAAGCGCCGCGGTCAGGGCACTTGCTAATGATGACGGGCCGAGTTTTTTGTTATTAGGATTATTTCTACCCTGATGATCCGACATGGATTGCCACCGTGATGACGTTGCGTTGCTCGGTACTGATTGCTCGTTTTTTTTCAAAGAGTGCTGTCTGGATAGCGCGAAATCCCTCAAGTTTTTTGATCTTGCCACGCCGGGCGGGAATAGTTCGCGTCTTGCCCTCAAACTCAAGGCGTGCGATGACCGCCTCGTTCTGGGCAATCTGCATACTAATCTTGTCGCTAAGGCTGCGGATCAGATGATCCACCCTATCCTGATTTTCCATCTCCATATCGGCGGCGTATTCGGCAAATTGGTCATCCAGGCGGTCGAGAACATCCTGATAACCATTGAGGGCGAGGTCTGGATCCATCAGCCCGCGACTGGCTGGCCAATCCTCGCCCTGGTGTGCTGCGGCGTTAATAAGGGTTTCGGCCTGTTCGTCCGTCAGGCCGGCCCCGGTGAGGAGATTGGTGCCCTTGAAAACCAGCTTCTCCAGGGTACGTGCCCCGGTCGTACTCCACATCTGGGAGCTGACCAGGTAGGTCCCTGGAGAAACGGCGGGGGTTGCATAAGGGGAGATGCCTGCCGCCACCAGGGGCAGATGCATGTCCTTCTTGGCGCGTGCGGTGACAAAGCGCACTAAGGGGTGCAACTGGTTAATGACCTCGTGGCGAGCGGTGGCGAAATCTACCTTGCTCGAAAACACGCACCGGAGGCGGCTCTCCGTGCCGCCGCGCAGCAACCGCGTCTTGCCCAGTAACTTGGTCATTTCAAGAAAATGCTGGAACTCGACCCGCGCGTTTTGGGACAGTCCGATCTCCACGGTCAGGGGATCATCCCCTAGCCTGACCAACTCGGTACCGGGGAAATCCTGGATAAGGGCATCCCGCACATAGGTCCAGAGACTCTCTGGGTCTATGTACCGGCGCATTTGCCGAGCGGCTTTGACTTGATTCAGGACATAGTCACCATGGGCCGCCAAGTGGGCTGCTTCCTCCTCCAGTTCCTCCTGCTCACGCACGGTCCTGGCCAGCGCGAGCTGGGCCTGCTCGATGCGGTGGTCCTCCTGCTCCGGGGTCAAATTGTGACTTAGCAGGTAATAACCCAACTCTTGAATCTTTTCCCCCAGCACGGCCTCGATGTCACCAAAGGCATGACGAAAGATATCCAGGCGGAGAAAGAGCCGGTGATAAATGCGGTCGTCAAGGGTATCTCCGTAGAAGAAGTTCCAGATATGGATGCGGTCCTCGGTCTGGCCGATGCGATCGATACGGCCAATGCGCTGTTCAACCCGCATGGGGTTCCAGGGCAGATCGTAATTGATGAGGAAGGAGCTGAACTGGAGGTCAATACCCTCACTCGCCACCTCCGAGGCCAGGAGCAGCCTGGCCCTGGGGTCAGTCCGGAATTTTTCAATGATCGACTGCTTGCTCTCCTTCATGCCGCCCATGATCAGCACGGAGGGGACATGATCCTCCTGCAACCGTTCGTATAAATAGCGCAGGGTTTCCCGGTAATACGAAAACAGGATTATTTTTTTCTGAGGGTAACTCCGCCAATATTCACGCAACTGGGCCAGGAGAACCCGATACTTGGAATCGCCGGCCTTGAGTTCTGGAAAAGTCGTCAGCTTGCCCACGATGGCAGACAATTCCCTGATCAAGGGTCCAGGTTCCTTTTTCGATTTAATTTCTCCGTCCCCGGTGTCCTCGTAACAGAGTGACCCCGCATCGTCCAGCTCGGTTTTCGAGCGCCAGGCCCGGAATGCCGCGGGAATCGAACTGCACATTTGCCGTTGGGGTATGGTCAGAATAAAACCCTCGACAAGATCGCCTTCTAGGCAATAGCGCCGGACGCTCGTGGTTACCTCGTCATAAAATTGCCGTTCCGTTGCCGTCATGGTGACGGTGGGTGACACCGCCTCCCTGACAACCCGATTGGTTTGGACATCACGCTTCCGCGTCCGGCAGACCACCCTGGCTAATAGATTGACGCGTTCAATGCGGTTCGCATAGCGCTCACGGTGGATGGGGTCCCCAAGTGCAGCATCGTCAGGCGGATTGCTCAACAGGTTTTGCAACTGGCGGTTAGCCTGCATCATGGGATGCTGCATGCACTGCTCTACCTGGGCCAGGAACTCCACTTGACTCAGCATCTTGCGTCGGAGATCCTCGCCTAGCCTGATCAAGGGGGCATTGGCTATCAGCACATCCTTGAAGGCGTGGACATAGCGGAAGTTTTCGCTGTCGATCAGCGCCAGCAGATGAAACAGGTCATCGCTGCGCAGGTGGATGGGCGTGGCCGAAAGCAGCAGCAGATGCTCGGCTACCTCACGCACCAGTTGCGCCAACTCATAGACCTGGGTCTCCGGGTTACGCAGGTAATGCGCCTCATCGACGATGACACAGTCAAAGAGAGGTTGTCCCGGTTCTAATCCGGCGAGAAACCTGGCCAGTTCAGCGGCGCCCGTCTTGATCCGGTCATTTTCCTCCCACTGTTTAGGGGGACGCGCCCCTTGCAAGGAGACAATGGCAGCAAATTCGTCTAGGTCTCCCGCTTGATGTTGTTTGAGTAAGTCATGCAACCCCGCCGCGGAACAGATGGCTGCCCTGACCCCAAAGCGCCTCGCCAACTCTTGTTGCCACTTTTCGCGCAGGACGGCGGGGCAGAGCACTAGCAACTTGGTGGCGTTGAATCGCGACCTTAGCTCTGTCCAGATCAGACCTGCCTCAATGGTCTTGCCTAAACCCACTTCGTCCGCGATGAGAATTCCTTTACTTGGTGAATCCACCAGGTTCAAGACTGGCTTGAATTGATAAGGTAGAAACTCCGTATTGGAGGCCTCCATGCTATAGATGAGATCGGCCAGTCTCCCAGTTAGTCGGGTATGGGTGATCACGGAACGCAGGTTAACCACACCCCCGTACCGGCTCTGTTCCAGCAATTCGAAGATGTCCAGGACCGCGGCGGCTTCGGCCAGGTTGCCCTCAATGATATATTCGCGCTGGGCCCCAAAGTCGACTTCATAGCGGGTACGGCCCGCATGTTCACGCACACTGCCGGTGAGGGTACCAATCTTGTCGGGTGCCGTTTTTACATAGACGCGGGTGTTGGGTTGAAAGGTCATCTTGCCAAGGCTGCCAGTAAGGTAGATCGGTGAATCAGGGTGACCGGATCAGATTGTTTTAGCCAAAAAAGGGCAGTTCCATTGAATAAGTCATTCACACAAACTAATCATAACCTTGTCAAAGTCTAGGGATTTGCCGTAAAGTGGCCTCCTGATCCTGTTCCTGGAGGCTGACAACGATGTTACGTGTGACGCTCGTGTTGAGTGCTGCTG
>JADZBU010000397.1 GCA_020851955.1 Chromatiaceae bacterium | reverse complement strand
GAAGAGGGGTGAAGAGTAACTCCCCGGGTGCCTCAATGCGTCCACTGGAAGGAGGCGGTGGCGGCGCCGGAACCGGGAACCTTCATGGTCTTTTCATGCCGTTGGCCGGCGTAATCGAGGGTCACCAGATACTCGCCTTGGGGGACCTTGGCCAGGAAGAGGGGCCCGGTCGCCTCGGCCTCCAGCAGGAGCCTCTGGCTGGTGGCCTCCTGGATGCGGACGCCAATGGCCAGGGGGTGGCGATCCGCACCCGTGACCGAGAAGTTGAGACGCAGGTTGTAGGGTTCCTGGCTGGCCTCCAGGCGCGCCCTCTCCTCGGGGTCGCCGCCACCGCTGAGGTAGGGGATGCCGCCGCGGCTCATGAGGGGCCGCATGGGCGGGATCGCCGCGGGGGCCTGGCCCGGCGCGGCTTGGATGCCCCAATCGCTGGTCCCCGGCTCGGGCAGGGCGCTCACGGGTCCGGCCCAGTAGATGTTCTCGACCGTCGCCCCCTGGGCCGAAATGCTGATATGGCGCGTCTGGACCTGGCCCTGGTTGTCCAGGGTCAGGACATAGGCGCCCGGGGGTAACTGAGCATAGAACCAGGGGCCATTGGAGGTGGCATCAAGCAGGGTCGCGCCCCTGGGGTCCTGAATCCGCACCTTGACGGCAGACAAATAACTGCCCGAACCGCTGATCGCGAACAGGAGCCTGAGATTGTATTGGGACTTAGCCGCTTCCATGCGGGCTCGCTCGTCATAGCCGACCCCACCGCTGATATAGGGCACGCTGGAGGCCCCACCCGGGGCGGGCGCTGCCGCGGCGATCCCGGTGGTTGCGGGGGCATAGGTGGGGGCGGCGGGCAGGGTAGGGGCGGCGCCGCTGGGCGGGGCAATGACCCATTCCGCCCGGTTGGCGCCAGCGGACTCGCCCTCGCGGATGGCCTGCTCCAGTTCGCGCTCATCCAGGGACGGCGCGGCTGATGGGGCCGGGATGGCGCCGACGGGCGCTGGCTGGGCGCTGACCGCGGTTCCGCCCAGACCCACAAGCATCACGAATGGGATCAGACTGGCTTGGATGACGTTTTTCATGGCGAACTCCCGTGCAATTGAAAGGAAAAACGGATTTTGCGTGCCTACCGAAAAGGTCTCTATTCCCAGCGCCAATAGCGCTTAGGGGCTAGCAGGAGGGCCGGGTGGGGGCTGGCGGGGGTGTCGACAGCAGGGATGCTGTCGCCAAGCCTACAGGGATGTTCTCACGGCGTCCCCCGCCAGACACCACCCGGCCCGGGCCTCGTAAGAAATGAACTGGCGGGCGTGCCGACCGCAGAGATGCTGTCGTCAAGCCTAGGGGAAGTATTCACGGTGTTCCCGCCAGACACCACCCGGCTCGTGAGACCGGAAACTCAGCGGTGTTGGGTAAAGATCATAGTCGAGGGATTCGGTCCCGCCAACTTCAAGGGGGACCGGCCCCAGCGGCCGCCAACCTGCCCGGCCGGCGACCATCCATGCCGTCATGGGGCCGAGGACTGCTGCTGAAAAGCCCCCCCAACGGGCACCGGGCCGCGGCGGATCCCGATGATGGCTTGAATTTCTGGCCAGAACCCCTAACATCCGCGCGTCCCTAGCACTTGGCGATGTACGAGGATTTAACATGCCATTCTACGAATACCGCTGCAAACACTGTGGCCACGCGATGGAAGCCCTGCAAAAGCTCAGTGATGCCCCCCTGGTCAATTGCCCCGCCTGCGGTCAGCCGGCCCTCAAGAAGCTGATCTCCGCCGCGGGCTTCCGCCTCAAGGGGGGTGGCTGGTACGAAACCGATTTCAAAAAGAGCGGCAAGAAGAACCTGCACGACTCGGGCGGCAAGGAGTCGAGTGGCGGCGCCGAGTCCAAGAGCTCGGCGAGCAAGTCCGAGACCTCCTCCGACTCGGCGCCCAAGCCGGCGCCCGAGAAGAAGGCCGCCGACTGAACCGCCACGAGGCCGCCGGCCGGGGCCTGCCCGCCGCCGGCCTTGACCCTCTTCCCGGCCCGCGCCTCTCCCGGCGCCTCCTCTTCAACTCCCTCGAAAGCCCGGATGGGCGTTCGCCCCTAACCCAAAAGGTAAGCCCATGTTTGAACGCTGGATCGAAAAATCCCTCTTCGCCAGCCGCTGGATTCTCGCCCCCATCTACCTGGGCCTGACCATTGCCATGCTGGCGGTCGGGGTCAAGTTTTTCCAGGAGGCCTTTCACGTCCTGTTCCATGTCTGGACCATGGCGGAGGCGGACATGGTGTTGGCGGTGCTGGCCATGATCGACATGGTGCTGGTCGCCAGCCTGGTGGTCATGGTCATGCTCTCGGGTTACGAGAATTTCGTCTCCCAGATCGACCTGGCCGACGAGGGCAAGAAGCTTGACTGGCTCGGCAAACTGGATGCCACCGCCCTCAAGCTCAAGGTGGCGGCCTCCATCGTGGCCATCTCCTCCATCCATCTGCTGCAAATCTTCATGAATGCCCAGCAGACCCCGAACGACAAGATTCTCTGGTATGTCGTGCTTCATATGACCTTTGTCATCTCCTCCGTCCTGATGGCGGTGATGGACAGGATTGGTCATCGCAATCACTGACGGGCCGGGGGCCCAACCAGGCAGGGTTCCTCACCCCGCGCCGCCCTCCAGCCGATGCACCGTGATCTCCGGCTGGCAGTTGAAACGCACCGGGACTACGCAGGAGCCCGCGCCGGGGGAGGTATAGCCCTGCATCTCGCCCCAGCGCCAAGGGCCCCGGCCCAACTGGCGAGGGCAACGGGCGTTGTAGGTCAGCGGCATACCTCCGGGCAGGCAGATCTGGCCCCCGTGGGTATGTCCGCAGAGCATCAGCTTGAAGCCGGCATGGGCGGCGTGGCGGTAGATCTCCGGTGAGTGGCTGAGCAGGATGGCCACGGCCCCGGGGGGGATGCCGTCGGCGGCCTTTTCCAGGTTATCAGCCTGGTAGTAATGGGGGTCGTCGATGCCCGCCAGGTAGAGGCAGGCCCCCTCCCGCTCCAGGGCCAGGGATTCATTGAGCAGGACCCGCACCTCCAGGGCCTCCAGGCCTGGCACCATCTCGATGAAATCGTGATTACCCAGGACCCCATAGACCGGGCCCCTCAGGTGAGGTCTCAGCCGCTCCAGGGCGGCGAGGGCGGGCTGGCAGTCGCCGTGGGTGCGGGCGCGGAAATCCCCGGTGATGACGCACAGATCGTGGGCGGTCGCTGCCACCCGGCGGATCAGGGCCTCCTGAATCTCCGGGTCCATGTCGAGATGGATATCGCTCAGATGCAGCAGGCGCAGGCCGTGGAAGGGCCTGGGCAGGCCCGGAATCCGCACCCGGTTGCTCCTGACCTGGATATCCGCCGCGTTGCGCCGGCCCCGGCCGTAGAGGCCGGTCAGGCGCAGGGCCAGGCGCATCAGGCTGTGAATGGAGTACCAGTTCTCGATGTGGAAGAAGTTACGTCCCCGGCCGAAGATCTGGTCCACATGATCCCGCTGGACGCCCTGGCGCAGCCAGAGGTGCAGGCGGCCCACCCGCTGGTTGAGCTGGTCTTGGGTCTCCGGAGAGGGTTCGGGGTAGCGTTGTTGGGGCGTCATGGTGGCTAGGGTCCTGGGCGGGTCTGAAGGTCGAGCGGGCGGGAAGGGCGGCGGGATCGCAAAGGCCGCCAGCCCTTGCCTTAATTCTAGATGAGGATCCGCCGGATCAGGGGCCCGTTCGTGGTGGTCGGGATCAGGGGTAGGGCGGCACCTGTTGCCGTCCATGGCGGACTGCCGCTTGTCTTCCGCCTCGGGCTTTGTTAGTTTGTCGCTCCGCCCGGGCCCGTGCCCGGGCGGATTCGATGGCGGACCCGTCGGTCCCCTCGCAACGCGAAACCGTGAACCCGGTCAGGCCTGGAAGGGAGCAGCCGCAGCGGTGGATGTGTGTGCCGGGGTGTGGCTGGCGGGACCCGCCGCCCTCAACCGACCTTCCCGAGTCCGCCCGTCCCCTTGCTTTCCGGGGCCAGCGACGTCTCCGCGCGTGATCCAGCGTCCGCCATGGGTTAAACTCCCCTTCCTTCATCGCTAACCGCAAGCATTTATTCATCCCGCATGTCCTATCAGGTTCTGGCCCGCAAGTGGCGCCCCCGGTCCTTCGCGGACATGGTCGGACAGGCCCATGTGGTGCGGGCGCTCGGCAATGCCCTGGATCAGGACCGGTTGCATCATGCCTATCTCTTCACCGGCACCCGGGGCGTCGGCAAGACCACCCTGGCGCGCATCCTGGCCAAGGCCCTGAACTGCGAGGCGGGTGTCAGCTCCACGCCCTGCTGTCAGTGTCCCTCCTGCCGGGAGATCGACGAGGGGCGTTTCGTTGACCTCCTGGAGGTGGACGCCGCCTCCCGCACCCGGGTCGATCAGACCCGTGAACTGCTGGACAATGTTCCCTTTGCCCCGGTCAAGGGCCGTTTCAAGGTGTACCTCATCGACGAGGTCCACATGTTTTCCACCAGCAGCTTCAATGCCCTGCTGAAGACGCTGGAGGAGCCTCCGCCCCACGTCAAATTCCTTCTCGCCACCACGGACCCGCAGAAGGTGCCGGTGACCGTCCTGTCGCGGTGCCTCCAGTTCAACCTCAAGCGCCTGGTGCCGGAGGAGATCGGCGCCCAACTCGCCCACATCCTGACCGTCGAGGGCCTGCCCTACGAGGATCAGGCCCTGGCCCTGCTGGCGCGGGCGGCGGACGGCAGCATGCGCGACGGTCTGAGCCTGCTGGATCAGGCCATCGCCTTCGGCGGCGGCCGGGTCGGTGCCGACGACATCCGCGCCATGCTCGGCACCGTCGGGCGCGACATGAGCCTGAATCTGCTCTCCGCCCTGGCCAGCCGGGATGGCGCCCGCCTGCTCGCGGAGGTAGGGCGCATTCATGAACTGACCCCGGATTTTGGCGGCCTCCTGCAGGAACTGCTGGGCTTTCTGCACCGCATCGCCCTCTTCCAGCAGGTCCCGGCGACCCTGGCGGCCGATGACCCGGAACGAGAAACCCTGGAGGCCCTGGCGCGGGTCCTGGCCCCGGAGGACCTCCAGCTTTTTTACCAGATTGCCCTCCTGGGGCAGGCGGATCTGCCCCTGGCCCCGGACCCCCGCACCGGCATGGAAATGGTGCTGCTGCGGATGCTCGCCTTCCGGCCGGCGGACCAGGAGAGCCGGACCGGCCTGGTGGCGGGCGGGGACGCGGCGCTCCCGGCCGCCCCGCGACCGGCGGTGCCGGCCTCGCCGCCATCGCGACCGGCGGTGCCCTCAGGCGCGCCGGCCCCGCGACCGGCGGGGGAGGGGCCCCTGGAGGGGAGCGCCGGCGTTCCACCCGTTACGGCCACCCCCAGCGCCGCGGCGGCGCGCCCTGCTCCGCCGGCCCCGGGGCGGGAGTCCCCGGCCAGCGCCGCCCTGGCCGCGGCCCGCTTGGCGACCGCCGTGGACAAGCCCGGTTCGGGCCGGTCCAGAGCCCCGGCACCGGCCCTTGGGCCGGTAACCGCCAGCGCCTCCAGCGCGGGCGCTGTCCCTCAAGCCCGGCGAGCAGCCCCCGCGCCAACGATGCCCAGCACCTCCGGCACAGGCGTCGCCCCCCAAGCCAAGCGACAAGAGGTGGCCCCGGCCTCGCCACAACTCCTCCCGACCCGCCCCCCGTCCGCGCCCGCCATGGACCTGGTGCCCGAGGAGGATGGCCCGCCGCCGGATCTCTGGGCGGATTGGGACGCGGATGTTACGGCGCCACCCTTTGCGGTTGGCGGCCAGCCACCCCCGTTGGCTGCCACCGGCCCGTCCATGCCGATCACAACCCCCGGCCCGGCCCCCACTACCCGCCCCCCTAGCAGTGCCACACCTCCCTGTCTCGAGGACAAGGAGCACTGGCACGCCCTGGTCGCGGCGCTCGATCTGGGCGGCCTGGCGAGCGAACTGGCCCGTAATTGCGAACTGCTGGACTGGGACGGCCAGCGCTTGCGGCTCATCCTGGATCAGGCCTCCGAGCGGCTGCGGGTGGAAACCACCGAACAGCGCCTGCGCTCGGCCTTGGCGGCAGTCTTGGGCGAGGGGCTGCGTCTGGAGATCCAGGTCGCGCAACCCGAGGGCGAGACGCCCTCCCAACGGCGCGCCCGGGCGCGGCGGGAGCGCCAGGGGGCGGCGGAGGAGGCCATGGTCCATGACCCCGTCGCGGTGACCCTGCGCGACACCCTGGGTGCCCGGCTGATACCGGGCACGGTCCGGCCGCCGGGCTAGGCCGGCCTGACGGCCAAAGCCCTGGGCGGGCGCGGAATGCGACACGAATTTTTCGAATAAACAGAGGTGAATCAAGCGTGAAAGGCGGATTAGGCAATATCCTCAAGCAGGCCCAGAAGATGCAGGAAGACCTGCAAAAGACCCAGGAACGGCTGGGGCGGGAGGAGGTCACCGGCGAGTCTGGCGGCGGCATGGTCAAGGTCACCATGAACGGTCGGCACGAGGTCAAGCGGGTCGAGATCGATCCCGCCCTCCTGACCGACGACAAGGAGATGCTGGAGGATCTCGTCGCGGCGGCCGTCAACGGCGCGGTGCAGAAAGTGGGGGAGATGACCCAGGAGGGGATGGCGAGTCTGACCAGCGGTCTGGGCAACATCCCCCTGCCGCCGGGTTTCAAGATGCCTTTCTGACCCGCCCCGGAACCGAGGCTCACAGACCGCGACCATGTCGGACCGTTCGCTACTCAATCAGCTCGTGGACGCCTTGCGCTGCCTGCCCGGCGTGGGCCCCAAGTCCGCCCAGCGCATGGCCTTCCATCTGCTGGAACGGGACCGGGACGG
>JADZBU010000396.1 GCA_020851955.1 Chromatiaceae bacterium | reverse complement strand
TGCCACCCCGCTCGCTCACCCCTACCGGGCCTCCCAGTGGCAGTACGTGGGTTATTCCTCCTCGATCCCCGCCACCGACCTCATCAAGACCGCCATCATGACCAACGGGGCGGTGGCGGCCGCCGTCTGCGTGGATAGTGGCTGGTATCGTTACACGGGTGGCGTGTATAGCCCCACCGCCAATGGCTGCAACAACTCCGTCAATCACGCCATCCTGCTGGTGGGCTGGAATGACGCCGATCAAAGCTGGATTCTGCGCAATAGCTGGGGGACCAGTTGGGGCGAGACCGCGGGCGGCAGCGAGCGGGGCTACATGCGCATCAAATACGACCCCACCGGCGCTAATTCCAAGGTGGGCTATGCCGCCAATTGGATTCAGTATGTGGCGAGTGGGACCATCCCGGCGATCCCGGGCACCCCCACGGCCAGCGATGGCACCTTCAGCGACCGGGTGCGGGTGACCTGGAGCGCCGTGAGCGGCGCCACCCAATACCAGGTCTATCGCGCGACCAGCGCCACGGGCACCAAGAGTCTGCTGGGCTCGCCCACCGCCGCCAGTTACGATGATATGGGCGCGGTGGCGGGCACGACCTACTATTACTCGCTCAAGGCCTGCAACAGCGCCGGCTGTAGCGGTTTCTCCGGTTACGACAGCGGCTATCGCGCCGCCGCCGCCCGCCCGGATCTCATCGTCACCACGGTGAGCGGCCCCACGACCGGGGTCCGGGGCAAAAAGATTACCGTGAGATGGCAAGTCAAGAATCAGGGCATCGCCAAGGCCGGCGCCCATTATTCCCGGCTCTATTTCTCCAAGGACAATACCATTGGTACCGCGGATGTCGCCTCCGCCACCTGCTATCACCGGGCGGGCATCGCGGCGGGCGTCACGCAAAGCTGCTCCGCGACCCTCATGGTGCCGCGGAACCTGGCGCCGGGGGCCTACTACCTGGGGGTGATCGCGGACTACGCGGGGGTGATTCCGGAATCCAATGAGGGCAATAACGCCAGGGCGGCGGCCTCGACCATCACCCTGAGATAGTCGCGGCGCAAAAGAGGGGAAGGACCCGGCGGGATGCGCGTCATCTCGCCGGGTCCGTCCCTTTCTGTGTGCTACCAGCAATCCGTGTGTGTAGGGCACCTTGGGTCTGCTCCAGGACACCTTAAACCTGCCTGATTTAGTGTCATGAAAATACAGCCTGTATCGTCCGTCTGGCTGCCTTTCGCTGTCGCAGTTATGGTGTAGGTAGTATTCGTGGCGCCATTGATTGAAAAGGCATATTCATCTGATTCAAAATTTCCCAAATCCGATAATTTGCTTTCATAGAGCGTATATTTTAATAAATGTTGTTCCTGTAGGCCCTGTATATTGAGCATAATGCCCTGCGCCTCCACCCGCCTAACCGTAAGCATATGATTTTGATAATAGGCAAAAGCAATTGCGGCAAGAATGGCAATGATGACAACCATAACCATTAATCCGACTAGGGTGAATCCCGGGCGAGGATGACATTTCAAGGGCATAGGTAACCTATATTCGCTAAGTTTTTCCCCTGGTCATTATAGGTAACCGGGCAGTAATAACAAGAATGGATGATCGTCGGTTGGGTATCCAAGATTACCCCAATTTGACTATGACACCCCGGGCTTGATAAGTCGATACTGATCTTCGCCCATTGGCGAGCAAAAAAAGCATGGTCGTCTAATCCCCTGAAACCGGGGACTAATTCTGCATCCCAGCGGCGCACTTGTTAGTCGGCCAGGCCGCATTCCCCCTTGGCCTCGCGTAAGCCGTGCTCGGTGTAGAACCATTGGGCCTGGGCGCGCAGAAGAATGAACGCCCCCTAATCATCCTCCCCAATCGTCCCCACCCCCCGCCCATCGAACACCGTAGCCCCCGCCGCCCCGCTCAAATTCACAAAAAAAGTCTCATTCCCCTCCTTAACCCGGTCCCCCCGCACCACGACGCTGACCGTCCGCACCCCCTGCCCAGCCGCAAAGCTCAAACTCCCGCTTTGGGCGACATAATCACTGCCCGCCTGGGCCGTCCCATTGGCGGTCGCGTACTTCACCGTCACCGCGCCGGTACTGGCAGGCGTCAGCGTGACCCGGAAGTTGGCGGTGCGGGTGCCGCTCTGCCCCTCCGCCAGGGTGACATCGCCGATGGCCAGCACCGGCCCATCGTCATTGAGGATCAGGCCCTGGCCCTGGGCATCCGCCAGATTCGCGCCCGTGGCCTGGGTGAGATTGACGAACAGCACCTCGTTCCCCTCCCGCGCCAGGTCGCCCTTGACGGCAACGGGCAGCGTCTTGCTGGTCTGGCCCGGCGTAAAAGTCACCTGGCCACTGGCGGCGACGTAATCCGTGCCCGCCTGGGCCGTGCCGTTGGCGGTGGCGTAGCGCACCGTCACCGGCCCGGCACTCTTGGGGCTGAGGGTGAGGGTAAAGGTCAAGGGACTGGTGCCCGTCTGGCCCTCGGCCCGCGCCGCGTCATTGATGCGCAGGGTCTGCGCCACGGCGGCGGTGGGAACGATGAGATCCGCGAACACTGGCAGATGATCCGCCGCCAGGGTACAGACCCCCGCCGCCAGGGGCGCCCCGGACAGGGGCAGGCCGCCGGGCCGGCCCTCGTCGGCGCAGTCATAGACCTGGGTCGCCGGGCCGCGCCGCGTCAGGGTGGGGCTGGTCAGCAGATAGTCCAGGCGCCGCCCCGAGGCCTTGCGAGTTGCCAGGCTGCCATCCAGTTGGCGGGCCGGCAGGAGCGTGGCCCGGGCGGTAAGATAGGCGAAGGGGTCGTTGCGCAGCCCGGCCCCGGCCAGCAGGGCCTGGAGGTCGGCCCCCAGCACCATGCCGGCGGGCAGGGTCCCGGGGACGCTGGTAAACCAAGTTGGCGTCAGGGGGGGATCGCCGCGGTCGGCGTTGAGGTCGCCCAGCATGATCAGCGGAATCCCCTCCCGCACCGCCTCGGCGGCAATCTGGTTCATCCGGAAGGACTCCGCCGCGCGCCGAAATTCATCGAGGTTATCGGTGCCGGACTTGAGATGGGCCGACACCAGGCCCAGCAAGTGGCCCTGGCCGGTGACATCGACCCGGATTTCCGGCAGGAAGCGGGTCAGGTCATTGGCTTTGGCGTCCCCGGACAGCAAGGCAGAGGTCCAGACCGTGCTCAGGGTGATGGGGAAGTCGGAGAGCAGGGCATTGCGCAGGGCGCCGAAGGGGCCGCCAGGGGCGATCTCGACATAGGGATAGCCCAGTTGCAGGGCGAGGGTCTGGAGGTTGCGGGCATCGGTCGCGCCGGCCACCTCCTGGATGGCCACCACATCGGCATCGATGCGCCCCAGCACGGCGGCCACTGCCTGATAGGGGGCGCTGCCGGGGGTGCCCACCGTCTCTAGGTTCCAGGTGACCACTCGTATTGCCTCATCGGCCAGGGCCAGGGGGGCGAGGAGGGCCAGCAGTAGGACGCTGGTGGTGGCGAGGACGGGCGGTAGGTCGTACGGGCGCGGCAAGAGCGACTGATGCTCTTGCTCCCTCCCCCCTGGCGGGGGAGGGCTGGGGAGAGGGGGCCG
>JADZBU010000395.1 GCA_020851955.1 Chromatiaceae bacterium | reverse complement strand
GCGATCGGCACGTCCTGAATGGACTCTTCTTTCTTCTGGGCGGTGACGACCAGTTCTTCGATGATGTTGGAGCCCTGCGCATAGGCAGGGGTGGTGAAGCCCGCCAGGGCCGCGGCCGAAACGCCCACGGCCAGAAGGCTCCGCAGATACGGAGTTCTCGACATTCTAGTTTCCTCCCGTGGCGGCCTGAACTCTGGGATCGGCCCGGTCCGCCAGCAAAGACGCGTAAGATTTCAAACCAGGAGTACGCGACACTTCCCCCAGCTTCAGCCACGCTCCGCTGGGACGGCTCCAAGGTCAACTGCACGTCGATAGCTGAACCCCGTTCGGTCTCCGAATCCCTTACGGCTGTTGCGGAAATGTCGTATCCGTAGCGTCACGCTGCGTCACGCCAGGGTGGCGCGCGAGCCAACTGCAACCGCCCTGGAGACAGGGCTGCGGACTTTCCGATTCTTCGCTGAACGCGCATATGGGGCCGATGACCTCTCCCACGACTTCGCCCGGCGCCCTGGTCCTGTTCTCCGGCGGCCAGGATTCCACCGTCTGCCTGGCCTGGGCGCTCGAGCGCCATGAGCGGGTGGAGACGGTGGGCTTCGACTATGGCCAGCGCCACGCCGTTGAGCTGCAGGCCCGCGCCGAGGTCCGCGCGGCGATGCTGGCGGCCTATCCGCAGTGGGCCGGCAGGCTCGGCGAGGACCACATGCTGGACCTGCGCGGCTTCGGGGCGGTGGCCCAATCGGCCCTGACGACGGACAAGGCGATCGAGATGACGGCGCGGGGGCTGCCCTCGACCTTCGTGCCCGGCCGAAACCTGGTGGTCCTGGTCTACGCCGCGGCCCTGGCCGACCGCCGGGGCCTGGGCGCCCTGGTGGGCGGGATGTGCGAAACCGATTTCTCCGGCTATCCCGACTGCCGCCGCGACACGCTCGACGCCATGGAGCACGCCCTCAACCTGGGCATGGAGCAGGCGTTCCGGGTCGAGACCCCGCTGATGCGCCTGACCAAGGCCCAGACCTGGGCCCTGGCCAAGACCCTGGGCGGGGAGAGGCTGGTGGAGATCATCCTGGCCGACAGCCACACCTGCTATCTGGGCGAGCGCGGCGAGCGCCACGCCTGGGGCCACGGCTGCGGGACCTGCCCGGCCTGCGACCTGCGGGCCAGGGGCTTTGCACAGTGGGTCGACCAGGGCCGCCCGGAGCTGACCCCATGAGCTATGCGGTCAAGGAGATCTTCCTCACCCTGCAGGGGGAGGGCGGCCAGGCGGGACGGGCGGCGGTGTTCTGTCGCTTTTCGGGCTGCAACCGGTGGACCGGCCGCGAGGAGGACCGCGCCAAGGCCGTCTGCACCTTCTGCGATACCGACTTCGTGGGCATGGACGGCCCCGGCGGCGGCCGGTTCGCTACGCCGCAGGACCTGGCCCGCGCCGTCGAGGCCGCCTGGGGCGGCGGGGCGGGCGAGCGCCTGGTGGTCTGCACGGGCGGGGAGCCCCTGCTGCAACTGGACGAGCCCCTGATCGAAGCCCTGCACGCGCGGGGCTTCTCCATTGCGGTGGAGACGAACGGAACGCTGCCGGCGCCCCAGGGCTTGGACTGGATCTGCGTCAGCCCCAAGGCCCAGTCGCCGGTCGTGCAGCGGTCGGGGCAGGAGCTCAAGCTGGTCGTCCCGCAGGCCGGTGTCGATCCGGCGGCCTTCGAGTCGTGGGCCTTCGATCGGTTCCTGCTGCAGCCGATGGACGGTCCAGATCGCCTGGCCAACACCGAGGCGGCCATCGCCTATTGCCTGGCGCACCCGAAATGGCGGCTCAGCGTCCAGACCCACAAATATCTGGGCATTCCCTGAGGCGGGCCCTGAGGCGGGATCAGTCGTCGTCGCCGGGGATGACCGCGCCGGCCACCATGCCCACGCCCTTAGCCGCCCCGCCGACCGCCGCGCCGGTGACGCCCACGGCGGTTCCGACCACCGCGCCGCCGATCGCCGCGGCCATGCATCCGCTCAGCGCGGGCGCCGCGGCGGCCAGCAGGGCGACGAGCGCCAAGGTCTTGATGGGGGGCATGGCCGTCTCCTGATGTCTCGTCAGACTAGCGGCCAATCCTGACCAAATGCCTGCCTAGATGAAGCGCTCGGAGGGTGGCGGCGTCCTGACCTGCGGCCCGTCGCTCTCGCGGCGGAAGGGGCCGTGATAGGCCGGGTCGTGCCGGCGGCGTCGGTCGGGGCCGAAATAGTCGTCGGTGCGAATGAAGGAGCGCGGATAGTTCACCACCCTGTGGATCCGATCGATCACCCCGCGCGCGGTGAGCGGCTTTGTCAGGATCTCATTGACGCCGGCGTCGCGCGCCTCGGCCACCCGCTTGAGGGTGGTGTGGCCGGTGACCATGATCACCGGGATCATGGTGTTGGGGCTGTCGGGCGAATTCCGCAGGAGCCTAACGAAGTCCAGGCCGTCCAGCGGCTCCATGGACAGGTCGGTCATGACGATGTCGACGCTGTGGGCCCGCATCATCTGCAGTCCCTCGGCCCCGTCGCTGGCCTCGTGAATATGGGTCACGCCGACGGCGCGCAGGATCTCGGCCAGCAGCACGCGGATGTGCTGGTTGTCGTCAACCAGGAGAACTTTGAGCTGGTC
>JADZBU010000394.1 GCA_020851955.1 Chromatiaceae bacterium | reverse complement strand
ACGTCTTCATGCTCGGAGGAGAAAGCTATCGACTGAAACAGAAAATCGGAAACTGACGCTGATCCGGATCTCCGGGCGGGTCAATTTTCGTGGCCGAAAGTGGTGCAGTTCTGGTGGCCATTGACACCAGGCATCCCAGCCCCCGCCCGCCACCGCCGCCGCCAACTCCGCCCGCAGGGCCGGGGTCACGATCTTGTCCGCGTCCAGATGCAACACCCCCTCGTGCTTGAAGGGGACCTGGTCCAGGGCGTAATTGCGCTGCCCGGCGAAATCGTCGAAGGCGCGCTGATAGACCCGCGCCCCCAGCCCCTCCGCCACCGCCACCGTCTCGTCCTGGCTGAAGGAGTCCAGCACCACACGTCGTCCGACCAGGCCACGGCCGCCAGACAGGCGGGCAGATTGGCCGCCTCGTTCAGCGTCAGCACCAGTACGGAGATGGTCATGCCGCCGGCCCCGCCTTGGTCAGCACCCACCGCCCCAAACACAAGGCATCCATATCCGTCCGCCGAAAGCAATCCAGCGCCTGCTCTGGCGTATCCACGATGGGTTCGTTCTCATTGAAGCTGGTATTGAGCACCATGCCAATCCCGGTCTGGCGGCGGAAGGCCTCGATCAACTGGTAATAGAGCGGATTGCTGGCCGCATCCACCGTCTGCAGACGCCCGGTGCCGTCCACATGGGTCACCGCCGGCAGACGCTCGCGCCACTCGGGGCGGATCTTGACCACATGTGCAGGCGCGTCAGGCAGTGGATGGCCGCCTCCTCAAAGCGCACCTGGGTGGAGCGGGCGATGTCCATTTCGCGCTGGGTCAGCGGGTCGGCGCGCCGGCGCGGCGCGCGCAGGGCCACATGGGTGACATCCCGGAGCCGTAGCCCCGCGTCCGCCAGCAGTCGCCGGATGGCCTGGGCCGGGAAGGCCGGGCTGTGCTTTTGACGCTCACCCAGGTGCTCCTCCGCCACGGCGCCCACCAGTTGGCCGTCAACCACCAGGCAGGCGGCGGAGTCGGCGTGCAAGGCATTAAAACCCAGGATTACGACCATCGGTTCTGTTCTTTTAGTCAGGTTTTCCGCAACTGGTAACGCGTGTTGCGACCGCCGCCGGGCAGGGGTTCGAGCACGCCCATCTGGACCAACGCCGACAGATCACGATAAGCGGTCGCCCGGGAGCATTGGCAAATCGTTTCGTATTTTCGCGTGCTGATCCCCCCCTCGAAGCCCTTGGTACCCTCGGCGAATACCCGCCTGACCATCCTGGACTGACGCTCGTTGAGCTGACCGGCGTAGCGCTCCCAGAAGCGGGCCTTGCCCAACACAAAATCGATTTCTTCCCTGGCAATCTCCTGCGCATGATTGATTTCGTCTATAAAAAACGCAATCCAGGCGCTCAGATCGAGCGCTCCCCGGGAAATCTGCTGGAGTGCGTCGTAATACCGCTGGCGATGGCGTTCGATCGCGGTGGCTAGACAGGCGAGGGTCGGATAGCCGAGCGACTGCGACAGCGCGTGGTCGGCGATCGCCCGCCCCACCCGGCCGTTGCCATCATCGAAAGGATGAATCAACTCGAACCAGGCATGGGCAATGGCCGCGCGCACCGGTCCAGGGATCACCTCGGCAGGCCCCGCCGTCAACGGATTAGTCTGGTTGTACCAAGCCAGCAGCCGGGCCATTTCTTCGTAGACACGCGCCGCCGGCGGCGCCTCGTAATCGATGCGCTGGCGACCATAAACCCCGCTGACAATCCGCATCGGCTCGGGGGCATTGCGATACAGGCCGCGCATCACCAGGCTCAGCGGCTGATGCACCACCACCATCGACTGCCAGCGACCCAGCAGGGCATCATCCAGCGGTTCGGCCCAATGCTGGCGCACGTCCACCATCAGGGCCGCCGCCCCCGCCGCCTTTTCGTCCTGGTGCCGGGGCGCCACCGTATCCTGTGCCATCAGTTGCAGGAGCGAGGCACGCACCGAGTCCCGATCCAGCGACTCACCCTCGATCGCGCTGGTCTTGATCGCCTCGGATAGCATCAGGCCAATCACCGCATCCATGTGCAGGTCCGCGGCCAGCGCCTCCATGCGGCCCATCAGACGCTCGGATTTCAAACGAAAGGCATCCACCCGCGGCCGGAATACCTCCGCGTCGTAGCGAAAATTCGGCCACTCTGGATGCTGCCAAGTCCACATGAAGCGAATATAGGCCGGATTCGCTTCATAATAAAGTTAAAACAGAAGCGATTAAGGTCAGCACCACCTCACGGGGCGATGAACATGACATGTCCCGTCTGTAGCACGGCGGAACTCATCCACGACACGCGCGACCTGACCAATTGCTACAAGGTCCGCGCTTGCCCCTCAAGCGTTGCAGAGATCGCCAGCAGCCGGCAATAGGTCAGATGACGCACCGGCCATGCACTGTCTCGCGCAACGCCACTAGGGCGTGGTGTTGTGGGTCTGGGCCCCACCAGCGCCCAGTTGCATGATTTGTTCGAGAACGGCGCACACTTCGCTAAAGCGCGCTTCGTCCAGTTTCCGCATCGGGTGGGGGGTCGCATTGCGCACGCGCCAATCAAAGGATTTCGGTTGATGGCAAAGCACATAGCTGATCTTGTCGGGTTTAGCTTCTGCCTTGCCCACCGCAACGGCGAAAGGGTTATCGGCGTTGTACTCGGCGGTCGTCATAGGCAAACCAATGACCAGCGAGGTTTTGGCATTGAAGTTCCCCGGCGATAGCACGAGAAAGGGATGGAGGTCGCGCATTTCGCGCCCGGCCTGCGGGTTGCAATCAATCCAGATCACCTCCTGGCGAGCGGGTACCCAGTCTTTGCCCTTGGCTACCACTGCTCGGCACCGACCGGAGCGGTTGGCATGGCCTCGCCGCCATGGCGCACCGGATCGAAACGCGCCAAGCGCTGTTCGAGCGTGAGTTGCTCCCTTTCCAGCGGCGTAATGACCACGCGGCCATTTTCCACCGCGACGCGTATGCGCTGATCAGCGTGCAGATGCGCTTCGCGGGCAATGCCGACCGGCAGGCGAACACCGAGGTTGTTGCCCCAACGCTTAATGTCGAGAACGGCATCAGCCATGAAAAATTCCCGCACCAATGTTTAAACGAAGTTTAAACATTACAGCCGTTGATGGCGAAAAGGCAAGCCCCTTTTTTCGCTGCGGTTGCAGGTTCAGCTTGCCAACGCGCTACCCTATGACCTGGAAGAAACCGAGCTCAGCGAGCATGTCCCAGATGCTCCACCACCGCCCCGGCGGAATTGAGCGGATGCCGGGCGACATAAGCCAGCTTCGCCGCCCGATTGGCCTTGGGGTCACGTGCCAGGGCCACATGGGTGACATCCCTCAGCCGTAGCCCCGCGTCCGCCAGCAGTCGCCGGATGGCCTGGGCCGCTCCCCCTGGCCCAACACCCAGCGATACAGCGCCAGGGTCTCCACCGCGATGGCGTT
>JADZBU010000393.1 GCA_020851955.1 Chromatiaceae bacterium | reverse complement strand
GCCTCCCCCGTCTGCTCCAGATAGCCCGCCACCAGGGCCTGTTTCCGTTCCTGGTCATATTCCAGCTCCCGCACCCGCTGCAGGATTTGCTGGCGGTAGCGGAAGGGATTGTTGCGGGTCTTGAGACGCTTGTAGTCCTGGACCAGGATGCGCTCCACGAAGTCCTCGAAGAAGCGGCTCAGGATGCGGCGATGGTCGTCACAGTCGCTGATGTCCCCCAGCAGCCCCTTGAGGCCGTAGATCATGGTGTTGAGGTGCTGGATAAAGCGGCGCGCCTCCCGGGCCGCCTGGCGCAGGGCCAGTACCTGGGCCTGGGGTTCTTCCCAGGCCTTTTGCACATTGTTGAAGATGGACAGCACCATGCCGCCGTAGAAGACCCGGTCCGGGCGCGCCACCTCCATCAGGCTGCCCCAGAGGGTCCCCACCGCCGGGGGCACCGTGACCCGCACCCGATAGCCCTCCAGTTCCTCCTCGAACCAGCCGGCGGCCAGCAGGCGGCGATAGGCCAGGGCCGCCGGGGTGACCTCATGGTCGCCGGCGGGGTTCGGGGGCGTGGGCAGGGCCTCCGCGTCCGGTTCCTGCTCCTCCTGCCAGGCCACCGCCATGATCGCCAGTCGCTCCTCGATCTCGTGGCGCACCGTCTCCCGGGAGGGGAAGACGTCCGCGTGAATCTGATCGAAGAACAGGGGGTACAGGTCCAGCAGCAGGGCCCCATAGGTGCGCCGGTTGGCGCTAGCCAGGGGCGAGAAGAGCCGGTCGGGGACGCGGTCGAAGAGTTGGGTCATGAGGCGTCCCGACCAGGTCAGGCGCGCGGGCCTGGCGCTCAGGCGCTCCGCGGCGGGATGATTTCCTTGAGGATGAGGTGATCGATGACGATCTCGGCGAGCTGATCCGGGGTCTGCTCGCCGCCGGCCAGCACCAGCTCGGGGGCTTCGGGTGCCTCGTAGGGATCATCGATGCCGGTGAAACCCTTGAGTTCGCCGGCCCGGGCCTTTTTGTAGAGGCCCTTGGGGTCGCGCTGTTCGCAGATCTCGATGGGAGTATCGACGAAGATCTCGATAAATTCACCCGGGCGCAGGGTGCCGCGAATGCGGTCGCGATCGATGCGGTAGGGGCTGATGAAGGCCGTCAGGGCGATCAGCCCGGCCTCGCAGAAGAGTTGCGCCACGGCACCGATGCGGCGGATGTTCTCCTCGCGGTCGATGGCGGAAAAGCCGAGGCCGAAGCGGCTGGCGAAATCCGGGCCATGGGTGTCGCGCAGCATGGCCGGCCCGGCGTTGAGTCCGTGGCGCACATTGTCGCCATCCAGGACGGCGCTGTGCAGGCCCAGGCCATGGAGGCGGTGATCCAGGGTGTTGGCGATGGTGCTCTTGCCCGAGCCGCTCAGGCCCGTGAACCAGATCACACAGCCGCGGTGACCGTGCAGGGCCTCGCGGCGTTCGCGCGTAACCTGATGTTCATGCCAGGTTACGTTGGTTTCGTTCGACATGGTGGTGAGGGATTCCGAAGGTTGGGGGGTTAAAACTGGGACCGCATCATGGCTTGAAAGGGGGTTTGCTTGCAACCCGGGGGGCTCCGCCCCAGCAATTCCAAAATGGAGCGGACGATTCGAACTATTTTAGCTTCGCTTGGCGACGCTCGAACTTCAACCGCGCGTCCTCCCGCCGCGACGTGGCATGCGGGCCCATAGCGTGCTACCCGGGCTGCGAGGCCCAGGGGTCATAAGTCGTTTCCGGGGCTTTTCCTTGCAGGTAGCGATCCCGGGGAGGGTGATCGTGGGTCAATAGCAGACCACCGCCGTCACCAAGGCAACTGCCTTCAGACGCCCCAACGTGGTTTCAGGAATTGATCTTTCATCCCTACATGCCGCTTCATGCTTGAACCAAACAGGATTGTTATTGTCCTATTTGGCGAATACGGAGGAATCATGTTGCGGATTGCCAAGCTCACCGATTACGCCATCAGCCTGATGGCCCACATGGCCCGTTCGCCTGGCCGCCAGGTCAGCGCCCAGCAGTTTTCCCTGGAGACCGAACTGCCGGTGCCGACCGTAGCCAACCTGCTCAAGCGGCTGTCCCGCGCTGGCCTGGTCTACAGCACGCGCGGCGTGGCGGGCGGCTATGGTCTGGCGAAACACCCCAAGGACATCACGATGGTGGATGTCATTACCGCCATCGAGGGTCCGGTGGCCTTGACCGAATGCGCCCTGGGTGCTGGCAATTGCAGCCTGGAGGCCACCTGCACCACTCGCGCCCATTGGCGCCTGATCAACCAGGCCGTGCGCGTGGCCCTGGAATCCGTGAGCCTGGCCGTCTTGGCGTCGCCCTCGGCACGGACACGCGAAACTGGCATCAGGATGCCGAACAAACAGGCATAAGGAGGAAAAAAGCATGGACAACCTTGAATTACAACGCCACCTGGACACGGAGTATCGGTGGGGCTTCGTCACCGACATCGAGCAGGACACCCTGCCCATGGGCCTGGACGAGGATGTCGTCCGCCTGATCTCGGCCAAGAAGGGCGAGCCCGCCTTCATGCTCGACTGGCGGCTCAAGGCCTACCGGCACTGGCTGACCATGACCGAACCGACATGGTCCAGCGTGCGCTACCCTGCCATCGACTACCAGACCCTGCACTACTACTCGGCGCCCAAAACCAGGGACAGCGGTCCTAAGAGCCTGGCCGAGGTCGATCCCGAACTCCTGCGCACCTACGAGAAGCTCGGCATCCCCCTGGCCGAGCGCGGTGCCCTGGCCGGCGTAGCGGTCGATGCGGTGTTCGACTCGGTGTCCGTGGCGACCACCTTCAAAGACAAGCTGGAACAGCTCGGCATCCTGTTTTGCCCCTTCTCCGAAGCGGTTATCAAATACCCCGAACTCGTGCAACAGTACCTTGGTTCGGTGGTCCCCTACACCGACAACTTCTTCGCCAGCCTGAACTCGGCAGTGTTCTCGGACGGTTCCTTTGTCTACGTGCCCAAGGGGGTGCGCTGCCCGATGGAACTGTCGACCTATTTCCGCATCAACGCCCGCAACACCGGACAGTTCGAGCGCACCCTGATCATCGCCGACGAGGGCGGCTATGTGAGCTATCTGGAGGGCTGCACGGCGCCCACCCGAGACGAGAACCAGCTGCATGCCGCAGTGGTCGAGCTGGTCGCACTGCAGGACGCCCGGATCAAGTATTCCACGGTCCAGAACTGGTACCCCGGTGACGCCGAGGGACGCGGTGGCATCTACAACTTCGTCACCAAGCGGGGCGACTGCCGGGGCGAGCGTGCCCACATCTCCTGGACCCAGGTCGAGACCGGCTCGGCCATTACCTGGAAATACCCGAGCTGCATCCTGCGTGGCGATCACTCGGTGGGTGAGTTCTACTCCGTGGCCCTGACCAACCACCACCAGCAGGCCGACACCGGCACCAAGATGATCCACATTGGCCGCGACACCCGCAGCACCATCGTGTCCAAGGGCATCGCGGCCGGCTACGGCAGCAACGCCTATCGGGGCTTGGTCAAGGTCCTGGCTACGGCAGAGGGCGCCCGTAACCACACCCAGTGCGACTCGCTCCTGATGAGCCCGACCAGCGCCGCCCACACCTTCCCCTACATCGAGGTCAGGAATCCGGGCGCGATCGTGGAGCATGAGGCCACCACCAGCCGGATCGGCGAAGACCAGTTGTTCTATCTGCAGAGCCGGGGCCTTGACGAGGAAGAGGCGGTCAACCTGATCGTCAATGGTTTCTGCAAGGAAGTCTTCAAGGAACTGCCCATGGAGTTTGCGGTGGAGGCCCAGAAACTGCTGGCTGTCAGCCTCGAAGGCGCGGTCGGCTAAATCGGAACAAGGAGATAGCGATGCTCGAAATCAAGGATCTGCACGTATCGGTCGACGACAAGGCCATCCTCAAGGGTATTGACCTCACTGTGAAGCCTGGCGAGATCCACGCCATCATGGGTCCGAACGGCTCGGGCAAGAGCACGCTGGCCCAGGTCCTGGCTGGACGCGAGGGCTACCGGGTGACCCAGGGCAGCCTGCGCTACCTGGACAGCGATCTGCCGCCCTTCAGCCCCGAGGCGCGTGCCCGCGCCGGCATCTTCCTGGCCTTCCAGTACCCAATCGAGATTCCCGGCGTGGCGAACGCCCAGTTCCTGCGCAGCGCGCTCAACAGTCAGCGCGGCTACCGGGGCGAACCCGAGCTGGATGCCTTCGATTTCCTGGAATTCGTGAAGGGGCGTCTGGCCATGCTCGAGATCGACGACAGCTTCCTGTACCGATCGCTCAACGAAGGCTTCTCCGGGGGCGAGAAGAAGCGCAACGAGATCCTCCAGATGGCGGTACTGGAACCGCGCCTGGCCATCCTGGACGAAACCGATTCAGGCCTCGACATCGACGCCCTCAAGGTGGTCGCGCGCGGCGTCAACGCCCTGCGCGCTCCCGATCGCGCCATCATTCTGGTCACCCACTACCAGCGCCTGCTTGAATACATCGTTCCGGACCGGGTCCACGTCCTGGCCGAAGGCCGCATCGTCCGCTCTGGCGACCGCGACCTGGCCCTGGAACTGGAGGCCAAGGGCTACGGCTGGCTGAACCTCCGGAACAACTGCGAGGAGCCCTTCATACCATGACCGCCAACACGCCCTTCATCGAGGCCCTGCGCCGGATCGAGGTACCGGGCTGGCTAGCCAGCGAGCGTGGCGCGGCCCTGGACCGTTTCCTGGCGACCGGCATGCCGAGCGCCCGCCTGGAGGACTGGAAGCACACCTCGCTGGCCGCGCTGGAACGCAGGGTGTGGCATTCGTCCACCTCGGTGGCGGGTGAGGCGGTTTGCCCGGACATCGCGTCCTATCCGGGCCACGCCCTGGTGTTCCAGAACGGCCAGCTGCACTGCCACGGCATCTATCTGGCCAATCAGATCGCCGGTACCCTGCTTGACCTGGCCAACACTCAGGCCGTGCACCAGTACCTGGGCCAGGTGGCCGACGACACTGCCCTGGCCAACCTCAACCTGGCGCTCTGGCAGGATGGTGCCCATGTCTACGTACCCGCCGGCGACCATATCACCCTGCCGATCTTCACCCTCTTCGGCGCCGCCGAGGCCGAGGCGATGCTCTATCCACGCACTCTGGCGGTACTGGAACATGGCGCGGAGGCCATCCTGGTCGAACACTTCCTTGGCCAGACCGGTCAACCCTACTGGCAGAACGCCGTTACCGAAATCGTCCTGGAAGATGGCGCCCACCTCACCCACCTCAAGGTGATCGAGGAAGGCGCGGCCGCGACCCACACCAGCCTGACCGCGGTTCGCCTGGGCCGGGACAGCGAATACCGCGCCCTGCACATCGGCTTGGATGGAGCCCTGGCACGGCACGAGATCAGGGTCCACATGGCCGGCCCGGGTGCCACGACCCGGATCGACGCCTTCGACCTGGCCGACGGCCACCGCCATGCTGACCTGCATCTGCGCATCAACCATCGCGCACCCTCGGGTACCAGCCGGGTCACCTACCGGGGCCTGGCTAAAGGCCGTGGCCGCGCCGTATTCGACGGCCATGTCGTGGTCGACCGCGCAGCCCCCAAGATCGACGCCCGGCAATCCTGTCGGGGCCTGCTGCTCTCGCCTCAGGCCGAGATCGACGCCATGCCCAGGCTGGAGATCTATGCCGACGACGTGAAGTGCGGCCATGGCGCCAGCATCGGCAACCTGGACCGGGAGGCCCTTTTCTACCTACAAAGCCGCGGCATCGATCTCGCGCTGGCGCGCCAACTGCTGATGCAGGGCTTTGCCAACGAGGCCCTCGGGCTGCTCGACCACACCCACCTGCGCAACTGGCTGATGCCCCGCCTGATCGCGGCCATGGCCCGGCGCACGCTGATGGAGCCAACGCCATGACCGGCGACCTACGCGAACTCTACGAAGAAGTGATCCTGGAACATAATCGCCACCCCCGGCATTTCCCCGAGAACCCGCCTGGCAGCAACCATCACGCCCACGGCTTCAACCCCCTGTGCGACGACGAGATCGCGGTCCACCTTAAGGTGGCGGACGGCTATATCGCCGAAGCCGGCTTCGAGGGCGCCGGTTGTGCCGTGGCCATGGCCTCCGCCTCCATGATGACCGAGGCGATCCAGGGCAAGACCCTTGTCGAGGTCGATCGTCTGTTCGATCGGGTGCACGCCATGCTGGCCGAGGACGGTCCGGCCGATGCGGTCGGCAAATTGAAGGTGCTGTCGGGGGTCAGGGAATTCCCCATGCGGGTGAAATGCGCCACCCTGGCCTGGCACACCCTGCGGGCAGCACTGGACAATCGCAGCGAGACCGTGACCACCGAGGAGGCCGTTGCCGCGTGCCCGCAACCCGAACCCAGGACGATGCCATGAAGCCGGCGCCCCCGCTCCGCGAGCCGCCCCCCGAGGGCGACCTGCGCAGTCACGTGATCGCCGCCCTGCGCCGGATTCGCGACCCCGAAATCCCGATCAACATCTATGATCTCGGTCTGGTCTACGACCTGGAAATCGACAACCTCAACCGGGTCACCATTCGCATGACGCTGACCGCGCCCGCCTGCCCGGTGGCCCAGACCTTTCCGGCCCTGGTGGAGGCGGCGGTTGAAGCAGTGGGCGGCGTAAGCCGCGCGAGCGTGGAACTGGTCTGGGAGCCGCCCTGGGACACCAGCCGGATGGACGAGGCGGCCCGGCTGCAACTGGGACTATATCGATGAACGACTGGATTGAAGTGGCCCGCATCGACGACTTCCCCATCGGCGCGTGCCGGGTGGTGCATGCGAACGGGGTCCGGATCGCCGTATTTCGGCTCGAATCCGGCTTTTACGCCATCGAGGACGTCTGCAGCCATGATGGCGGCGAACTGGCCAGCGGCACCCTGAATGGCCACGAGATCACCTGTCCCCGCCATGGCGCCCGCTTCGACATCACCACCGGCGAGGTTACCGCGCCGCCAGCCTACGAAGCGATCGCCGTGCTGCCCGTGCGGATCACGGCTGGCCTGGTCGTTGTTCGCGACGACCGCTGGGATTGAACGCCGCGTCCTGCGTGGGCAAGGTACGAGGGAGGATGTCATGAGCGACACCCGTAGCGAGCGCGACAGCCTGGGCACCCTACAGGTCCCGGCCGACCGCCTTTGGGGTGCCCAGACCCAGCGCGCCCTGGAACACTTCCGGATCTCCTCGGAAACCATGCCGGGTCCGCTGATTCTGGCCCTGGCCGAAGTCAAGAGGGCCTGTGCCCAGGTCAACCAGGACCTTGGCTGGCTCGATCCGGCCCTGGGCCAAGCCATCGTCGCGGCCGCCGACGAGGTGCTGACGGGTCGGCATGACCGGGAATTCCCCCTGATGGTCTGGCAGAGCGGCTCGGGCACCCAGACCCACATGAACCTGAACGAGGTCCTGGCTAACCGGGCCTCGGAACTGCTTGGCGGCAGCCGCGGCGAGGCTCGCCGGGTGCATCCCAACGACCAGGTAAACCTCGGCCAGTCCAGCAACGACGTCATCCCGACCGCGATGCATGTGGCCGCAAGCCTGGAACTGACGCACCGGCTGCTGCCCGCCCTGGCTACACTGCGCGCGACACTGGATGGCAAGGCGCGCGAATTTGCCGACATCGTCAAGATCGGCCGAACCCACCTCCAGGATGCCGTACCCCTGACCCTGGGCCAGGAGTTCTCCGGCTACGTTGCCCAGCTGGATCATGCCCACCAGATCCTTGTCGCGGCCCTGCCGGCCCTGCAGGACCTGGCCATCGGCGGCACGGCGGTGGGCACCGGGTTGAACAGCCCGGCCGGGTTTGGCGACCGGGTCGCGGCAGAACTGTCCGCGCGCCTCGGACTGCCATTCCGGAGCGCCGCCAACAAATTCGCCGCCCTGGCCGCCCACGACGCGCTGGTCGCGGCCCACGGCGCCCTCAAAACTCTGGCCGTCGCCCTCACCAAGATCGCCAACGATATCCGCTGGCTGGCCTCTGGGCCGCGCGCGGGCCTGGGCGAGCTGCGCCTGCCCGCTAACGAGCCCGGTAGTTCCATCATGCCAGGCAAGGTCAACCCGACCCAATGCGAGGTCCTCGCCATGCTCTGCTGCCAGGTGTTCGGCAACGATGTGGCTATCACCTACGCCGGCGCTTCAGGCAATTTCGAATTGAACGCATATAAACCGCTGATCGCCCATGCCTTTCTGCAAAGCGTGCGCTTGTTGGCCGACGGCATGACCAGTTTCGAGGCCTACTGCGTGCGCGGCATCACGGCCGAACGCGGCCAGGTGGCCGACCTGCTGGAACGCTCATTGATGCTGGTAACCGCGTTGACGCCTCATATCGGCTACGACCGCGCCGCCGCCATCGCTTGCCGGGCTGACCGGGATGGCATCAGCCTGCGCGAGGCCACCCTGGCCTCGGGCCAGGTCACGGCGGAAGAATACGACTGCTGGGTCCAGCCGGCACGCATGGCACAGCCACACCCGGACGATGCTTGAGGAAGGTCAGGAGCCCTTGACGATCAGGGGGATGGCCTACCCGGTGAGCTTCTTGACCATTTTGGCCACCCTTTTTTCTTGGTCGAGATCAAGGCGAATGCCCCCGCTGAATGCCAGCGGACACTCCCGCCACGCCCGTTAGGAGTGTGTCGACCGTGACGCGATCTGTCGCGACGCCGGAGGCCGGCACGGGTACTTGCACAATCTTGTTACATCACCCTAGGGGGTGTCATCAATCCTCATTGTATGGGAATATCGCCGCTTGCCCCACCTGAAAACCACTTGAGGAACCCCATAATGACCCCGCGCCGCTATGCCCTACGTGACGACCAATGGGACCGCATCAAAGACCTCCTGCCGGGTCGTCCGGGTT
>JADZBU010000392.1 GCA_020851955.1 Chromatiaceae bacterium | reverse complement strand
TGCCTTGGTTTCCGGCGCGATGCGGGCTGAAATTTGGGTGTGTTCGGTGATCATGGGAGGCGTCGACAGACGGAGTGAGGAAAGTGGTCAGTGCCCACTCTACCCAACCCTATCGAGGACATCAATGCTCAGCGGTCCATGGCAATCTCTCAGCAGACGATAGCCGGAAGCCAGGACAGGAGCCTTGCGCATTGAAGCCATAGCTTGAAAATATTGCCGGTTAAGTCGTAGGCACATTCCGCATCGGTCAAGCGCTCGGCCAGCCGATGAATATCGTAAAGCCAAACCAAGCGGTCGCTGTGCGGATCCACTGCGGTGAGCCACCCGGTATCGGGCCAATTCCCCCGGGGATATCCAGGCGCTGGCGGCGCGGGCGGGCCTGGAGGTGGTGCGGATCGACTTGATCGAGGGCCGGCCGGAGTATCTGCGCTTTGCGGCGCCGACTTATCTCCTCGGCTGGCTCTACGAGCGGTTGGTGAACCGGGTGCCGGGTTTGGCTTGGTTGCGAATGTTGTTGGTGGTGGAGTTGCGGAAGGCGGGTTAGGGGCGGGCAGGGGCGACGAGGTACCGTCCCTGGCAGCGGTCGGCGTTATGTCATCTCCAACGGCAAGCACGCCGAGATGGTCAGCGTCCCGGTCAACCTCTGCGCCCGCATCCCCGGCAACGTCTCGGACGAAGCGGCGGCCTTCACCGTCATCGGCGCCATCGCCCTGCAGGGCATCCGCCTGGTCGCCCCCACCTTGGGGGAGGCGGTGGTGGTCACCGGCCTGGGCCTGATCGGGCTGCTGACGGTGCAACTGCTGCGCGCCCAGGGCTGCCGGGTGCTGGGCATCGACCTGGACCCGGCCAAGCTGGCCCTGGCGCGCCAGTTCGGCGCCGTGACGGTAGCTCTGGCCGCCGGTCGCCTGGATGTGGTTCCCCTCAAGTCGCATCGCTTCCCCCTAGCTGAAGCCCTGTGCAAGGCGCTAGGGTTAGCCGCAGCAGAACCCCTGGCGCCCAACCCCCGGAGGCTGATATCCGCATGAGTCACGACCAGAATTTCAAGAACCTCATCCTCGACTACCCGCGCGAGGCCATCGGCTTCTTCGCAGCGGTGGAGGCCCAGGCCATCGATGCCGGAGCGCGGCTGCTGCCGCTGCGTGAGGAACAGCTCAAGGCACGCCTGGGCGAACGCTTCCGTGAGCTCGACGTACCGCTTCTGGTCGAATGGCCCGACGGCCGCCGCGCCGCGCTCCTCTTTGTCTTCGAAGAAGAAACCGACCCGGCGCGCTTCTCCATCCACCGGCTGGCCCACTACTGCCTGGACCTGGCGGAACTCTATGCCACCGAGCGCGTCGTGCCGGTCGTCATCTTCCTCCACGCCGGTGGCTATCCCACCTGCCTAACCCTGGGCAGCGAGACCCGGACCTATCTCGACTTCCACTATCTCGCCTGCGCCCTGCCCCAGCTTCCGGCCCGGGACCACCTCACCAGCACCAACCTGGTCGCCCGCCTCAACCTGCCCAACATGGCCTATGACCCCGCCGACAAGCTCTTGGTCTATGCCCACGCCGTGCGCGGCCTGATCGAGTTGGAACCGCATCCCGAGCGGCGACTCAAATATGTCGACTTCATCGACATCTACGCCGACCTGAACGAGAATGAACGCCAACGTTACGCCGCCCTTTATCCTGACGAGGCCCGCACCATGACCGGATTTGCTCAGCGCTTTATTGAAGAAGGCCGGCAGGAAGGCCGGCAGGAAGGCCGGCAAGAAGGCCGGCAAGAAGGCCGGCAAGAAGGCCTCGAACAAGGCCTACAGCGCGGGGAGGCCCGGGTACTGACCGCCTTGCTGCGCCTGCGTTTTGGCGAACTCCCCACCGCGGCGCAACACCGCATCGAGCAGGCCGATGCCGACACCCTGCTGCGCTGGTCGGAACGGGTGCTGACCGCCCCGTCCCTGGACGAGGTCCTGGGCGGGTAAGAGTACATGCGCAGACCCCGTCCGTGACCCGGAAGGTCCGGGCTTTAGTCAATCGGGTGCAGGGAAGTGAGTTGTGGATTTTTGGATTCTGGTCGTGATGCCCCGCTGATCTGCGCTGAAATCCTAAAATTTCGAATAGAAAAAAGGCAAATTATTATGCAGTTTTATACCGTACACCAAGCCTCGGCTGATTTAGGTAATCTGATTGCCAGTGCCGTCCATAATCATGAAGAAACGGCCATTGTTTCTGATCGTGGGGCGGTCATTCTGGTCCCGCAGGACGAATTTGAATCGATGCGAGAAACTCTACGATTATTGGGCGATCCGCGCGCCTTGAAAGCGTTGTTAGCCGGTCATGCGCAGCGTGATGAACGGCTTGAGTCTGATCAGCCAACCGTTGAGCAGGTATTTTATGACCTACAGGATTCGCGTTCTTGAAAACGCGCAAGAAGATCTGGATTGGCTGCGCAAGAATGATAGAACCAGCTATATCAAATGCTTCGATCTGGTCCGGGAAATCATGGATAATCCTCGGAGCGGCACCGGCAAACCAGAGCGATTACGTTATTTTGAGAAAGAAGTTTATTCGAGAAGAGTGAATCAAAAAGATCGGATGGTCTATACGATTTATGAAGCGCTCGGCGAAATCGATATTTCTTCAGTTAGGGGGCATTACGATTAACTGTCGGGCCAATTCACCGGCGGATATCCGGCGGTTGGCGCGGTGGCGGGTGCTGTTGGTGGCGGAGTTGCGCAAGGTGATGTGAGGGCGCGAAAAGGGCCGAATTACCAAACGAACCCATTTAAAACCTGAACAGGGTTGCCCGGGCAACGCCTTTCAGGGGTGTGGCGCGCCCACCTCGGCAGACCATAACCTCATCGCCCATGGACCCGATTCTTTGCCGTGGTCGCAACTGGGTATCGGGCGATGTATGCTCAGAGGATGGATTCTGGCGGCTGATACCGGCAGACGGTCGCTGGCCGCTAACGGCTGAGGGGCGAAAAATGAATACGAAGCAACTGATTGATGAGGCGGTTTCTTTACCTGTCGATGAGCGCGCGCATGTGGTGGATTTGCTGCTGCGCAGTTTGAACCCGCCGGAATCGGCATTGGATCAACAATGGATAAATGAGGCGCAACGCCGACTTGCCGAACTGCGGTCGGGTCGGGTTGCCGCCGTTTCAGGGGAGGAGGTGTTCAACAGACTCTGGAGCGTCGGCCATTCGCCGGGCTGTTGAATACCCAAGAGCCTGGGCCTTGTTTGATTGAGGATGTCAGAAGGTCTCTGGTCAGGCGATTTCCCTATGGAATTTTCTATTTCGAGAAGCCAGATGGCATCTTCATTTTGGCGGTAATGAATCAGCATCGTGAGCCAGGATACTGGAAGATCGCCCCCCAGCTTGGCTGGAGGCAAGGACTATCATCGCGCGACTGACGCCCCATGCCTTTCACGGCTGGGTGGTGCGGGTCGATCTGATCGAGGGGCGGCCGGAGTATCTGCGGTTTTCGGCGCCGACCTATCTCCTCGGCTGGCTCTACGAGCGGTTGGTGAACCGGGTGCCGGGCTTGGCGCGGTTGCGGGTGTTGTTGGTGGTGGAGTTGCGGAAGGCAGGCTAGGGGTGGGCAGGCGCGCCAGCCACTGCCGGCTGCGCCCCACCCGCGACCTGAGCGCTGCGGGGAACGGGCGCGGGCCTCCCTCCCCCCCCCTGGCACTGGGTCCCGGCGTCCCGGCCGGGACGAAGGGAGGTGGCGTTACCATGGGACCCTCAATCGGCTAAACTCCTCGCATGGTCAGCACCCCCACCCCATCCGCATCCGGATCAGCCCCCAGCGACCAGGACAGTCCTTGGAAAGAGGCCCTGGAGCGCTTCTTCCCGGAGTTCCTTGCGCTGCTGTTTCCAGCCATCCATGCCGAGATCGACTGGCGCGTGCCGTATCGTTCGCTCGACAGTGAGCTGCAGCAAATCACCGGCGATGCCGACAGCGGTCGGCGTTATGGTTGAAAATTCCGCCTGATCCGCCTGATCCGCCTGATGTACGAGCGCGGTTATGAGCGTGGGCTGATCCTGGCGCTCTTCCGCCTCATCGACTGGATGATCCGCCTGCCCGCCGGACTGGAAGCGGATTTTCGCCAACAACTCTATGCCTATGAGGAGCAACAGCGTATGCCTTATGTCACCACGGTTGAACAAGCGGGGATCGAAAAGGGCGTTAAGCAGGGCGAAGCCATCATCTTGCTAGCTCAGTTACAAGAGAAATTCGGGCCTGACACCGTCGACGCCTACCGCGAGCGCGTCACGGCCGCCGAGCCCGAGGAACTGCTCCAGTGGTCGAAACGCATCCTAAGCGCCGAGACCGCGGAAACGATCTTTCATTAAGCGGAAAAAGGGGCTGGTGGACCGACGGCCTGGCGCCGACCCTGGCGGCGGTGCGCAACAAGCTGGAGCAGCCGCTGGCGTTGGGGTATTGCCAGGTTGGGGTGGTGGTGGCGGTGGGGGAGGGCCGGGGAGAGCAACTGTGTTTCAGGTCAAGCGATTTTTCCATAATGGACGTCCCAATGCGCCTGGTCTCGCAGCATGGCGTTGAGAATGGTCAACAGTTTCCGCATACAAGCGACGAGGGCGACTTTG
>JADZBU010000391.1 GCA_020851955.1 Chromatiaceae bacterium | reverse complement strand
GCGCCCGAGGCCAACCACGCGGTGCGCGCCGCCATCCACGAGGCCGAGAAGTGCCGGGAGTCCGGCGAGGCCAAGACCATCCTCTTCAACCTCTGCGGTCATGGTCACTTCGACATGCAGGCCTACACCGACTACCTGACCGGCAAACTTCAGGACCTGGTGTATGACGAGGCCGAGGTCGCCATGGCCCTCTCCGGCCTGCCCTCCTGCGGGGACTGAGGCCGCCAATGTGCCCTTGCCCCCACAGCAGGGGCCCTTATTTTCCTGGCCACAAGTTCGTAATCATTTTATCCACCTACAGGTAAACATCCTGTGCTCCTCGGCGGGCGCTGCACCCGCCGGAGGAGTGTTTTCCCGCCCTCCTAAGCGCCTAGAACCGCAGTCCTTCGCCGATACTTGTCCAACTCGTAACAAGGTACTAGGATGGGATAGTGGGTACTTGTGTTTGAGAAATAACCTCTTCCACTCGTGGGGAAACCTAAGTGGAAGTTATAAATGGCCAATTTCCTGCGTGAGGGCATTACGATGAGGCACACCATAACCATCACATTATTTTTATTATATTTTATCGCAACCGAGACCTTTGCGGTACCAGCCAAAATTACCCCCCACATCAAGATGGATCAGTTTGGCTATCTTGAAAGCATGCGCAAAGTAGCCGTCATCGTCGACCCCCAGGTTGGATTCAATGCCGCTGCCGCATTCAGTCCAGGGATCGGTACGGATGATTACCAGGTACGGCGCTGCTCGGATGATCTTGTGATGTTTTCCGGCACCCTCCAAGCATGGAAGAGCGGTGCAACTCACACGCAGTCGGGGGACAGAGGCTGGTATTTTGATTTTTCGGCATTAACCACGCCTGGAACTTACTATATTTGGGATAGAGTCAATGGCGTTGGATCCGGGCGCTTTGAGATCGGCCCTAATGTTTACGACTCAACCCTGAAGCAGGCAGTCAGGGCCTTCTTTTATCAGCGTCTCAACATTGCGAAGGTTGAGCCCTACGCAGGGATCAACTGGCAGGATGACGCAGCCTACGAGGGACCCTATCAGGATCGCAACGCCACAAGTCGTTGGGCTAAAGGCGATTCGAGCACGGCCCGCGACCTGCATGGCGGCTGGATGGACGCCGGGGATACCAACAAATACGTAACCTTCGCTGAATCGGCAGTCATTCAACTCCTGGAAGCCTACAGGATGAATGCGGCGGTTTTTGGCGATGATTTCGGCATTCCCGAGTCCGGAAACGGGGTCAGCGACCTCATCGACGAAGTCAAATGGGAACTCGGTTTTCTCCAGCGGATGCAGGATGCCACCGCCACCGGCGGTTTTCTCCTTAAGGTGGGTTCAGACAACTTCGATGGGCAAGCCTCACCACCCAGTACCGATACCCGAGCACGCTATTACCTGCCCGAATGCACCTCATCCACTCTCTCAGGCAGTGCCATGTTCGCTGCGGCGGGTGTTGTTTTCCGTGACATCCACGCCGTGGCGGAATATGGCAACGACTTGATCAACCGCGCCCAACTTGCCTGGAATCGAGCTAAAACTACGACGGAAAATTTCTCCAGCTTTGAGACCGATTGCGATGACGGCGACATCAAATCCGGCGACGCCGACGGGGATGTCGATAAACAATTGTCCAGCGCCCTGATCGCGGCGATCTACTTGTACGAGGCCACTGGTAAAACCGAATATCGCACATTCGTTGAAGAATATTATATTTGGATCCCCCCCTATGGCCTCTCTTGGTGGGGTCCTTACTGGGCGACTACGCAAGTGGCCTTACTGCGCTTTGCCGGCCTGCCCGGGGTTACCCCGAGCATTGCCTCCAGCATCCTCAGCCAGAAAGCAAGTCAAGACGATGTCATGTCCATCGATGATTACAAAGGGGGTACTGACCTTTATCGCGCCCATCTACCTGATTCCCAGTATCACTGGGGCCACAATCAAGTCCGTGCGAATGCGGGCAATCTCAATGTTGATTTCATAACTTTTGGCATCAACCCGGATAATGCTCCAGGTTACCGAGAGGTCGCTGAGGCCCATTTGCATTGGCTGCACGGGGTCAACCCCTTGGGCTTGGTTATGTTGTCGAATATGTGGTCTTTCGGGGCGGAATCCTCCGCCAACGAGATATACCACGCCTGGTTCGACGACGGTACCGAGTGGGATAATGCCGAAAACTCTTTGTTCGGTCCCCCGCCCGGGTTTGTGACTGGCGGACCAAACAAATACTACTCGGGCCCTCTCTCCGGCATCGCCGACCAACCCCCTCAGAAGGCCTACAAGGACTGGAATGGCCCCTGGTACGAGATTCCTTGGGAGATTACCGAGCCGGCGATTTATACCCAGGCAGCCTACGTACAACTACTGGCACGCCTGATAAGTGTCGCTCCCAAGGGGCCCGATAACCAACCACCCACACCCCCTAGTGGTTTGACAGCCACAAGCATTACTTCCACTGGGGTCGTGCTATCGTGGAAGGCTGCAACCGACAACGTCGGGGTGTCCGGATACAATCTATTTATTAGCGACAAGTTGCAAGCTTCTAACCTGAGTGGAACCAAGGCCACCCTCACAAGTCTTAACTGTGGCACAAGCTATTCACTGACCCTGAAATCTTTTGATGCTGCTGGCAACATCTCCGCGCCCTCCAATCCATTAACATTCAAGACATTGGCATGCCCCAAGTCCAATACCATCGCCTACGCGGACGCACTGGGAACGGGTTGGACCAATTGGTCCTGGGACGCGAAGGTGAATTTTGCCAATTCTCGCCCGGTGAAGGTCGGCAAACGTTCGGCGCGAACTGATTTTGGTGCCTGGGGTGGACTTTCGCTCCGACATACCAGCGGGATACCCCTATCACCCACCTCGACGTTGAATTTCTGGGCTTATAGTCCGGTTGCCATCTCATTGGATGTTTCGGTACTGTCTCAGGATACGGGGGATTCCGCCAGCATCAACACCCGAACCCTGCAAGCAAATACCTGGACCTATATCGCTCTTACCAATACACAACTGGGTAATCCTAATTTGATCAAACGGTTAAAAATCCAGGTTCTCAGCAATCAGACGACGACCGTTTATTTCGACCAGATCCAGATCACGAAATAGGCTCACGGAGATTTTTGGTAATTGTATGTAAGTTGGGCTATGAAGCCTGTTCGTGATCTTCCAGGTGGGCGCCGAGGAATTCCAGCAGGATACTGGTGACGGCGTCACGGATAAGCCCACCAAGCATGCCGGTGGGAATTTCGTTCAGAATGCCCTCCGGGCTGGACCGCAAGCTGGGGCCCAGCCCGGAGGTGCAGCCCATGATCCAAAAACTCGCGCCGAGGATTGTGGCGACCACCGCCGCCGCCACTGGCGCCGAGGTCATGTTGGAGCACCAGCGGACGACGAGTCTAACCCGTTAATTTTCGGTTATCTGAAAGAGTCCCCCACCCCGACCACTATCAGGGCCGCCATTACCACCATGGCCAGTTTCAGACCTAATTTGGGCCAGAATCAGGGCCAGGAGACCTCCCGCCACCAGGCCGCAAGCCAGCCCGGCCAGACCTTCCGCCAGCGGTCGCTCCCCAGCATGGCTCGGCCAGGCATAGAGGGAACCGGTTACCAGATCAACGGTCCCCGCCACCCCCGGTAATAAGGGTAAGATCGACCCCTGTGCCCACCGCCATCAGGCTCCCGACGGAACCCAGCACTCCCGCCATACTCCCGGCCGGGCCAAGGGCATGGAACTGTAGAAGGTAGTCGTGGTGACTGCGGCGATGAGCGTGCCTAACAGTACCGCCAGCCAGGGCAACAGTTCGTTCTACAATAAGAGACCATAGAGAGCGGCGAACAAGCCGCCAAAGAGTTCGCCCGCCAAACTCCAGACCAAAAAATTCATGATGATGGCCGCGGGATTATCGATCTTCTTAATCACTGGCTCCTCACTCTCCTCTCGGCGTGGGTTTCCGCAATTGCCCCCGGCACAACAACAATGGCAAGCTTAACCCGTAACCAACTCAGGAACAAACCCTCGACGTCTGGTGACAGCTTTTGAACAGAGTTGATACCAGCGAGAAAAACCTGTTATGACCTCGAAAAAGGCGGCGAAAAAAACCTCGAAAAAGATTTCGTGGCTAAGGTACTTTCGTTGTATAATCTAATTATTGAAAAACCTGGGATTATTATTAATAATCTGAAACTCCAGCGAGGAGAGATTGGTAGTGGGTTTTATGATTTCCAACGTTTTTCTTTTACATACGATCCATTGACACCTGATGAGAAAATCCGACCTGGAGTTATTGGAACCAATAAACATGCGGCCAGTAACCGCCAAAGACATCGAACACCTTTATCATCAATGGACGCGGGAGTTGGATGGCTATCGCGAGATTCAAGTCTACGAGGCTGCGGCTCAATCCAACTGGCCATTAATGTCTGGCGCCTGGAATCAGCCCTTCCCCCTCCCTCCGCGGGTTTCGACCTCCAATGACGCTAACCGATCTAACTCAGGGCTGACAGTTGTTGGATCGCATGGCGGTATTGACCCAACCTCGGTCACCGCGCATCTAACCGCGGGATTCCATCAGGAAGGCTGGCCATTACTGGCGGTAGATCTATGCCCAACCAACACGCTGCGACTCTATCTGGGAATGGATAAAGCAGATACCGCTGGTTTGGCAACCCAATGGCTTTCAGGGGAACCCTGGTATGAGGCCATATACCGCGGTGCGAGGGGATGGGACTTTCTGCCCTTTGGTGAGGCAGGACCTGCCATCGATAGGTTTGCCGCCAGCCTGGTTGAACGTCCAGGCTGGTTGGCGGAGGATATTTCCAGGTTGGACGTGCCGGACAACTTCAGAGTGATCTGTAATTGTCCCAGGCATCCTTATAGCCTATTCGAGGAAGGTATTCGGTTAGCGCAAACAATTCTCGTCGTGCTGGAACCTGACCCCTTGAGTCTGACCGCGATCCCTTCATTACTAAGTGATCTGCTCCGACTCGGTGTGGATGAACGACAAATCCTCTTCGTACTCAATGGTTTCCTGCCTTCTCGTCAACTTGATCGGGATGTCCGCAACAATCTGCAAACCTCCCGCCTGCAATCCCGTCTTTCCCCAATACCAGTCCATCAGGACGAATTTATCCGAGAGGCACTCGCCACTCAGAAAACCCTATTCGACTATTGCCCTCACAGCCAAGCCGTACACGACTTTACCCTGCTGCGGATTTGGTTGAAGGCGCGGATGAACCCCGTCCAACAGCCTGACAATCCAGAGAGCCGATCGGCATGAAAGGATCGGTGTGGCTGCATGCGGCCCTTGGTCTAAATCCAGATTTGCCCATCCGCGCCCAATGGTCGCGACTCTTGTTCCATGCCCCCCCCACCCAATCAGGAGCACGGGATTGGTCGGAATGGTTCGCCCTCAGCTTCCCGCATATTGATTTCCATCGATTCGGCCTACTGGATGTTCCGCGTTTTCTGATTCAGCTTTTGTGGTTGTCGTTAGTAATCCCTCCCCAGAATCGCCATCCCTCCCTTCCCCTCCAGACCATACGGATCATTAACCAATTCCATCGTCGCTCATGGCGCTGGCTCCTGGCCACCCAAAAGCGATTAGAACCCCTATTCCAGCCCATCACGAGGGAACTGGAATCAGCAGGTGCCCATAATATCTTGGGTTACCCCCTGCTTCGCTATTCAGCTTACCTCTTGAGCGGCACACTGGCATTCATTGTAATCACCACCCCTTTCGATCTGGGAGCCCAACTTCTTTATGTTGCGCTCCTATGGGGACTCGCCACTTGGTTGAGGCGAATCCCAGGGGATGTCATTACCCTGATCATGATCGTGCTGTCACTAACAATATCATGCCGCTATTTTTGGTGGCGCATGACCACCACCCTAGACTGGAGCAGCGGGATGGATATCACCGCCGGTCTACTACTGCTATTCGCCGAACTCTATGCCTTTCTGATTTTGCTATTAGGCTACTTCCAGGTAGCTTGGCCGCTCCACCGTAAACCCCAAAAAATACCCGTGGATCTATCGCTATGGCCAACAGTGGACGTGTATATCCCGACTTACAACGAGCCCCTACCGGTTGTGAAACCAACCATCATGGCCGCCATGGGGATGGATTGGCCACGAGATCGACTGAATATCTATCTGCTTGACGACGGCCGGAGAGAAGAATTTAGAAGTCTGGCCGAATCCCTGGGAATCGGTTACATCATCCGTAATGATAATCGCCACGCCAAGGCCGGCAATCTAAATAACGCCCTTTCCCTAACTCAGGGCGAATATATCGCGATCTTCGACTGCGACCACCGTCCGACCCGATCATTCCTGCAAACCACCATGGGCTTATTTCTGGAAAACCCCAAGCTAGCATTGGTCCAGACACCTCATTACTTCTTTTCGCCAGATCCTTTTGAGCACAACCTGGGAACTTTTCAGCGAGTACCTAACGAAGGGGAATTATTCTACGGCATAGTTCAGGATGGCAATGATCTCTGGAACGCCGCTTTTTTTTGCGGTTCATGCGCCATCATGCGCCGGGGACCCTTGCAGGAGATTGGTGGTATCGCTACCGAAACGGTGACCGAGGATGCCCACACCTCGCTGCGTCTCCATCGTCTGGGTTTTGACTCCGCCTATATCCGCTTTCCACAGGCGGCCGGCCTCGCGACGGAGAACCTGGCCGGCCATATAGGCCAGCGCATACGCTGGGCACGCGGCATGGCACAGATTTTCCGCATCGACAATCCTTTTTTGGGACCTGGCCTGTCCTGGGCGCAGCGACTGTGTTACGGTAACGCCATGCTGCACTTTTTCAGCGGGTTGCCGCGCCTGATTTATTTGACGATCCCCTTGGCATTCCTGGTCTTTAATGCCTACAGTATCTATGCTAGCGCCTTGGGCATTCTGTTGTATGCCTTACCACACATTATTCATACCAACCTCACCAATTCACGTATACAAGGCCACCATCGATACTCTTTTTGGGCCGAAGTCTACGAAACCGTACTGGCCTGGTATATCGCCCGTCCGGCCTTTGTCGCTCTGGTTGCGCCACATAAAGGTCGTTTCAATGTCACCAGTAAAGGCGGCTTGATTGACCGGAATTACTTTGACTGGGATATATCCCGTCCTTATCTTTGGCTGATCGGATTGAATCTGCTCGGATTAACTTTTGGTATTTATCGCCTTATCTGGGGGAACCAGGAGGAAATCGCCACCGTCTGGCTAAACCTGGCCTGGGTTTTCTATAACCTCCTTGTTCTGGGTGTAGCGTTAGGTGTCGCAGGTGAAATACGACAGGTGAGAAAGTCTCACCGAGTGAAGATCGACCTGGAAGCATCCATCTCGCTCCCTGACGGACGTTTTTTTTCTTGTCGTACCCTGGATTGTTCCGAAGGGGGGATTGCCTTGAGTGTCACAAAATCGTTACAGTTGGCTCCCGGCGATCATATAAGTGTCAATCTACCCCTAGGGTTACAGGAACACAGCTTTCCAGCCCGTGTGATTATCCATCATCCAACGATACTTAAATTGCAGTGGGCGGCTATGCCACTCGCTCAGGAAAAGACCCTGATGCAGTGCATCTTTTCCCGGGCGGACGCCTGGTTACACTGGGGAGGATTGGAGAAGAATGACCAATTGGTGGCCAATCTTCGCGAGATTTTTGCCTTGGGCATACAAGGCTACCAACGCCTGCTCCATTCAGCGGTCCCATACGCTGGACGCCAGCCTCGGCGGCGCTGGTTGGGCAGACTTAACTATTGGTTACCACATAACCCGTCCTGGTGGACGGAAGGATCAACCCCGTGATTAGGCGTTGGCTCGCTCATTCCTTGTTCCTGGTTCTGGTGCTGGCCAGCACCACCAGTTACAGTGCCGAGGACACCCGTGCGACTTCCCTTACCTTTGTGGCCGAACCAAGGGCCCATGACCAAGAAGCCGCTACTGATCTGGAAGAACGGCGCTTAAGCTTTCGCGACTTGGGCTGGAATAATCCTTTGGAACTTCGAGGTGGCCGGGACAGCGCCACCCTTACCTTCGGCAGTCGCGGCGATGAACTGGTCGTCGGTCTGCGTCTGAAATTGGATATGACCTATTCCCCTTCCCTACTCCCCGGACTTTCACATCTCAAGGTCTACCTCAATGATGAGGTAGTAGCCGTTCTCCCCCTACCTAAGGAGCAAGCGGGTCAGCCCCATTCGCTCACCCTTGATCTCGACCCCCGTTTTCTAACTGATTTCAATCAATTACGCTTTCAACTCATCGGCCACTACACCGAAGAATGCGAGAACCCAATACACTCCAGTATTTGGGCGGATATTGGCCTGACCAGTGAACTCGATTTCAGGATTCGGCGACTCAACGTCGTCGATGACTTGAAAACTTTTCCCGAACCATTCTTTTACCGTACGGATCAAACCAGACTCACCTTGCCCTTTGTCTTTGCTGATGTCCCTTCCAACGGAACTATCCGTGCCGCTGGAACCCTCGCGTCCTGGTTTGGCCTTATCGCGGATTGGCGTGGCGCGAGATTTCCGGTCCTGTTTAACAAATTACCTCAGGCAAACGCGATCCTTTTCGCCCTTGCGGATCGCGCTCCGGACTATCTAGGCCCACTCCTGGAGGAGTCTCCAATCGAGGGGCCAACCCTTGCCGTCCTGAGCCATCCCAACGACACATCCCAACTCCTGGTGATTCTTGGCCGTGACGATAAGGAACTACAGCAGGCCGTCGATGCCCTGATCCTGGGCAAGGCAGCGCTCGCGGGTCCTCGCGTGACCGTGATCGAGGCTAACCTGGACCAACTTCGTCAACCTTACGATGCCCCCCGTTGGGTGAAGCTTGACCGACCCATGCGATTCGGTGAATTGGTCGAAAGAACCCGGATGCTGGAGGTCAGGGGGCACCATCCCGATTTTATCCGGATCAATCTGCGCGTTCCCGCCGATCTATTTCTCTGGCGCAGCAAGGGTATTCCCGTCAATCTGAAATATAACTACACTCCCCCGACTCGCCCGGATAATTCCCGCCTCACCATTGGCATCAACGATGAGTTCATCAAAGGCTACAATCTGGTGCTATCGGAAAGTGGTAGCAGCAACGCCATGCTCAAGATGCCACTTGATAGCGGTGATTTTTTCGACCAGATAAATCGCTTTTTCATTCCAGCCTTCAGAATTGGTAGTTCGAACCAACTCCAGTTCCAATTTTCTTTCGACTTTACCATGGATAAATACTGCGGGGATATTCCGAACGACAATATGCGTGCCGCGATCGATCCGGATTCCGAGATCGATTTTTCCGGTTTCCCCCACTATACCCTGATGCCTAACCTGGCCTTTTTCGCCAACAGTGGCTACCCATTTACTATACTCGCGGATCTGGCTGACACCACGGCCATCCTGCCGGACAGCCTGACCCCGACCGATTTGGAAGTCCTCTTCACCCTGCTGGGACGCATGGGCGCCTCAACCGGCTACCCCGCCACCCGTTTGCGCATCGCACCCGCCAGCGACATCGACAAGGTTCCCCCCTCGAACCTGTTGCTGATCGGGTCAATCCCTCAACAACCGCTGCTGCAACGCTGGGCGGAAAGCCTTCCAAGCCTAATTGCAGCCAATCGTGGCTATGTTGGCCAACCTGTGCATAACCTGGAGTACTGGTATCAAACCCTTAGTCTTGGCAAGGCGCCACAACCCGACCTTGCCGCCCGCGTCGGCTTCAAGGATACGGGTCCGATCGCGGCCTTGATCGGCTTTGCCTCTCCCTTGCAGCAGGGACGAAGCGTCGTGGCCGTGACCGCGACCGACTCATCGTCCATGACACAAATACTGGATGCCCTGGATAATTCCAGCCTGGTCAGCCAGATGCGAGGTAGCATCGTATTCGCGCGGGGCGGGGCCGTGGATTCCACCCTTGTCGGTGAAACCTACTATCTGGGCGAGCTGGGTATTCTTGACTTCATCTGGTTCCACCTTTCTAACTCGGCCTTCCTGTTGGCTTCAATCTCGGTTCTGGTCTCCGTGCTCTTCGCAATCGCCTTGTGGCGAACCTTGAGGGCGGTCGCGGCTAAGCGACTTCGACACCGGGGAGAACCGAACTAAACATACCAGCCCTGACGTAAGAAAATGCAAGCAACCGAATAGGGGTCAAGATGCGCATATCGTCCGCCCTACTCCTCTGGGGTCTTCTTTGCCCGGCTCTGGCAGCGGATACCACGGCATGCCTCGCCTGGCCAGCTTGGGAGGACTTCAAGGCTACCTTCCTGAGTCAAGACGGACGCGTGATCGACCTGAGCACGCCACAGCAACAGAGCACATCCGAGGGACAGGCCTACGCCCTCTTTTTCGCCCTAGTGGCGGATGACAGGGAAGCCTTTGCCGGCCTCCTGCAATGGACGGAAAGCAACCTGGCCCAGGGAGACCTGACCGCCCATCTACCCGCATGGCAGTGGGGTAAGACTGAGGACGGCGCATGGATGGTGCTGGATCCTAATCCTGCCTCAGACGCCGATCTTTGGCTTGCCTATAGCCTGGCGGAAGCCGGTGAGCGCTGGCAAATCCAACGGTTCAAGGCCCTGGCAGCCCTGTTGGCGGCACGCATCCTCCGGGAGGAGACCGTTGATCTGCCAGGATTGGGGCTTACCCTGCTCCCGGCGCCCAAGGGCTTCGCTCCCGAGCCGGATTATTGGCGGCTGAATCCAAGTTATATGCCCATCCAATTATTACGCCGCCTGGATGATTTTTACCCAGATGCTGGGTGGCGACAGTTACTGGCCAGTGCGCGCCAGTTGCTGCTGGACTCCTCGCCCCATGGCCTGGTACCTGACTGGGTAGCCTATCGCAGCCGCGTGGGTTTTCTGCCAGACCAGTCCAGCCAGGCCACAGGCAGCTTCGATGCCATCCGCGTCTATCTCTGGACCGGTCTGCTTGCGGCTGAAGACCCACTTCAGTCGGAAATCCTCAAACACCTTGAACCCATGGTCACCCTCGTCGCTCGCCAGGGCACCCCGCCGCTGAATGTCGACAGCCGTCAGGGTACCGCCGAAGGCACGGGGCCCTGGGGCTTCTCCGCCGCCCTGGCCCCGTTCCTTCAAGCCGCGGGGGCCAGCGAGCTTGCCACCCTCCAGTGGTTTCGCGTGCAGGCCCGCCACCCCGAGGCGCAAGCGGAATACTACAACCAGGCACTGAGATTGTTCGCTGAAGGCTGGCGGGATGAGCGTTATCGGTTCCAATCCGACGGTTCCTTGCGTCTGCCCGCGGCCGGCACCTGCCAGTCCCCATAGGCTCTTGCTTCCACTGATGAGGAACCTTTCTCCCTGGAGTTTACCCCTGTTAATGGCCATGGGCTTAGTCATAGGCGCCGGGACCCCGCTGGCCGACGAGGGAGCCGATTTTCTGCTCTCTAAGGCCCGGCTCTGGCAGTCCCGTCATCGTCCGGCGGACGCCAGACAGGCGTTGGACCAACTCCAGCTTAGCTATCCTGATCACGCCGAGGGCTTGGCAGAGCGAATCCGCCTCGAAATCGCCGAAGGGCAGATTGCCCAAGCTCAGGCATTCCTCGCCCGCCTGCGCACCCATCATCCCGATTACCCCCAACTCAAGGCGCTGACCGCCCTTGTAACCTTGACCGCTTCTGACCCGGACCAGTTGCGGCGCACCAGGATGGCCTACAAATCCTGGGAAACCGGCCGCGGTCAGGAACGTCTTAACCTGGCGTTGCAGTCCTACCAGGAACTCTTTACGGACGGCCCGCCACCAGGGGAACTGGCCTGGGAATATTGGTACCTGATCATGCAGGTTCCAGAGAGAAAATCAGAAGCCCTTGACCAACTCCGCCAGATCGCCGAACAGGACCCGGACAACCCCGCCTTCCAACTCGCCTGGGCCGACCTGGAGTCGCGCCAACCGGATGGCGTACCCCGGGCGTTGAGCCGCGTCCGCCGTCTGGCGAATGATCCCGCCCAGCAAAAGGCCGCGCGCCTCACCTGGCGGAATATCCTCTTGCGCCTGAAACATCATCCGGACAATGCCCCCTTGCTGGAGGAATACCTGCTCCTGGAGCCTGGCGACTCGGCACTTCAGGAACTGCTGGGGGTCATGCGTGGCCAGCCGGAAGCCACCGCAGAGGTGCCCGTCGTCTTGTCACCCGAACAGGACAGCGCCCGGCGGATGGGTGAGGAAGGCATCGCCCTGATGCGCAAGAGTCGCCATGGGGATGCCCTGCCCCTGTTCACCCGGGCACTGGAACTCGACCCGGACAACAGCGAAAAATGGCAAACCCTCATCAAGGCCGCCCGCTACTGGTCGTTGCTTCGGCAGACCGACCAGGCCATCAGCACCAACAAACTCACCCTGGCGGAGCGAAAGGTCACTGAAGCCATGCGCATCGATCCGGAAGAGCCCCAAGGCCTGGCCATAATGGGTCAGATCGCGGCAAAGCGGAATGACATCCCAGGGGCGGAAAAATGGTATCGCCGTGCGCTCCGCAAGGACCCCACCAATTATTCCGCCTTGAATGGCTTGCTGACCCTCATGCTGGAATCCGACCAGCATGAACGGCTGCTGGCGGCCCTGAAGGCCCTGACGCCTCCCCAGCGGCGGACCCTGGGCACCCGCGTGCAGGCACTGCGGGCCGAAATGCTCCAAACTACCGCCAAAGCGATGCAGCAAGCCGGTCGGCTGGATGAGGCCCAGGGCTACCTGGAAGAGGCCCGGTCGCTGAATCCCGGTGATCCCTGGATTGGTTACCGCCTGGCCCGACTGCTCGCGGAACGGGGCCAGGTGGCCCGGGGGCGCGAGTTACTGGAGGCAGGACAAGCCAACTATCCCAGGAATGTGGACTGGCGTTACGCGCTGGCCCTGTATCTGAGCGCCGAGGATGAAAAGCGCCAGGCCATCGCCACGCTCGAATCCATACCCGCCGCCAGCCGCACCGCTGGAATGAAGGAACTCCACCAGCGCCTGAGCCTGGACCTTTTGATCGCGGAAGGGCTTGACCTGGCCCGGGCCGACGATCATGACCAAGCCCGGGAACGCCTGCAACAGGCGACACGGCAAGCCGGCGACGTGGAGGAGTTACAAGAGCAGGTCCGCAAAGGCTGGCAAACGCTGGATGGGATCATTCGCGGGGACACCCCGGCCGGAGAGGACAGCCAGGACCCACCTCCCGGCAACGCCGTTCTGGCCCTCGATGTCCTGACCCGCGACGCGACCCCGGGCAAGTCCTCGGTGGAGGCGATCGGGGTCCTGGCCGAGGGCCAGATCCCCCTCGGCCCCGGAGGTCGTCTCTTTATCCGCGCGGAGGAACTCAGCTTTGACGCCGGCTCACTGGATCTCGACGACCCGCAGGAGGCCGAAACCTTTGGCACCCTGCTGCTGTGCGGCCAGTGGGGAAATTGTCCCCAGGGCAGTCTCGACCAATCCGCGACGGGACTCACCCTCGCCCTGGGCTATCAAACCCCACAACTGCGTTTCGATCTCGGCACCACCCCCAGTGGCATGGAGGTGCAGAATCTGGTTGGCGGCCTGCGCTGGGATGGGGATGTGGGCCCCTTCTCCTACGGCCTGACGGTCTCCCGTCGTCCCCTGACCAGCAGCTTGCTGACCTTTGGCGGTACCCGCGATCCCGGCACCGGCGAAGTCTGGGGTGGAATTCTCGCTAATGGCCTCCGCCTGAATCTCAGCCGCGACCAAGGTGGCACCTTTGGCTTCTGGTCGAACCTTTCCTGGCATGCCTTGACCGGCGAAAATGTGCCCACGAACGACCGCAAAATTCTCATGGGTGGCTTTTATGGTCGCGTGATCAACGAGCCCGATCGGGAACTCTCCCTCGGCATCAATGCCTCCTACTGGAGCTTCGAGCGGAATCTGGGTGAATTCACCTTCGGGCATGGTGGCTACTACAGTCCCCAGTCCTATGCCTCCCTGTCATTTCCCGTCACCTGGGAGGCACGGACGCAACGCTGGGCCTACATCCTGCGTGCCGGGATCTCCTTCTCCTGGTCGCGGCTGGATGACGCGCCCTATTACCCTGGCCACCCCGACCTTCAGGCGGACGCTGAGAGGCTGGAGCCGGTCACCGGCGTCGATCCCTGGTACGAAGGGGGTTCCAGTCACAGCACCGGGTATGGCATCCGGGGGGCCTTCGAGTACCAGATAACCCCTCATCTGTTTGTCGGTGGCTCGATTGGGATCGATCGTTCCCCCTTTTACGAGCCCAACCGCGGCATGCTCTACCTGCGCTACGACTTCGAAGCCTATGGCAAACCGCTGGCCCGGCTTCCGCAAACCTTAACGCCCTACGGAGACTTCTAGGGATGAGCATGCTGATTGGAATCGAGGGCATTGAGGGGGCGGATGGAATGCTTCCAGGTCGGTGGTACGGCGTCATCCATGAATCCCCAGACCTCATCCGTGCCCTTAGCCTGGGTACGCTGGTCCAGCCGGAATTGCTGGGTTGTTACATCGCCACCGGCGATCCTGAATCCTTGTTTTTGGCCCGGAACCCCTTGACCCGCCAGGCACTGGCCACGTCACAGGCCGGTCGGATCAAGGTGTTTCGTACCCGTCAGCGAGCAAGGAACTCCATCCTGAAACTCGTGAAGGAACTGGAACAACTACAGGTCCCCGTGAACGCCCTGGTCATCGTCGAGGGGGCGGAACAGATCTGGGAATGGGGAGGATCGGCGCCCATCAGCCTCCACTGCAGCCGCACCCTGCTGCTGCTATTCGATTACCAGACCATGGGCCCGGAACGTCTGTCACAACTCCTGATCCAGCGTGATCGACTGGCTGGCCTGAGTCATCTCAAGCAAGAGGGAACTGCGATCATCTGGTCCCTTCACCACTGGTTCAGCCCGAAAGGCCTGAGCGTCAAGCGCGACTGGTTGCTGGATATCACCCCCGAAGGCAACCTGAGGGCGGTCAAAGCGCTGAACACGCCTTGCGAAGACTTTACCCCGGGATTGACCATCGATGCCGACATCGTCTACGCCACCCGGGCGGTCCTAAGAAACGTGCCCCCCCCGGAGAACTGGCGCGTGGCGGAACAATTGGCCGACCTGGAGCCATTGATTGCGGATGCTGTAGGGGCGGCGGTGGTTGTTCATTGGGATACCCATACCCCCTTCGAGGAACTGGCCCGCTGGATATTCAAGGTGCGCAGGGAAAAGGGAACTAGCCTGCGGATTCTGGTGCTAGAAATGGGTGCCCACATGCGTTATCCGCAAGAGAACTTGCTCTTCAAGGTGGGCGTCAATCAAATCATACCGACCAGAACCAGCTTTTCCCGCCTCCTGAGCACGATCAACAAGAGCCGCGAACAGCGCATCCCCCATATTTTCCATGAACACTTCGATGAAATCACCACCTTGGTTACCCCCTATTCAGTTCATATGGGTTATCTGCCCGCGCCGGATTTTTTGCTCGAATGTCGGCAGGCCTTAGCCTCGATGAATGCCCTGGCCGCTCAGAGTATACTAGTGCGCTTGCCCCTCGCCCCGGGCATAACGGCATTGGATGCCCTGCGGGCCTGCGACATCAAGCGCAAAGGGGATATCTGCACGGCAATCCCGGAGAGTATCTATGTCTTTTTATTTGCCTGCCGAGAAGGCGACGTGGACCTAGCCCTGGATCATATCTTTACCCTGCCCATCGATGTGTTGTTTGAAGGGCAATTGCGCTTTCCCATTCCCACCACCATCGAGCATGGCCTGAATGATCTGGCCCATTTCCTGAATACCAGCGCCGTTCCCGACTATGCCGATGAACTGAATGTCCCCGCCAGCTATGGCACCCTCGCCGCGAATTTCCTCCTTGAATCGCCGCACTTCGACCGGACACCTCCCCCCCCGGCGGTCCGACATCCCTACAAAATCCGCCCCGATGTCTGAACCACCCCACTTCACCACCCCACAGCATCATCATTCCCGTGTTTGGAGCCTGGGGGGATGGAGCACCTATTTTATTGGCAAGTTACTCCTCTACTGGTACGGTTATATCGGCCTTCACGCGCTGGAAAATTTACTGTTCGCCGTTTTCGTTGCCGCTCCATCACGGGGCAGGCTACGGCGTTGGCTCCAGAGGCTGATCGCCCTTCCCCTAGCGGCCGTTCTGCTTTATTACGACTCTTTCCTGCCCCCCTTCCGACAATTCGTTAAGCGATTGCCAGAGATCCTGTCGTTCAGCCAGGAATACTTACTGGAATTATCCGGTCGAATTATCGACCTCCGCCTGCTGGCGGGCTTCCTGATCTTATGGGCCCTGATTGAATTCCTGAAACAATGGGTGCGAATTGGGGGCATGGTCATTGTTTGCTTGACGGCATTACTTATTATACCCCTAGTACCTCAAAATTATTTATTTCGGAATATTACCCATCCTGAACTGGCGGAAGTCACGGTTAAAACGCAAGAACCAAACACAAACCTTACCCCCAGTCCAAGCCCAAATTCCCGCCCGACAGAGTCGGTGGATTTCGATAAGCTACTCGCGGATTTTTTCGCCAGCGAGGCACGCCGCAAGGTAACCTTTGTCCCAGCCGCGGACGTATCCCAGCCGTTCGATATCGTGTTTTTGCATATTTGTTCCCTCTCCTGGGACGACATTCGGGTAGCAGGCCTGGAGCAACATCCCATCTGGCAACGTCTTGACCTGCTGTTTACCCGCTTCAATTCAGCCGCATCCTACAGCGGACCGGCCGCCATCCGCTTCCTACGCGCTACTTGTGGTCAAACATCACACCAGGCGCTCTATTCCCCAGCAAATCCGGGATGCTACCTGATGAAGCAACTGGCGGAAGCCGGTTTCGAGTCGGAGTTGGCGATGAATCACGATGGCCACTTCGACGAATTACTGCAAATTGTCCAACAGCAATACGACATCCAAAATCGTTCGGCTTTATCGCTGGTGGACTTGCCCATCAGCCAGCGGAGCTTCGACGACAGCCCCATCTTCGATGATTATGCCGTCCTGGCGCGCTGGCTGGAAAACCAACCCGCTGGCGGCAAAAAACCGACCGCACTGTTTTACAACACCATATCCCTGCACGATGGCAACTACCTCAACGAGCCCGGCGCCTCCCGTGACAGTTTGAAAACCTATGGCAAGCGCGCCACTACTCTGCTGGACGGCGTGGTGCGCTTTTTCGACCGGCTCGAATCCTCGGGCCGACGCACAATCGTCGTGGTTGCGTCGGAACATGGGGCAGCGTTGGAGGGTGACCGCATGCAATTCCCCGGTCTGCGGGAAATACCCAGCCCAGCCATCACCCTGGTACCCCTTGGCATCCGCGTCATCGGACCGGGCGTGTCCCGCCCCGGCGCTCCCATCAGGATCACCGAACCGACCAGTTATCTGGCCATGTCCCATGTCATCGGCGGGATGATCAACAACAACCCCTTCCTCAACACAGATTATCGGCCCGAATCCTACCTGCGGGACCTTCCCCAAACCTTGTTCGTCTCCGAAAACGAGGACGCCACGGTCATGGCTTATGACAACGGCTATGTCTGGCGTCAGGGCAAGGACCCATGGACTCCCTACAAAGCGGGAAGGCGCTAACGGTTCCTGGCGCCCGGTTGGTAAACGCTCGGTGACCGGGCCCGACCAACATGACGAGAACATCGAGAAGTGCCTTTCCCCTTCAGGCCCTGCCTCACACGCGAAACTCCATCACCGGCATCATCCTCGCTGGTGGCCGGGCCCGGCGCATGGGCTATCTATTACCCCTACTGACCACGGTGGGTCAGGGGCCGGCCGGTAACTGGGGATGAAAGAACCGGAAGGTCGCGGTAATCAAGGCCAGTGCCTCGAAGACGCGCCACACCACCATGGATCCTGGCTGGCCATCGCCTTTGCGGCCGAGGAAGCCGCCGAGCTTGCCACCCAGCGCAGCGCCTCGCCCAGGCTGGGCGGGGTGTCTGGCGGGGTGGTGGGGCCTCGGCATGGGAGGCATGCCTCCCCCACCAAGGGAGCATTACCAAGCCATATGCGCTTGCGCCTAGGCAAGAGGCACATCCTGGCCTAAGCTGACCCCATGCACCTGGCGCAACTTGACATCCCCGCGGCCCTGCAAAGCCTGGGCACCGCCGCCACCGGCCTGACGGCCAGCGAGGCCGCGCGGCGGCTGCGGGAGTATGGCGAAAACCGCATCCTCGCCATCGGCGCCGAGCCGGAGTGGCGGCGCCTGCTGCGGGAGTTCACCCACTTCTTCGCCCTCATCCTCTGGGTGGCCGCCGGCCTCGCCTTTTTCGCGGAATCCCGCGACCCGGGCGCGGGGATGTGGCAACTCGGCATCGCCATCCTCGCCGTCATCCTCATCAACGGCAGCTTCTCCTACTGGCAGGAATATCGCGCCGAGCGCGCCATCGATGCCCTGCGCAAACTCCTGCCCCAATCCGCCAAGGTGGTGCGCGACGGCCAGTTGACCAGCCTGCCGGCGGAGTTGCTGGTACCCGGCGACATCATCCTGCTGGAGGCCGGCGACAACGTCCCCGCCGATTGCCGCCTGATCGCCAGCACCGAGATCCGCGTCAACACCGCCACCCTCACGGGGGAATCCCTGCCCAAGGCCAAGAGCGCCGATCACTGCCCCGAGGGCAAGACCAGCCTGGAGACCCGCAACCTGCTGCTGGCCGGGACCGCCCTGGTGGCCGGCGAGGGACGGGCCCTGGTCTTCGCCACCGGCATGCACACTGAATTTGGCCAGATCGCCCACCTGACCCAGACCGCCGAGAGCGCGCCGTCCCACCTGCAAGAGGAGATCGCCCGGCTCTCCCGGCTGGTCGCCCTCTTCGCCACGGGGCTGGGGCTGCTCTTCTTCCTGATCGGCCTCGTCCTGGGCCTGCCCTTCTGGGCCAACCTCATGTTCGCCATTGGCATCATCGTCGCCAACGTCCCCGAGGGCCTCCTGCCCACCGTGACCCTGGCCCTGGCCATGGCCACCCAGCGCATGGCGCGACGCCAGGCCCTGATTCGCCACCTGCCGGCGGTCGAGACCCTGGGGGCCACGACCGTCATCTGCAGTGACAAGACCGGCACCCTGACCCAAAACCGCATGGCGGCGCGCCAGACTTATCTGGACGGCCATCTCCACGAGGGCCCCCTGCCGCCCGACACGCCGGGGGCCGAGCGGCTGTTGCGCAACTTGTCCGTCTGTCACAGCCTCAAGCAGGGGACCCGGGCCGGCCAGCCGGTCTGGCTCGGCGACCCCATGGAACTGGCCCTGGTCGCCTTCGCCCGTCAGGCCAGGACCTTTGCCGACATGACCCCCACGGCCGAGGTGCCCTTCGACAGCGAACGCCGCCGCATGTCGGTGATCGTCACCCAAGGGGGGGAGCGCTGGCTCTACTGCAAGGGGGCGCCGGAGGCCGTCATGCCGCTGTGCGCCGAACTCGAAACGGCGCAGGGCACCCAGCCTTTCGATAAGCAGCACCAGCAGACCCTCGCCCAGGCCCAGCAGCGCATGGCCGATGCCGGTCTGCGCGTCCTGGCCTGTGCCTGGCGGCGGCTGGCGGGCGACGCCAAACCCCGGGAGGAACGGCTGGTGCTATCCGGCCTGATCGGCCTGTACGACCCGCCCCGGCCCGAGGTGCCCGAGGCCATCGCCCGGTGCCGCTCGGCGGGCATCAAGGTCATTATGGTCACCGGCGACCACCCCCACACCGCCCAGGCGATTGCCCGGGAGATCGGCCTGGTCCAGGGGGAACGCCCCCGCGTCATTCTGGGTGAGTCCCTGCGCCGCCTGACCAAGGCGCAACTGCAGACCGCCCTCGACAGCCCCGAGATCCTCTTCGCCCGCGTCACCGCCGAGCAGAAGATGCTGATCGTCAATGCCCTCAAGCGTAAGGGCGAGATCGTCGCCGTGACCGGCGACGGCGTGAACGACGCCCCGGCCCTCAAATCCGCCCATATCGGCATCGCCATGGGGCTGTCGGGCACGGATGTCGCCAAATCGGCGGCGGACATGATCCTGCTGGACGACAATTTCGCCAGCATCGTCAATGCCATCGAGGAAGGCCGCGCCGTCTTCGACAACATCCGCAAATTCCTGACCTACATCCTGACCTCCAACATCCCGGAGCTGGCGCCCTTCCTTGTCTATGTCCTGCTTCGCGTCCCCTTGCCCCTGACCATCATCCAGATCCTGGCCGTCGATCTGGGCACCGACATGTTTCCCGCCCTGGCCCTGGGGGCCGAGCGGCCCGACCCCGGCGTCATGCGCCAGCCGCCCCGCCCGGCCCAGGAACGGCTGCTCTCCTGGCCCCTGGTGGCGCGCGCCTACCTCTGGCTGGGGCCCCTCCAGGCGATCGCGGCCCTCCTGGCCTTTTTCTGCGTCCTCCACCTGGGTGGCTGGACCTACGGCACCCCCCTCGACCCTCGGGACCCCCTCTATTTGCAGGCCACCACCGCCTGTCTGGCGGCCATCGTCGCCGCTCAGGTCGTCAACCTCTTCATCTGCCGCCATCCCCGCGACGCCGCCTGGTCCCTGCCCCCCTTCGGCAACCGCCTCCTGCTGCTGGGCCTGGCGGTCGAGCTGGGGCTCCTGGTCTTCATCGTCTTCACCGTCCCTGGGAACTGGGTCTTTGGCACCCAGGCCTTCGAGCCGGGCCTGTGGGGACTCATCGTCCTTCTGGCCCTGGCCTTCGGCCTCCTGGAAGAGACCCGCAAGTACGCGCTCCGGCGCTGGGCGCGGCCCCGACCCGACGCCTGAACCCGAATTGGTTCGGTCCGGGGCTAAAGCGGTACAGTAGCGCCCCAACCACCCCCCCCCACCCCAACCGCCGAGGCCCCACGCGCATGAGCCAGGAACCCCGCCCCTGCTGGATCTACAAGAGCCCCCGCAAGGAAGAGATGTACCTTTACCTCGCCACCCAGGAGGGCTTCGCGGCCCTGCCCCCCGCCCTGCTGGAGCACTTCGGCCCGCCGGTCTTCGTGATGGAACTGGCCCTCCACCCCGAACGGCGGCTGGCCCGGGAAGACGTGGTCAAGGTCATGGCCAACCTGGACACCCAGGGCTTCCACCTCCAGATGCCACCCGAGATCCGCCCGGATTTTCTACCCGCCTTCCACCAGAGCACCCTGCACTGAGGAGCAGCCCATGCAGACGAAAATAGGCTTCATCGGCCTCGGCATCATGGGCCGGCCCATGGCCCTGAACCTGCGCCAGGCCGGCTATCCCCTCCAGGTCCACGCCCGGCATAGCGAATCCATGGCCCCCCTGGTCGCGGCCGGCGCCATCGCTTGCGCCAGCCCGGCGGAGGTGGCGCGGCAGGTGGATATCCTCTTCACCCTGGTGGCCGATACGGCGGACGTGGAGCAGGTCATTCTCGGCGACCAGGGTGTCCTCGCCGGCGCCCGCCCGGGCCTGGTGGTGGTGGACATGAGCACCATCTCCCCCGCCGCCACCCGCGTCCTGGCCCTGCGACTGGGCAAACGGGGCGTGGAGATGCTCGACGCCCCCGTCTCCGGCGGCGAGATCGGCGCCATTCAGGGCAGCCTGTCCATCATGGTCGGCGGCGAGGCGGCGGTCTTCGCGCGGGTCAAGCCCCTCTTCGAGATCCTGGGCCGGAACATCGTCCACATTGGCGGCCATGGCGCCGGCCAGGTCTGCAAGTCCTGCAACCAGATCGCCATCTCCCACACCCTGGCCGGGGTCGGCGAGGCCCTGCTCCTGGCCCGCGCCTCCGGGGTGGACCCCGCCAAGGTCCGCGCCGCCCTCCTCGGCGGCTCCGCCAACAGCCGGGTCCTGGAGATTCACGGCCAGCGCATGATCGACCGCGACTTCAACCCCGGCTTCAAGGCCCGCCTGCACCAGAAGGATCTGCGCCTGGTCCTGGAGGCCGCCCACGAACTCGGCCTCGCCCTCCCGGGAACCGCCCTCGTGGCCCAGTACCTCAATGCCCTCCTGGGTCGCGGCCTGGGCGAACTCGACTCCAGCGCCATCTATCAGGTGCAGGAGGCGGCCAGCGGCCTGGCGCCCGGGGAAGATTCCTGACCGGCTACCAGCGCCGGTACACCAGATGGAGCGGCTGGCCCTGGCGCAGAATCGTCAGGGAGGCCGGCTCCCCCCTGTCGAGGGCCGCCATGACCTCATCCGCCTGGCGGATGTATTCCATGGCCCGGGTCGGGCTGAAGCGCGGGATCTCGCCATCGATCAGGGCGATGACATCCCCCTCCCGCAGGCCGAACTCCCAGAGGACGGAATCCGCCGCCACCCGGTCGAGGGACAGCAGGGTCGGCTCGCCATCGCCCCGGGGGAGGATGGAGCTGCTGGCCTTCATCAGCTCCGGCATCCAGTTGGACGAGTCGGCGATGTGCGTCAGCAGTTCCGGGTAGAGCACCCGCTCCTGGCGGGTCAGGCTCCCGGCCCCCTCGGGAAGGACACCCTGACGGCGCAAGCGGGAGAGCAGCTGCCGCTCCTCCCGCGCCGCCGGCCCCTCCCCCACGGACAGAGGACTCGTGGTCTTGGGCAGGCTGGGCGCCAGGGAGCCGAGTTGCCCGGGGGCCTGGGCAGCCCCCCTCTCCGGCGGCGAAGCGGGCCGTGGCGCACCATCCTCCGAAAGACCCGCCTCGCCGCCCGCCCGCTCCACCCCGGGGGGCCAGCCCCGCAGCACCGCCGCCAGCAGGAGCACCAGGAGCCCGAACAGCACCAGACCCCGCCAGGGGCGACCGCTCGCGGCCGCCCGCCCGGATGCCGGTCCCTCGTCAAGATTCGTCTTTGGACCTCTGGTGGCCATACGGATACCTTCACGCTCGGTGGATGCCTCGGCCGCACATGATGGCGCTAAACTAGGCGCCCGAAAAGATCACCATGTCCCCCGACCCGCCATGCCAGCCATCACTCCCGACCAGATCACCGGCGTCATCCTCGCGGGCGGCCGGGGGCGCCGCCTGGGGGGCCAGGACAAGGGGCTCATCCCCTTTGAGGGACGGCCCCTGGTGGCCTGGATCATCGCGGCCCTGCGGCCCCAGGTCGGGCGCATCCTCATCAACGCCAACCGCAATACCGAGGCCTACGCCGCCCTGGGCTATCCCGTGGTCGGGGACCACCTGGCGGGCTTTCAAGGCCCCCTGGCGGGCATCGCCACCGCCATGGCGGTGGCCGAGACCCCCTGGATTCTGACCCTGCCCTGCGACGGCCCCTATCCGCCCACCGATCTGGCCCAGCGCCTGGCCGCGGCCCTGACCCAGGCGGACGCCGAGATCGCCGTGGCCCGGGATGCCGAGCGAGTCCAGCCGGTCCACGCCCTGCTGCCCGTGGCGCTCGCTCCCAGCCTGCATCGTTACCTGGCCGCCGGGGAGCGGCGCCTCGATGCCTGGCAGGCCCGGCATCGGCTGGCCCTGGCGTACTTCAGCGACTGCCCCCTCGGCTTCGTGAATCTCAATAACCCCGAGGACGCGCGAGGGCTTCCTTTGTTTCTGCACCCTGGGCCGCCATAATCCCCGCCGTGACCTTTTCCATCCGCACCAAGCTCTTCCTGACCCTTCTGACCGCCAGTTCCCTGGCGGTGGCGGGCATGCACGCCTTCATGGCCTGGTCCTTCAACAACGGACTCCTGGAACTGGCCGAAGGCCGCCAGCAGGAACGGCTGGAGCAAATCACGGAGCGTCTGATCGAGCGCTACCGCCAGGATGGCGGTTGGCAAGAGATCGCCGCGGACAAGGGCATCTGGATCAGCATCCTCACCGGCTTCGAGCGGGCGGAAGAGCCACCCGACCCGGGTCCCCGGGGCTGGGGCCCCGGCAGCGGCCCCCGGCGTCACCAGGCGCGCATCATGCGGCACCGGTTCGAAGAGCCCGGCATCTGGCCCCCAACGCCGGCGGTGGAGCGGGCGCGCCAACCCGATGGCCCGCCCCTACTCCTGGAAATGCGCCTCATGCTGCTGGACCAGGACGGCAACCCCATCCAGGCCCAGCCGGACCTGCTCCCCGGGACACCGCGCTTCCCCCTGCGCCTGGACGAGGAGCGCATCGGCGAGCTGGCCCTGATCCAGGGCCCCTTCCTGCCCGAATCCGGGGAGTTGCGGTTCCAGGAAAGCCAGGGCCAGGCCCTGCTCCTCATCGCGCTCGCCATGGTCCTGCTGTCGGCCCTCTTCGCCTTTCCCCTGGCCCATCGGCTGGCCCAGCCCGTGCGCGGCTTTCAGGACACGGCGCGGCGCCTGGCCTCCGGCGACTATGGCGCCCGGGCCGAAAGTCAGGGGGATGACGAACTGGGCCGGCTGGGCCGCGACCTCAACGCCCTGGCCCAGACCCTGGAGGCCAACGAGCAAGCGCGCCGGCGCTGGATGGCCGACATCTCCCACGAACTGCGCACCCCCCTGGCCCTGCTGCGCGCCGAGATCGAGGCCGCCCAGGACGGCGTCCGCCCCCTCGGCGCCCGCACCCTGGAGGCCCTGCATGGCGACACCCTGCGCCTGGGCCGACTGGTGGATGACCTGCACGAGCTGTCGATGACCGACCTCGGCGCCCTCAGCTATCGCAAGGCGGACACCGACATCCTGGAAATCCTGGCGGCGGACCTGGACGCCTTCCGCCCCCGCTTCGCCGCCGCCGGCCTGGGGCTCAAGCTGCACAACCCGCTGGCGGAACCCCCGGTGCTCTGGGCGGACGGCCACCGCCTGTCCCAGCTCTTCCGCAACCTGCTGCACAACAGCCTCCAGTACACCGACGCCGGCGGCGAGCTCCGCATCCTCCTCGACCAGGCGCCCGGCCAGTTGCTCATCGACTTCCAGGACACGGCCCCCGGGGTCCCCGAGGCCGCCCTGGGCCATCTCTTCGACCGCCTCTACCGGGTCGAGGCCTCCCGGGGCCGCCACAGCGGCGGCGCCGGGCTCGGCCTCGCCATCGCCCACAACATCGCCGAGGCCCATGGCGGGGACATCGCCGCCTTGCCCTCCCCCCTCGGCGGCCTCTGGATTCGCCTCCGCCTGCCCCTCCAAGGTGCCACCCCATGACCGACCTGATCCTAATCGTCGAGGACGAGGAACGCCTGGCCCGCCTGGTCGCCGATTACCTGACCGCCGCCGGCTACGGCACCCAGATCCTCGCCGACGGCACCCTGGTCGCCGACTGGGTGCGCGCCAACCAGCCCACCCTGGTCCTCCTCGACCTCATGCTGCCCGGCCGCGACGGCCTGGATCTGTGCCGGGACCTTCGCGCCTTCAGTCCGGTGCCCATCATCATGACCACCGCCCGCGTCGAGGAAATCGACCGCCTCCTCGGCCTGGAACTGGGCGCGGACGACTATGTCTGCAAACCCTACAGCCCCCGGGAGTTGGTGGCCCGGGTCAAGGCCGTGCTCCGCCGCACCCAGGCCGCCACCGGCGCCCAGCCGGGCGGCGAGACCAGCGCCCTGACCCTGGACGCCTCCACCCTGCGCGTCCACTGGCGGGGGCGCGCCATCGAACTCACGGCGGTGGAATTCAGCCTCCTCGCCACCCTCCATGCCGCCCCCGGCCGCATCTTCTCGCGCGAGCGGCTCATGGAGCGCATCTACCGCGACCACCGCGTCGTCTCCGATCGCACCATCGACAGCCACGTCAAGAAACTGCGCCGCAAACTCGATGACCTGGCCCCGGAGCAGGAATTGATCCATTCCGTCTATGGGGTTGGCTATCGCTACGAGGAGGGGGCCGAGACGGCGTTGCCGAAGAACCCGGCCTAGAGCTATCCCTGGCTCAGGGCTTGGTCACGGAGATATTCTTGAAGCAGGCTTCGCCGCCATACCAGGTGCGCAAACCGACTTTTCCGGATTTGTAAGTATCATCCTTGCCTTGCAGCACCTGTTTGCCATCGATAAAGACGGTAAAGGTATCGCCCTTCACCACCACCTGAATATCCCGTGGCACCCCGGTCCATTGATAACCCGCCGGCGGCTTCACCGCCGCGAAAGGGGCTGATTCAGCCCCATTGGTCCACTTGCGCATGACAAATTGCCCCAGGCCCGGGTCGTATTGGAATGAGTAGCCATTGATCTTGCCCTTGGGATTCTCATTCGCCCGAAAGAAGACGCCGTACCCGTTCCCCTTGTTCAATTGAGCCTTGGTGTTGATGGTATAATCTTCGCCGTCGGTTCCGTCTCCCAAGGTTTGGGTAGGCTTATCCGCCGCCGAACAGCCGCCATTCGCGCCACAACTCAATGAACCCATCAAGTTTGCCCATTTCCCGGGGCATTGAGAAAAATCATCATTAAAAATAATACCCGCTGAACAATCGCTAGTCGTCCCGCTGAGCGAGTCAACAATGTTGCAGACGGCCTTTTGCAGGCTTGGGGCCAGCATGTAGAGGGCGGGAATGACCGCCACCACCAGCAAAAACACCACGACGATGAATTCCAAGGTCTCCGCGCCGGACTGGCGGGGGCGGGGGTTGTGTAACATGCCGGGACTCCTGTAAATAGACGCGGATTTCGGAATCATAGTAGTACCCCAGCAGGCCAACAAGGAGAATTCTCACGGCCCGGTTCCGGAATTCCGGCCTCCCGAGATGCCAGGCAACCGCCCGTCAGGCGCCGCTCGCTCAAGCCCGGGCTTGCCATTTCCCCGCCTTGGGGCAAACTTGACACCGGGGACGCCACCCGGCCCCCTCGCACCGCATCCACCGCCACCCCCGGAGCCCCGCCATGACCGACAACGACAAGCCCGACGCCCTCGACAAGATGGTCCAAGCCTACGAGGAGATGCTCAAACGCACCCACGACTCCCTGGCCAAGGCCGGGCAGGAGACCGTGCCCGCCCTGCGCGACCTTCTGGAAAAGAGCCGCGACCACATGGTGGAACTGGGCGAACTCACCCGCGAAGAGGCCGCCAAGGTGGCCGACTACGTCGAGCGCGACATCAAGGACGCCGCCACCTACATCACCGAGACCGGTGCCGACCTGCGCCAGTGGTGGCGCTTCGACCTGGACCAGGTGGAGCAGCGCCTGCTGGAGATGTTCACCAGCGTCGCCGACCAGACCAGCCTGCAACTGCGCGGCTGGGCGGATCAGGCCCGCCACGCCATCGGCTACCACACCGGCGAGATTTCGGGCCCCGGCACCCTCGTCTGCACCGCCTGCGGCGCCGAGGTCCACCTCCACCAGACCGGCCGCATCCCCCCCTGCCCCAAATGCCACGCCACCCAGTTCAAGCGCGCCACCCCCCAAGACAGCCAAGGCCAATGAAGGCTGTCATCCTGGCCGGGGGCCTGGGCACCCGGCTCTCCGAGGAAACCCTGCTCAAGCCCAAGCCCATGGTGGAGATCGGCGGCAAGCCCATCCTCTGGCACATTCTCAAGACCTATTCCCACCATGGCGTCAACGACTTCATCATCTGCCTGGGCTACAAGGGCTACCTGATCAAGGAATACTTCACCAACTACCTGCTCCACAACTCCGACCTCACCATCGACCTGACCGCCAACCGCATCGAGATCCTGGAGCGCTCCGCCGAGCCCTGGCGGGTCACCCTGGTGGATACCGGCGAGCACACCCAGACCGGCGGCCGTCTGGGCCGGGTCCGGCGCTTTCTGGAGGAAGAGGAGGCCTTCTGCTTCACCTACGGCGACGGCGTGGGCAACATCGACATCACCCGCCTGCTCCACTACCACCAGGCCCACGGCAAGGCGGCGACCGTGACCGCCGTCACCCCGCCCGGCCGCTTCGGCGCCCTGGGCCTGGAAGGCGAGCAGGTGGTCGAATTCACGGAAAAGCCGAGCGGCGACAACGGACTCATCAACGGGGGCTATTTCGTGCTCAACCGCGCCACCCTGGACCTCCTCGGCGACGACGACCTCGCCTGGGAGGACGGCCCCATCGCCCGCCTGGTCCAGCAACGCCAGTTGGTGGCCTACCGCCACCCCGGCTTCTGGCACCCCATGGACACCCTGCGCGACCGCACCTACCTGGAGCAGCTCTGGGCCACGGGCGCCGCCCCCTGGCGGGTCTGGTCACCGTGAAACCGCTGAATCCCGACCCCGCCTTCTGGCGCGGCCGGCGCGTCCTCCTCACCGGCCACACCGGCTTCAAGGGCAGTTGGCTCGGCCTCTGGTTGCAACATCTCGGCGCCCAGGTCACCGGCTACGCCCTCGCCCCCCCGACCCAGCCCAGCCTCTTTGCCGTCGCCCGGGTGGCCAGCGGCATGACCTCGCATATCGCCGACATCCGCGACCCGACCCGCCTGAATGAGGCCCTGCGGGCAGCCCAGCCGGAGATCGTCCTGCACCTCGCCGCCCAGGCCCTGGTCCGCCAGGGCTACGCCGACCCGGTCGCAACCTACGCCACCAACGTCATGGGCACCGTCAACCTGCTGGAGGCGGTGCGCCAGACCCCGGGCGTCCGCGCCGTGGTCATCGTCACCAGCGACAAGTGCTACGAAAACCGCGAATGGGTCTGGGGCTACCGGGAAAACGAACCCCTCGGCGGCCGGGACCCCTACAGCAGCAGCAAGGCCTGCGCCGAACTGGTCACCCACGCCTACCGCGAAGCCTACTTCACCCCCGCCCACCCGGCCCAGCCGGGGATCGCCCTCGCCAGCGCCCGCGCCGGCAACGTCATCGGCGGTGGCGCCTGGGCCGCCGACCGGCTCATCCCCGACCTGCTGCGCGGCCTGGCGGCGGGCGAACCCGCCGTCATTCGTTCCCCCCAAGCCATCCGCCCCTGGCAGCACGTCCTGGAGCCCCTGGCCGGCTATCTGCTCCTGGCCGAACGCCTCCACGCCCAGGGCCCCGACTTCGCCACCGCCTGGAATTTTGGTCCCGCCGAGGAAGACGCCCGGCCCGTCCAATGGCTCGTCGAGCACCTCGCCGCCGCCTGGCAGGCCGGCGGCGCGACGGCCCATTGGCGGCTCGACCCCCAGCCCCAGCCCCACGAGGCCCACTATCTCAAACTGGATTGCGCCAAGGCCCGGAGCCAGCTCGGCTGGCAGCCCCGCTGGCCCCTGGATGAGACCATCCGCCGG